>QBLV01000167.1 GCA_003241815.1 Hyphomicrobiales bacterium | reverse complement strand
CTTTCAGAGGGCAGGGTCGAGGTCCATCTGCAGCCGATCGTGCAGCTGCCGCAGCGCCGCACGCGTGGCTATGAGGCTCTGGTGCGGCTGCGGCTCGACGAGAACACGCTGCTCCTCCCGCATGAATTCATCTCCGTCATCGAGGAGCGCGGCTTCGGCCCAACTCTGGATGCGCTGGTTTTGACGCGCGCGCTCGCCATCGCCCGCCATCTCGGCTCGAAAGAAGGCGAGCTTTTCGTCTCCTGCAATTTCAGCAATGCGACCTGGAGTTCATCGAAGGCGCTGGCGACGCTGTCGCGCATCCTCGAAAAATACCGCGCACACACCGGCCACCTGATCATCGAGATGCCGCAGAGCGTTTTCCGTGGTCTCGATCCGACGAGTTTGGGCCTGCTCGGGGCGATGTCGGCCAATGGCGGGCGCTTCGCGCTCGACCAGATCGTCGATCTCCGGCTCGATCCGACCTCGCTGTTCGACCGCGGCATCCGCTTCGTCAAGGCGCCGGCCGCGCTCTTGATGGAGCATGCCGACGGCCAGGCCTCGGATATCGCGGCAGGCGACCTTTCGAGCTTGCTCGCGCGCGCCTCGGTGGTGCTAATCGCCGATGAGGTTGCAGACGATCCGACGGTCGCGGACATGATCGATCTCGGCGTGATGATGGCGCAGGGGCTGGTCTTCTCGCCGGCACGGCCGGTCAAGCCCGACGTGTTCGCCGAACCCGCACCAGCGGCACCAGCGACTGCAACGCCCGAACCCCCGCCGGAACCGCTACGTCAGGCTGCGGAGATCGTCGGCTACCCGGCGGCTCCTGCCGCTCCCGTGCAGGACGCGCCGCCGCAGCGTCAGTCGTTCCGCTCCGTGCTGCGCCGCGCCAGCGCCTGATCCATTCTCATCGCTCGGACTTGGCCGTGCGCCTGCTGCCCGGGCGGGCGGCCGCGCCATGTTGCGGGTGCGAGAACAGGCCCGATGCTGTAGAGCGGTGGCACCGAACCAGAGGGAGTGACGCGCCGTGCCGCCATCGAAGATCGAAGCCACCGTGCCGCTCTCCGGCTTTTCCGAGATCGCCGACCGTTTCGACCTCTGCCTCTGCGACGTCTGGGGGGTCGTTCATAACGGCGTCGCGGCTTTTGGCGGAGCGGTCGAGGCACTGGTCGCGATGCGTGAGCGCGGCATCACCGTGGTTCTCGTCACCAACGCGCCGCGTCCGGCTGCGGTGATCGAGCAGCAGCTCGACAATTTCGGCGTCCCGCGCACGGCCTGGGACGCGATCGTGACCTCGGGCGATGTCTGCCGCGCCCTGATCCAGGCCCGCGCCGGCAAGCCGATGTTCAGGCTGGGGCCGGATCGTGACCTGCCGCTGATCGCAGGGCTCGATTCACCCGAGACGACGCCGGAATGCGCGGAATACGTGCTCTGCACCGGGTTACTCGACGACGAGACCGAAACCGCCGGGACCTATGCCGATCTGCTCGCCCGATTCGCGGCGCGCGGTCTCGAGATGATCTGCGCCAATCCCGACCTGGTGGTCGAGCGCGGCGGCCGCATCGTGCCCTGCGCCGGCTCGGTGGCGCTGGCCTATGAGGAGATCGGCGGAAAGGTCGTCTATGCCGGCAAGCCGCATCGTCCGATCTACGAGGCGGCGCTCGCACTGGCCCAGGAGAAGCGCGGCGCGCCGATCTCCCGCGCGCGAATCTGCGGCATCGGCGATGCGATCCGCACAGACATCGCCGGCGCGGAGGCTTTCGGGGCGACCGGCATCATGGTGCTGGCGGGCATTCACGCCCAGGATCTGATGGAGACGTCGTGGGACCAGCGTCATGGCTGGTTCGCGCGACAGAGCCACCGCCCGGCCTTCGCGTTGCCACATCTCGTCTGGTGAGCGCGAAAGCCCGCGATTTCAGGCGACGCAGACGGATTCGATCTTGGATTTCAGCGTCTGGGCGTTGAACGGCTTGACGATATAGTTGTTCACGCCGGCCTTCTTGGCGGCGATGACGTTCTCGGTCCTGGATTCGGCGGTGACCATGATGAAGGGCGTCGCCGACAGGGCGTCCTCCTCGCGAACGCGCTGAAGGAGTTCGAAGCCCGTCATCGGCTCCATGTTCCAGTCGGAGATGACGAGCCCATATTGCTTGTCGCGCATCTTGGCGATGGCGGCCTGACCGTCGGAGGCGTCATCCACATTCTCGAAGCCGAGCTGCTTCAGGAGGTTGCGGATGATCCGGACCATCGTCTGGTAATCATCGACCACCAGGATGGGCATGGACGGGTCGAGAGCCATTGCGGTGCTCCAATCAAACGGTGAAGGCGCGGGTCGAGCCCGCGCCGTGCCGCTTCAATCGCGGCCGTCGTTATTGGTTCCAGATATAAGCCCGCCGATGTTTCAAAGCCGTTAATCCAATCCAAGAGTGACCTTAGGGAATGCCTCATCCGTTCAAGCCACCAAAGTCCAATGGCCCGCTTGCCGCTGCTGTGAGAGGGTCGAGCCAAGACAGATCGATCACGGCCGTGCGCCTCCGGTGCCGAGCCGGCGGCGAAGGCAACCCACCCCGATGAGCAGCGCCCTCTACACCGTCCACGCCTTCGAGGATCTGGTGATCGGCCAGAGCGAGAGCTTGATGCGCACGGTGATGGAGCGCGACGTCTCGCTTTTCGCCGACCTGTCGGGCGATGCCAACCCGATCCATCTCTGCGACCGCTATGCCGCCAACACCAAATTCGGCCAGCGCATCGCCCATGGCATGCTGACCGCGAGCCTCGTCTCGGCCCTGCTCGGCACGCGGTTGCCGGGGCCCGGCGCCGTCTACCTCTCGCAGACCCTGACCTTCCTGGCGCCGGTGAAGATCGGCGATGTCGTCATGGCCCGGGTCGAGGTCATGGAGCTCGTGGCCGAACGTCGCCGCGCCCGGCTGTTCTGCGAATGCGTGGTGGATGGCAAGGCGGTTCTGGAGGGCGAGGCCTGGGTCGCCCTGCCGCCTTCGCAAACCCGGGGAGCGCGCCCGCCGGCTTGACGCCCTGCCGCGTCTGGCCAATGACGGAGCCTGCCCGGCGGTCGCTCGGGCGTCCGGACCTTACTGCTCGATGACCTCTTCCGCCGACTCGCTCACCACCGTCGTCCTCGATATCGACAAGCCGATCCCCGCCGCGCTGCGCGGCGCGGTGCTGGCGCTGGGAAATTTCGACGGCGTCCATCGCGGCCATGCCGAACTTGCGCGAGAGGCCGGCGAGATGGCTGCGCAGCGCGGAACAAGCGCCGCCGCGCTCACCTTCGAGCCGCATCCGCGCAGCGTCTTCCGGCCCGAGCAGCCGGTCTTCCGCCTGACCCCGCCGGCGGTAAAGACGGAGCTGCTGGCAGACATCGGCCTGCCGCTGACCTTCGTTCTGCCCTTCAGCCGCGATATCGCCGCTATCCATGCCGAGGCCTTCGTCGACGATCTTCTGCTCGGCAAGCTCGGCGCCGCAGGGCTTGTCTGCGGCTATGATTTCCATTTTGGTCAGGGCCGCAGCGGCTCGCCGGAGATGCTGGAGGCGCGCGCGATGCATGCCGGCGTCCCCGTGGCGGTCGTGCCGCCCTATGCCTGGAAGGGCGAGCCCGTCTCGTCCACCCTGATCCGCAATGCCCTGGAGCAGGGCGATGTCGCTCGCGCCGCGGACTTTCTCGGCCGGCCCTGGTTCGTGCGCGGCGTCGTTGCCCATGGCGACAAGCGCGGCCGCGATCTCGGCTATCCCACCGCCAACATGCATCTCGCGCGCGATTGCCGGCTGAAATACGGCATCTACGCCGTGCGGATGAAAATCGACGGCATCTGGCATGATGGCGTCGCCAGCTTCGGCAGCCGCCCGACC
Organism: Hyphomicrobiales bacterium; assembly: GCA_003241815.1. GTDB lineage: Bacteria > Pseudomonadota > Alphaproteobacteria > Rhizobiales > Beijerinckiaceae > Allobosea. The sequence continues at coordinate 4,375 of QBLV01000167.1, read as the reverse complement.
TTCGACGACGGCGCACCGCGTCTGGAGACCTTCGTCTTCGACTTCTCCGGTGATCTCTATGGCATGCAGGTCGATGTCGCCTTCGTCTCCTGGCTGCGCGGCGAGGCCAAGTTCGACTCGATGGACGCCCTGATCGTCCAGATGGACGCCGACAGCGCAGCGGCGCGCGACACCCTTGGCCAGACGCCGCCCTTCCTTCCGTAACGCGCCCCTGCTAGAAGCCGCTTATGCTCGCTTTACGCGCCATATCGATCATCCCGCTCCGGCGAATTACGGGCCCGGCTGCCGCCCCGCGCTGAGGCGCGAGCGCTCGTGCAAGCCGGGTGACCATCGCTTTTTTCTTTCAGTTTCACAGCGGACAGCGCCACGCCAACGACCATGGCAGCCAGGCCGCCTTGCCCGAGCCGGACCATGACCGACAAGCCAATCGACACGATCGACTATTCCCAGACGCTCTTCCTGCCCCAGACCGAGTTCCCGATGCGGGCCGGCCTGCCGCAGCGCGAGCCGGAGCTGCTCGCCCGATGGGCGAAGATGGACCTCTACCGCAAGCTGCGCGAGGCCGGAAAAGGCCGCGACCGCTTCGTCCTGCATGACGGCCCTCCCTACGCCAACGGCAACATCCATATCGGCCATGCGCTCAACAAGGTGCTGAAGGATCTCGTCACACGCTCGCAGCAGATGCTCGGCCACGACTCGAACTATGTGCCGGGCTGGGACTGTCACGGCCTGCCGATCGAGTGGAAGATCGAGGAGCAGTACCGCGCCAAGGGGCTGAACAAGGACGACGTTGATGTCGTCGAGTTCCGCAAGGAATGCCGCGCCTTCGCCGAGAAATGGGTCGATATCCAGCGCGGGGAGTTCAAGCGGCTCGGCGTCGAGGGCGACTGGGACGACCCCTATCTGACGATGGCCTATCCCGCAGAGGCGCAGATCGCCCGCGAGATCATGAAATTCGCCGAGTCAGGCCAGCTCTATCGCGGCTCCAAGCCGGTGATGTGGTCGGTCGTCGAAAAGACAGCGCTGGCCGAGGCGGAGGTCGAGTACGAGGAACACGTCAGCGACACGGTGTTTGTGGCGTTTCCGGTGACAATGGTTCTGGGCCTCGGGCCTGTCGCCGATCGTCTCCTGGACGCTTCGGTCGTCATTTGGACGACCACTCCGTGGACGATCCCTGGCAACCGCGCAATCTCATACAGTCGCAAGATCGCCTATGGCCTCTACAAGGTCACCGCCGCGCCCGATAACAATTGGGCAAAGGTCGGCGCGACTTATGTACTCGCTAAAAATCTTGCGGAAGGCGTGTTCAAGGCGGCAAAGGTCGAAAGCTACGAACTCGTTGGGGATTTGGATGAGCGGGACCTGTTCCCTGTCCAGTGCAACCACCCACTGCGAGGCTACGGCTACGACTTCCCTGTCCCCCTCCTCGACGGCGACCACGTCACCGACGAGGCCGGCACGGGCTTCGTCCACACCGCGCCGGGCCATGGCCGCGAGGACTTTGACGTCTGGATGGCGAATGGCCGCCAGCTCGCCGAGCGCGGCATCGAGACCCGCATCCCCTATACCGTCGATGCCGATGGCCGCTTCACCAAGGATGCGCCGGGTTTCGAGGGCGCGCAGGTCATCACCGACACGGGCGAGAAGGGCAACGCCAACGAGGTCGTCATCAAGGCGCTGATCGCCTCGGGCAATCTCGTCGCGCGCGGACGCCTCAAGCACCAGTATCCGCATAGCTGGCGTTCGAAGAAGCCGGTCATCTTCCGCAACACGCCGCAATGGTTCATCGCGATGGACAAGCCGATCGGCGAGGCCGGCGCGCCGAATGCGGCCGATCCCAAGCCCGTTGCTGGCGGCAATACCGACACGCTGCGAAACCGAGCGCTGAAGGCGATCAAGGACACCCAATGGGTGCCCGCAGCCGGTGAAAACCGCATCAACGGCATGATCGCCAACCGCCCCGACTGGGTGGTCTCGCGCCAGCGCGCCTGGGGCGTGCCGATCACCGTCTTCGTCGAGAAGGAGACGAAAGAGCTTCTCGTCGATGCGAAGGTCAACGCCGCCATCGCCGAGGCCTTCGAGGCCGAGGGCGCGGACGCCTGGTTCACCGACACCGACGGCGCCCGCTTCCTCGCGCCTCACGGCTACGACCCCGCGAGATACGAGCGCGTCACCGACGTGCTCGACGTCTGGTTCGATTCCGGCTCGACCCATGCCTTTACGCTGGAGAAGCGCGCCGATCTGCGCGCGCGGCGTCGCGGGGACGGCGGCAACGACCGCGTGATGTATCTCGAAGGCTCGGACCAGCATCGCGGCTGGTTCCATTCCTCGCTGCTCGAAAGCTGCGGTACGCGCGGCCGCGCGCCTTACGACATCGTGCTCACCCATGGCTTCTGCCTGGACGAGAAGGGCGAGAAGATGTCGAAGTCGAAGGGCAACGTCACCGCCCCGCAGGACATCATCAAGGATTCGGGCGCCGATATCCTGCGCCTCTGGGTCGCGGCGGCCGACTATTCCGACGATCTTCGCATCGGCAAGGAGATCCTCAAGACCTTCGTCGAAACCTATCGCAAGCTGCGCAACACCATGCGCTGGATGCTCGGCACGCTCGCCCATTTCAGCGAGGACACCCGCGTCTCCGAGCCCCAGACCATGCCCGAGCTGGAGCGGCTGATGCTGCACCGGCTGGCCGAGATCGGCGGCCAAGTCGAGGAGGCCTATCGCACCTACGACTACAAGAAGGTCGTGACGCTGCTCTCGCAGTTCATGAACACCGAGCTGTCGGCCTTCTATTTCGACGTCCGCAAGGACGCGCTCTATTGCGATCCGCTCTCCAGCCATGTCCGCAAGAGCGCGCTGACCGTCGTCGACCATCTCTTCCGCTGCCTGACGACCTGGCTGGCGCCGATTCTGGTCTTCACCGCCGAGGAAGCCTGGCTGGAGCGCTATCCCGACCAGAAGGTCGGCGAAGGCTCGGTGCATCTCGAACTCTTCGCGCAGGCTCCGGCGAACTGGCTCGATCCGGAGCTGGCCGAGCGCTGGAGCAAGATCCGCCGGGTTCGCCGCGTCGTCACTGGCGCGCTGGAGCTTGAGCGCGCCGCCAAGCGTCTCGGCTCCTCGCTGGAAGCCGCGCCGCAGGTCTTCATCACCGATCCCGATCTGCGCGCCGCCCTGTCTGGGCTCGATCTTGCCGAGATCAGCATCACCTCTGATATCCGCATCGAAAGCGGGGAGGGGCCGCAGGAGGCCTTCCGCCTGCCCGATGTCGCCGGCATCGCGGTCGTGCCGCATCGCGCGGGGGGCGTGAAATGCGCCCGCTCCTGGAAGTATTTCGATCCGGCGGCGGCCGACCCCGCTTATCCCACGGTGACACCGCGTGATGCCAAGGCTCTGCGCGAACTGGGCAGGGGCGCGCATTGAGCCCCGCTCGCCGCCTCGGCGTCATCGTCGTCCTGGTCGTGTTCCTGGCCGACCAGGCTCTGAAGCTCTGGCTGCTCTTCGGCCTGCGCCTGGCCGAGACCGGCCCCTTCGCGGTCACGCCGTTCATGAACATCGTGCTCGCCTGGAACCGCGGGATTTCCTACGGGCTGTTCCAGCAGGGCACCGATATCGGGCGCTGGGCGCTGGTGGTCATTTCGATCGCCGCCGCGATCTGGCTTGGGCGCTGGATGTGGCGCGAGGAGCGGGCACTCACAGTCGTGAGCCTCGCCTTGATTGTGGGTGGCGCGCTCGGCAACGGACTTGATCGCGCCGTCTATGGTGCCGTCGTCGATTTCGTTCACCTTCACTATGGCAGCTTCAGCTGGTACATCTTCAATATCGCCGACGCGGCCATCGTTGTCGGGGTGCTCGGGCTGCTATATGAGTCCTTCCGCCCAGGCGCGGAAAAGACGGCGTAGCATTTGCTCCGCCATCGTTTTGCCGTTGGTTTGGGGTTTGAGACGGGGAAGCAATATCCCCGAGGGAGGTTTGACATGGCTCATCGCATCCGCGTGACGCATCTGCTTCTGGCCGGCGGCCTTCTGTTCGCAGCGCAGCCAGCGCTGGCTCAGGAAGGCATGCTCTTCAAGAACCTGATGGAAGGCGTCATCGGTGGCAAGCCTGGCGACGACATCGAGTACCGGCAGCGGCCGCCGCTCGTCGTTCCCCCGGGTTCGGCCCTGCCGCGCCCGCAGGAGCCCGCCAGCACCCGCAACGCCGCCTGGCCGAACGATCCCGACGTCGCCGCCCGCCGCGCGGAAGCCGAGGGTGCCCGCGCCCCCGCCGGCTCCAACCCCAACTGGCGCAACAATCCCATTCTCAGTCAGGAGGAGCTGCGCCGCGGCCGCACCACGCGCAACGCCGGCCGCCCGGAGATCGCCGAGGACCACAACAA
>QBLV01000166.1:6394-8470 GCA_003241815.1 Hyphomicrobiales bacterium | reverse complement strand
CCCTTTGACGGACTGCGACGCAGCTCGACCCGCATCAACGTCGCGGAGTAGCTTTTCCTGGTCGGCTTTCAACTTCGCCAGAGCGTCGGTCTGGCTCAGCGCGTTCGGCAGGGGCTGGCCAGGCGCTTCCATGAAAACGCGGGCCACTTCAACGGCTGCGGCAGCCTCGCGGCCCTCCCTTGCGGCGACTTGATGCGTGACAGTAACGATTGGGCGCTCTGAAACGAGATCGCGCTGCGACTGCGGATCAAGGCCACCACGGCCCTCTTGGCGGCGTCCAGCCTCAATCGCGAAATCAGATCGACGCTGAGCATCCGTAGCCTCGCGCTCCTCGTTCAGCCGGACCGCCTCGGCGCGCTCGATCAGCCGATCAGCAGATACGCCGGCCAATCGCTCGATATCGCTACGGGAAAGCTCTTCAACCCCGCGCTCCTGCATCCGCTGAAAATCGACCCGCATCGCCAGCGTTTCGAGATAGCGCGCCGAGGTCTCTCGGAACTGGTCCTTGGTTGCGCCATCCAGAAGATCGGTTGTTCGCGAAACCGCGTCGTTCATCGCGCGAAGATCTTTCGCCATCTGTTCTGATGTGACCGCCACAGGCTTCTCCTCCTTGCTCAACCAATGTTGCATACGTTTCTCGATCGAGTGGATGATGCCGCCGAGCGTTTGCGCCATCGCCAGCCGCTGGACCATTGCCGCCGCGACCGGGCTGGATCCTGCCTGCTGCGCAACCACAGACCAGGCTTTCAATCCCTCGCTGACAGCCTGACGGTCTGCGTCGGTCAGAGGCAGCTTGACCGGATTTTCGCGCGCCGTTGCGATCCGCTGACGCGCCTTTTCAATAAGCCCGAGATTGCTGGGGTCTGCGGCATAGAGGCGATCGCCGGCTGATCGCTCCGGACGCGGGCGCTCGGCCACATCGACGATCGCCTTGTCCTTGGCGCCGTAGCTTTGTGATGACGCCCGCTCCATCGCCGAGGTCGCAACGATCTTCAGCCCTTGGGCGCGCGCATGCTCGGCGTAGACTTCGCGCCAGGTCCGAAAGTCGTCCCTGTTGGGGTGTATTTTTTGGCCGTTCTCGTTCTTTACTGTGATGATGGCGTGGGCGTGAATGTGGCCCTCCGACTCCTTGTCCGTATGAATGCCGAACATGAACTTGTGATCGGCGAAGCGGTCGTGGAGGAATTCCCGAACGGCGTCGGTCAACGCCGCAACATCGGTGCCGGCCTTGGCCGAGATCATCAGATGCATCGTATCGCGTGGCGATTGCGATCTCAGAGACGGCCCCCAGTCGCGCACCGCCTGGCGTGCGCTTCCGGCGTCGGCGATAGACCGGCCGCTGTCGTCAGTCATCGCGCCATGCTTCACGATATGCTGCCTGAGCTGGTAGGCGACGCCGTCGCGCCCATGTCGCGAGGCGCCGGGTTCGATGCTGATTGCGTGCTGAGGATGACCGACCGCCGCCTCGATCCGAGCTTTAACGGCAGCCTCCGATCTGGGGTCGAGGCGCTTTTGCGAAAAGCCGTCCTGCTCCGTTCCAACGCGTTCGTCGCGGACCCTGAAACGTTCCTTGGCCGCTCCCGCCATCGCGACGACCAATTGTGCTTCCACCTCGCCAGCAGAGGTCGTCACCACCTGGAATGCATGCCGGTGACCGGCGAACCCCGTGGCGATCGCGCTCTGATAGGTTTCGCGTCCGGCCGGCGTCGCATCGACGCCATGGAGTTTCAGCCTGATCGCGACGACGTCCTGGCTTTCTTTTCGCGTTTCGAAGGTATTCGACCACTGCTTGATCTCGTCGGCGACGGCTTCACGATTGGCGAGAATGCGCCCGTCATGGGTCTCGAGCGCCACATCGTCTCGCTGGACATATTGCCCGGTCGCCGTCGCACGCGCCGCGCCATGCGCATAGGAAATGACCTTGACGACGGCCGGCTGATAGCCGGCCGCCAGGCGTCGCGCTCGGCCGAGCGCACCACCCTCGATCCGAGCCAGCGGCGCGGATCGGCCGGGTGGTGCCCCTCCGCCACCCTTTGCTTTTACAGCATCGAGCCGACGTTCGCGCTCGGCATCACG
>QBLV01000166.1:0-6384 GCA_003241815.1 Hyphomicrobiales bacterium | reverse complement strand
GCGCGCGGTCGTCGTTGACGAAGGCGATCGCACAGAACCTCCGCCGCGCGCGCTCGCTGGCGCCGCCATCATGACCGACTGTCGTTGCGCCTGACCGCGAGCGACACTCTCACGAGCCCCGCGAAACGCTTGCGTCCAGCGTTCGATGACGGCGGCCTGGCTCATGCGGCGGCGCTTTCATCCGTGACGGTGTCCGCGACCGACAGTTTGGCAAGCCCTCTGAGACGCTCGCCGTGCGTCACGGTCATCCAGGTCAATTCATCATCGATGACCATGATCGCCGCATGGAGATCGCTCCAGACCGGCTCGGCTGCGGCCAATTCGGGCACCCTGCCCTGCCGCATCACTTTGAGCATATTCGCCAGCGTGCGACCGACCTGCCGGACCTCTGTCGCCAACGCGACCACACTCTCCATGTTCTCTGACGACAGCGCCGGCCCAGCCTGAACGGAGGCTCTGATCAGGCGGCGCACGATCTCGGCTTTTGGCAAACCAAACAACGACACCGCCTCGTCCAGGCGCGCCGCGTCATCGTCCGACAGTTCGGTGCGCAGCCGCGGCTTCTTGCGAGGACCCGAATTCGCTCGAACCACAGCACCCTCCTCTTCCTCCCGGCCTGCCTTGCGCAGCTGCCGAAGGCTGATTTCGCGCAACCTCGCCGCGCCATCAAACAGGCTGTCGCTCGCAGCCTTCCTTGGTTTGGCCCACAAACCGGTATCTTGTCAATCATTAGTCCGTATACCGACCTGCCTTCTCCTCCTGTCCCTGGACCTCTAGATCAGGACCACCTCCACGCGCTCCAAAGTGCTCGGCTATGTGGCAGACGTCGTGCCGGTTGGCGCATTGTCCCGACCGACAGCGCAGCCCGCCACGACATTCACGATCACCGTAGTGCCGATCTGATGGACGCCGGAACTAACGCATCCCACGTGTTCGACATGACCTCATTACGTCAAAGCCGCTTTGCAGTTTTGCCTCTTTTCAGCAGTCCATGATCTCCGCGCTGCAACATTGCTGAATTAACGCATTTCGTCAGTCGCGCAGTTCACCGACGCCGCACAGCCGCACCACGCGACGCCATGATCACGTCAGCAGCGGGCTCAGCCAATGCTGTCCTGACGTGCCACAGCATGACGGTAGGCCGTTGCTATCGACGTCAACCTCTCCCCGAATCCGTCAGTCAACGCCTGCGCTGATTCGTTCCTGCCAGAGTTCGCGACGGACGTACCGACGATCTGCGGCAGTGCGGTTTTCCGCGAACGACCCGGTCCCGCACGACCGACATCACGCCTTGACAGAGTTAGTCAATATACTGACTAATGACTGATATAGCGCGTCAGAGCACCGTTGACGCACGGCATGAATCGGTGAACGAGGGCGGAGAAAACATGGCGAGCATTTTCGCGGTCGCGACGCCAAAAGGCGGCAGCGGCAAGACGACGATGTCGATCCTGCTTGCTGGCGAACTGGCCCAGCAGGGCTACGCCATCGCACTGGTCGATGCCGATCCTCAAGGGTCTGCCTATCAATGGCATGCGTCGTCAAAAGCGCGCGGACATGACCCGTCCGGCATCGACATCGTCCATGCGACGACCGAAGCAGCCGTTCTGCAACGCTTGGCCGAACTCGACGAGCGCGATGCCGTGATTATCGATACGCCGGGCTTTGCCGATACCCGGATCACGGAGACCGCGTTTCGGGCCGACCTCGTGATCCTGCCCTGCAAGGTCTCGATGTTCGACGCCTCGCAGATCGTGCGAACGGTCGGGTTCATGAAGAAGCGCGCAGCCGAGATCGGTGTCGCGGAGCCACCCTATCGCGTCGTAATCAACGAATATGATAGCCTCGATCGCAACACCGTGCCGATCCGCGAGGTGCTGGGATATTTCGACGGCGAAGGCGTCAAGCTCTGCCAGAACGCGCTCTATCGCCGGGTCACCTACCGGACGATGACCAATGGCCATGGCACGCTCTATCAGATGAACGACAAGGACGAAGCGGTGCGAAAAGCCCGCTACAATGCCGATCAGGTTGTCCGCGAACTCCTTGCCGCAAGCCAGGAGGCGGCTGCGTGAGCGAGACAAAGCCGCGCCTCGCCTTGCCGCGCAAGGCGTCGTCGGTCGAGACGACAGCCGGGCCGCGCCCGATGGTGGTCGTGCCCGACTATGGCCAGGAACCTTTGCGGCCCGTCACGACGCCACCGGTGATCGCCGGTCGGCCCAGCGATCAAATTACAGGGCAAGCTGCCCCGACGATGAAGGCTCGTCAGCGCGATCCGTTCGAGGGTTTTGGCGACCGCCTATCGTCCCGTCCACTCGCCCTACGCTTGCCGCGCCCCATTGATCTCGTCATTCGGCAGATCGCAGCGGAACGTCAGGTCCAGCCTTTGCGGCTGATCGACCAGGCCATCCGGGATTTTCTCGAAAAACTCGATCGCCTGCCTGATCGTCCCGAGGCATGATCGCTTGGACGCCGTTGCCTGCCAGAGACAGGATGATGCCTGCACGATGAGACAGATCGCGATCGACGGCGAAGTGATCGCGACCGATAGCGCGGATCTGCAGGCAAGGCTTCGTTACGCGCAGACGCAGCAGGTCAGGCCCTCATGCTTATGCCGAAATCCAGGTCTGCCGCTCTACATCGCCGGCGCGGGCGGCCGCCTCATCCTGAAGCGGATGCCCGGGACAGGTGCAAAGCATGATCCGGCCTGCGCGTCCTACGAGCCGCCCTATGACTTGTCGGGGCTGGGGGTGGTGGCAGGCTCGGCCATCATCGAGAATTTCGAAACGGGAACCACAGCGCTGAAGCTTGATTTCAGCCTGACGAAATCGGCCGGTCGCGCGCCGCCGGCCCCGAGCGCCACGCCTGACAAAGGCGAGGTCCGCAGCGACGGCACCAAGCTGACGCTGCGCGCGCTGCTGCACTATCTCTGGGATCAGAGCGGCTTCAACCGCTGGCGGCCGGCCATGGCCGGCAAGCGCAACTGGGCCGTCATCCGAAAGTTCCTGCTCGAGGCGACTGAGGGCAAGACGAGCAAGGGCAAGGCGCTACCCGACATCCTTTACGTCCCGGAGATGTTTCGATCCGAGCGTGAAGCGGAGATTTCGCAGCGTCGTTCCGCGTTCATGGCGCGCGCCGTGGCCGCACCCGGAAAAGGCCGCCCATTGCTACTGCTCGTCGGCGAGGTGAAGGAGATCGCGCCGGCACGTGCGGGGCACCGCCTTATGATCAAGCACGCGCCAAAGTTTCCGTTCCTGCTGAATGAGGATATCCACCGGCGTCTTGGCGTCGTCTTCGCCAGCGAGTTTTCGCTGTGGAACGCAAACCCCGCCACGCATCTCGTCGCGATCGCGACCTTCGGCCTGGATGCTGCGGGCGTCGCGACAGTCGAAGCGACCGCGCTGATGGTGGTGACCGAGAACTGGATTCCGTTCGAAAGCACCGATGAGGCCGCTCTGCTGGACGCCCTGACCCGGCGCAAGATCAGCTTTCTGAAAGGGCTGCGCTATAACCTCCCGGCGAGCCAGCCGCTGGCGAGTGTGGTGCTGCATGAGGATGCGAGCGCTCCGGTGGCGATGTTCGTCATCCCGACCGACGCCGACGCTGCCTATCGCACGGCGCTCGATGCTCTGATCGAGACCAGCGAGATTGCGGCGTGGATCTGGTCGCCCGGCGAAGAGCCGATGCCCGCTCTCCCAGCGTAGATACCGGTCTTCCGAACCGCCTGCCCACCTCGCAAGGGATCGTTCCCTCCGGCCGAAACGCAGCCGGCGGTTCGGGGAGCGCAGCATGGCGCGAGGAGAGCCCGGTCCGGCGGAATCGCCGGATGCGCACAGCACCCTGCAACTCGGCCGAAGCCCATCCGGCACAACCCCTAATCGTGGTTCCAGACGGAACTATTCTAATTCGATCTATTGATGCCCGATCGTCGGTATAATAGTTTGATGACGCTGTGAGAGGGGCTGCATGGAGAATGTTCTCCTACCTCGACGGCCAGGTCTTAACCATGGTCAATGTGCGGCGTTCCCGAGAGGGCGAGCAATCTATCCTGAACGAGATGCTCGCGATGCGCCTGCAGGAGCTCGAGGCGAAGAGCAACGATTCACCCGGCTTCATCAGCAAGCTCGGCATCGGCAAGGGCACCTATTACGATGTCTCGCGCGCCAAGGGGAATCCGACCCTGCGGACGATCGAGCGGATCGCCGCGCGCCTCAACATGAGTGTTTTCGAGCTGCTCGGTTTCAGCGAGGCCGATGCCCGGCGGGCGCTGAAGCGCAACGGCGTCGACTATGACGAACTGACCTCGGCCCTGGCAGAGAAGACCAAGGCCGATGAGCGGATCGCGGCGCAGGCACGGCTGCGAAAATAGGCCTCCGCTCGGCCGCCAAGGGCGACATGCGAAAAGCCGGCCCGACGCGCGTGGCGCCAGACCGGCCCATTCGTTCGTTGATGCTCAGAACGGCAGTGCAGCCATTTCGCCGGCGTGAACCTCCACCCAGGCCTCGGCTGCCGCGAAGTAAAGCGCCTCGGCCTCGCTGCGATCCTGCTCGGTCAGGAATTCCAGCTCGCGCGTCGCCTCGCGCCGCTCGCGCGGCGTCAGGCAAGCGTTGTTCAGTTCGGCCTTGAGTTCGGCAATCTGCTGATCGATCGGCATGGTCATGAGCACCTCCTTCGTCTCCAATGGACGAAGGCGCGCCACGCGTCGGTGGAGACCGGGTCAAGGATCGGCGCCAGCCGACCGCCGCAGGCGGCGCGTGGGGGAGCCGAAATGCGAAGCATTTTGGGGGCACCGCGCGTCCTTGAGGCGGGCTCCGCCGGCCGTATCATGGGCCGACCAGAGAGCACCTCCAGCTCGCGCGGGAAGCACCCGACATTGCAGCCAACAGACCGGCGCTGCGAGGCTGTCTGAAAGCGTCGGGCGGGGATTTGGCTCAAACCCATCAACGCCATGAATCTTTCGAGCGTGATCGATTCATCGAAGTCGTTGGACGTTATGCCCGCGCGCGGCGACGATCCCGACATGCCCGCACCCGAGACAACTACTCTTCACCTGCGCCGCATCGATCCCGCTCGCAACATGGCGCGGTTCTATTTGCTCTCGATCCAGCCGACATTGTTTGGTGGGGCGTCTTTGGTCCGCAACTGGGGCCGGATCGGCACGAGTGGCAAGGCGATGATAGAAACCTTCGACGAAGATGTCGGTGCCGATCAGGCATTCTCTCGGGTGGAGCGCCGCAAGCGGCAGCGCGGCTATGTCGGTTTGGCCGCGAATTCACAGAGGATCTAAAAGGGCAAGCCCGCCCGGAGTGACCCGGGCGGGTGTCGCTGTTGCCTCACTCTCCGTTGCGGCGGCCGTTGGGCCGGGACCAGATGAGGCTGAAGGTCTCGGCGTCCTCGTCGTCGAAGAGGTTGGCGTAGATCGGAGCGGTGAAGCTCGGATCATCCAGTTTGAGGCCGAGATAATCGCGGCCTTCGCTGGAGCGCTTGGTCCAGGCGGCGCCGATTTCGACCCGGCCGGCGTAGACGCGGTGGCTGGGGGCGTTATCTCCGGAGCGGGTGGCCTCAGGGACGATGCGGACGTTCTTGGTCTGGAGCGAGAGGGTGACGATTTCACCGGTGAACTCGTTGGTGCCGCTGGTCTTGAAGGTGCCGATAGTCGCCATGATCGTTCTCCTTGAGCTTCTGTCTACGAGCCCGCACCATTGCGGCCTCGATGGCGATCAAGAGGCCGGAGGCGATCGACGCGGCATCGCTTGCGACCGCAGCGCAGCGGAGGATGGCAGCCAGACGCGTTTCTTGCCCCGCGAGGAATGACGGCAAGCCGGGGTCCCCGCGCGACCTCTCGCGTGGGGTGGGTTCCGGCAGGGGAAGAAACTCGGCTGGCGCCGTTGCCGCATAGGCGATCGAGGCGCAGCCAACCGTAGGCCAGATCAGCCCATTGAAAAGGCCGTGTTGGAGCGGTCGACGCGACAGAGACAGATCAAGGAGAGCGCGGCGACGGCCACCCGCCAATGCAGGGAATACCGCCAGAGAGCAGCAAAACAACTGTCACCATCGGGCTGCCACCAGCCGCTCCGCCGTCGCCGTTTCATCGGTATCGTCTGGACACCATGGTGCTCTGGACACCCGTTGCCGGCCTCACGAAAACCTCAGCTCTCAGAACGCCGACGCCCATCTTTGCGCCCGCAGGCCGTTCAACTGACAACACCTGCTGAGGCGGTCAATTGAGCACGAGCCTGGGAAGCCAGAGCACGACCTCCGGAAGGAAGGTGATGATCGCGAGCACGCCCAACCCCACGGCCAGGAACGGCAGCACCTCCCTCACGACCCGCTCGATCTTCACCTGGGCGAAGTTGCCGCAGATGTAGAGCAGGATGCCCACAG
>QBLV01000165.1:5721-8478 GCA_003241815.1 Hyphomicrobiales bacterium | reverse complement strand
GCGACGCCAGCGCGAAGGCAATGGCCGCGCAGCTCCATGAACGCTATGACAGTTCACTGCAGGCGATCACGACCATCGGTCAATGCATGACGAAGGCCCTATTCGCCGGCAAATCGGACTCCGTGCTGTTTTGGGCAATGGTTCACGCTCATTATCGTGCGCTACTCCCAAGTGAAGCAAAGTCGCACATCGCACGGCTTTCAGAAATCGTGCTTCCAGCTGCGACCGAACATGATTGATATCACCGATCAGACCTCTGCTGCTCCGACGACGACATTCGCCGTATCGGCCGTTGGTGCATTCGCAGCGATGCCAATGTTGGTTGGGAAATCGCCTGGCCCCTGCGTGCATATCGGCTCACCCTCTTTGCAGTTCGGATCGGCCATCGAGCGGGCTGAGCGCGCCATGTCACAGATTGTCGTGCCATTGATGTCCGCGAAGCCGGAGCAACGCCCGGAACTGACCATTTTCTGGCAGTTGCCAGTGCCAAGTTGAATGCAAGCCGACAGGAATCCGGCATCGACCTTCTGCCCGTCAAACGTTTGCATCGATGCGAGTTGACGGACGGCGCCAGTGTTGTAGCCGTCATTGGTGAGGTTGGCCCAGGCGTTGACCTGCTGCTGGAGCGACAGGCAGCCATAGCCTTCGCGATCTGTGCCGGCGTATTTCCGGACGTTGGCATTGTTGAGCTGGAAGATTCCGGTACAGCAGCTGCCGTTGTAGATGCCCTTGTTGCCGCCGGATTCGTAACGCCCGAGGCCCCCCAGCGAGCACGATGTCGATTTGAGATCGTCTCGCAGGGATGAATTCCTGACCGCGTCCGTGATCTCCTGAGCCGAGTAGTTGGTGCGCTCGCAATATTGGCCACGCTGCGCAAACGCGCTGGAGGTCAGAGTTTGGCCGATCGCCAGCGCGACAGCGAAGAAGGTCTTCGTCGATTTTGACATCCTTAGCTCCAGCGTTCAGTTGATGGCGTAGGTGCGCTGGCAGGCCGGCACTGCTTTGCCGCCGACGATGGTCCGGAACGCGATCATTCCCGTCTTGGGATCGAACTGCGTGTAGGAACTATCCGTCCGGTTTTTCTCCGGCAGGTCCTTGTCGGCGTGATCGACGTAGCAGCCGCTCTCGGTCTTGGACGAGACGACTTTTCCGTCTTTCATCACGACGATGCGGAGCGGGCAGATCGACGGTTCGATCTCGGCGCCGCTGGAATTCGCACCACTATCGCACCCGCGTACCAGCGCCGTGCTGATGATCACGGTGCGATCGCTGAGCTGATAGGTCGAGGACAGCGCTGTAACGAGAGCATTTCGGCCATTGAGGGGGCGCTTGAGCTCGTTCTCGGCATAGGCGTTGGCGGACGCGATCACATCGGGCCAGAGCACTGTCTGCAGGACGTCACTCGCGGATGGCTGCCGAAGATCATGAAACGTCATCGCCTGCCAGGTGGAACTTGTTTCTGGCTGCCCGGACGCGGCACCGGCCATCGCGATCGAACACAGCGCGATGGCCGATTGCAGAACTGCCTTCATGATGTGCTCCTGTTTTCAATCAGGGGAGGGGGCTCGACGCAGAGGTCTCGACCGCTTGCGATCGATGACGCCGTGGCCTGGGCCAAGGCAGTGAGCCGAGAGCGGTCACTGCGGGACCGGAATGGCATGGGAGCACCCGTCGACGGCTTGGCCTGCGACCACCAGACCTGTTTTCACGGTGCGCGAGGGGACGTCATAGGCGGCGTAGGCCGTCGCGATCGCGGTGCTTTGTCCGGCACTGGCGTCCAGCTCAAGAAAGCAGCCCCTATCGGCATTGAGAACCCGGGTCCGGATGCCTTCGTAGATGACGAGGCGCATGGGACAGAGTTTCACGCGCACGCCGGCGTCAGCCTGCTTCGACGTGCACCGTGTCGCCGCGTTCAGGATCGAGAGCACGACGGATTTCGCCGGGCTCCAGATCACGAAATGCGCCTCGGCCGCTGGCGCATTGCCACTGGCAAAGCGAAAGTCGCCGGCCTCGCGATAGGCCTTGTTGTTGGCCTCGATCTCGTCCTTCCAGATATCTGCGAAGGTGGCGTTGCTGGATGAGGGCTTGGTCAGATCCGAATAAGAGACGGGTCGCCAGGAACCGGGATCGGGAGTGCGCTCCTGCGCGCCGACCTCGAGGTGAAAGCCGTGCCAGGCCAGGGCAGCTGCAACCAGGATGGCACGGAGCGCAGCGTCTCGGCGTCTGCGACCCCTCCACGGCCACGGCATGACGGCCGCCACCATCGTGGGCGGTATGACCATCATTCGTACCGTTCCCGCCAAGGCAGGAACCGCCAAGGATCGCGCTCGGATTTTTCCCGATTGAGCCAGGCAACCGGCGCGCGCGGTGGATCGGTCGGGAGCAGATTCCAAACCCCGCCGTGGTGATAGAAATTCACCGTCTCTCGCCGAAGCGACTGTGCAGGCGGCAGGACAATATCCACGGCGCAGTGAACGACCGGACCGCGAAAGCGCGTGATGCGTCCGGTCAAGCTGTCGAGCGCGCCTGGCTTGCAGCCGAACAATCGGATGGCAGGCAGCCGCGTCTCTGCCCCGATGACAGCGATATGGCTGAAGTTGGCACGCCGCCAAGCATGATCGGCCTGCCTCTGCGTGGGATAGGCGAAGGGTTCTGTCAGGACCGGCGCAAAGGTGTCGCGATCGGGCGCATAGACAAAACGGCCGGCCGTAA
Organism: Hyphomicrobiales bacterium; assembly: GCA_003241815.1. GTDB lineage: Bacteria > Pseudomonadota > Alphaproteobacteria > Rhizobiales > Beijerinckiaceae > Allobosea. Next base: position 5,766 of record QBLV01000165.1, on the reverse strand, counting down.
CGGGATGTGCCCGGTAAAGTGCGTCCGTCGTTGGCAGTCTATCTT
>QBLV01000165.1:0-5711 GCA_003241815.1 Hyphomicrobiales bacterium | reverse complement strand
TATCTTCAAGGACGAAAGGCTCCAGGGGCTGGCTACAGGCCGGCAGCAAAACCGCCACGATCGCGGCCGCGGTGGCTCTCCAGCCGATGGCGTGCTCTTCTCTCCTGATAAACTGCCCGATCATGGCCGGCCGCCCTCGACCTTGGCCGCCGGCACCGCGGCGCTGCGACGAAACTCGCCCGGCATCTGGAAGCGGCTCGCCCAGATCCCGCGATAAGCCTTTCGCGCATCCTGCTCGAGCGCAGCATAGGTTCGCAGTGGCGGCTCGACAGGGATGGCAACAGCTAACCCCTCGCGCAGCATGGCCGCGCCGAGATCGCCATGCTGCGAGGAGGCGCAGCGCGCCTGAATCACGCCACCGCTCTCGTGGATCTTGGCGCAAGCAACCCATTTGCCGAGCGTCGCAGAGACGAGCCAGGCGGTCGCCATGACGCCGCAAGGCCAGGGCTGCCGCCCGAGCGTCGCTCGTTGCGCTTGTGCGCAGGCGTCCACCCCATAGAGCCGGTAGACATCGCCATTCTCGATGTCGCGGAATGTTACCCCTTCGATCACCTCGACCCGCAAAGGCGGCGATTGCTGCGACCCCTTTGGCGAATAGAAGCCCGGCTGCTCCGATGGCACCGCTGGGTCAGCCTCAGCCGCGGCGACCATATCAGCCGCGATCGCCACCAGCACCGCAGCGCCAAGACAGGCTATCCGCAACAACAGACTGGCCACGCGAGCGCGTCGCCCAATTTTGCCCACAGCGATCATCGCGGGACCGTCTGATCTCGAGAACCCGACGATGCGCTTTCGCGCAGTCTGCGCAGGATGATGGCGTTCGGATCAGGCATGTCCGGATAAGCCCAGAGGCCAGCTCTTGTGCGCGCCGCAACCTGTTGCGCGACGAAGTAGGGCTGATGCACAGGCCGCCCGTCGGCTGCCAGCGATGCGAAGCCGAAGCCAGACGCGATCAGGGCCGTGCCGAGATCAATCCGCGAACCGGCGCCCGCACCTCCGTTTCTCGTCGCGACGCAGAAGATGAAGGCCGTGCGAGCGTTCGACGGCGCCGGAGCCTGGTGACATTGCGGCTGCAGATCGCGGATCAGCGCGACCAGCATCGCGAGCGAAGCCTCGCCGCAATCGCGTTTGATGCCGGCGCCATTTCTAAAGCTTGTTCCGCGCAGACAGGCCTGAACGCCGTAGAGACGATGAGGCACACCGCGATCCGTCCAGCTATCGCCCGTCTCGAAGACGGCCGTCGGCGAAATCCCAAACCAGCGCGCAGCGGCCGCCTCTTGGGCCACAGCGCCTGAAACGGCAACGCTGGCGAGACCGGCGATCAGTGAGGTCGAGACACGCATCGTCAGTAGCCCCGCAGCGAAAAGTAAAACCGCTGCTGGCCATTTCCGGTGGTGATATCGACGAAGTACGGCTCGTCTCGGGCCTGCCGCGACTGACTGGGATAGCTAGTCTGGCAGCCGCCTTCTGAAGCCGAGCTGCAGTCGCGTGTCGGCTTGGACAGATCGAGACAGACGCTGCCATTCGGTGGCGATGCAACCGTCGATTCATCGCGTCCGCTTGCGCTTTCAGATGCTGTCCAGCCGGCAGGGCAGGGGAGGTAGGGCTCGTGCCCGAGGCCGCTGGTCTGACCTTCCGGACAGGCAGGCCAGCCGCCCCCTTCGGCGAGCTGGCGGAAGAGCTGCTGCATCACCGGCACGCAATAGGGAATGCCGGACCAGCTTGGTGCGGTCGCCGCGGCGCAGAGCAAAACCTTGCAGCCGAAGGAGGCGTCTTGAGCGACGCCCGCGCTCGAGATGATGCCCATGCCGACTGCGAGACTGGCAGCTCGTGCGGTCTGCCCCATCGCGGATGTCGTATCGCGTTGAAATCGTGACATCGTGTTTCCGGCTGTTGCCAATTGTCAGACGGTCAATATACTGACTAGCGACTGATTTGGCGAGAGGCGATTTTCGATGCGGGCGACACTGTCGACGAGCGTGGTTGTAGTGATGCTGGCAGCCCCCGTGTCGGCGCAGGAGGCGAGGGTGCCTGCCAAGTTCCAAGACAAGCTGCCGCAACCAACGGCGACGCGCGACGCATCGGGTCGAGTTCTGCCGCTTCCGAGGCAGCCAGCCTTCGTCGATGTCATCGGCGCGCGCGAACGAGCGCTTAACTGTGCTGCCAGCGCCGAGCTGCCCGCGGGCGAGGCCGAAGCGCTAGTGCGGCGGATCGCGGGCGAGGAGCAGTTCGACGCCGCTTTCGCCTTAGCCGTCGCCAAGGCCGAAAGCCGCCTGATCTCGACGGCATGGTCCCACAACGGCGCCTACGGCTTGATGCAGCTGACGGCTGAGACGGCTGAACGCTTCAAGATCGATCGTTGCGAGCCTGCTGACAATGTACGCGGCGGCGTCCGCTTTCTGCGACATCTCCAGTCACGGCATGGCAACCCGTTCTATGTGCTGGCTGCTTACAATGCCGGTGAACAGACGCTGATCGACCATCGCGGTGTGCCGCCCTTTCCGGAAACTGTCCGCTTCGTCGCCGCGGTGATGAACGAATTCCAGGGCTGGCCCGGCATCACCGGCACGCAGAGCCGATTGCGGGTTGGCGGTGAGGGCAATGGCCGCACCACCAAATCTCTCTCAACCCCAGGCCGTTCAGCGCCGGCCAAGCGCCCGGCACTGGCTGCCGACTTTGTCATGCATATCGAATGAGGATGCTACAGATGTTGCTTTTCAGAACGCTCTTGTCTCGCACCGCAAGCGCCGCCCTATCGTTGTTGGCGGCCGTCGAGGCGCAGGCGCAGTCCGGCACGCTGCAGCCAGTCCAGTCGACCTTGAACCAGCTCGTCCAGGCGCTGACAGGTCCGATCGCAACAGCGTTGGCCACGCTCGCCGTCATTGCCTGCGGTTTCTTCGCCTGGGCCGGGCGGCTGACCTGGGGCGTCGCCGGCTCTGTCATTTTTGGTATCGTGCTGGTGTTCGGCTCGGCCCAGATCGTTCAGTTCTTCCAGTCGGCGGTCGGACAATGACGGCGCGCGATCTCGAACAGCCCTTAATCACGCCGCTCGTCAAAGCCTTGACGCGGGCGCCAACCCTGATGGGCGTGCCGTATCTCTATTTCATGTTCAACGGCGTCGCCTCCTCGGTCTGCTTTCTGGTCTCGCACAACCTTCTGATGCTCCTCGTCGCGATCCCGCTGCATCTCTTCGGCTATGTGATGACGCTGCGCGACGACCGCATTTTTGAGATCCTCTTCGTCAAATCATCACGCTGCCCGCCGCGCTCACGCGCCTTTTGGGGCGCCGACAGTTATCGCGTTTGAGGCGCAAAGTATGGTCGCGCGCGCTCTTCTTGATGAACTGACCTATGGCTCGGTCTCGCGCCGGGAACGGCCGGTCGCGGCGCATATTCCCTATACGCGCCATGTCGACGACACCGTCCTGAAAACGCGCGATGGCCTCGTCATGACGACCTTGAAACTCGAGGGCTATTCCTTCGAGACCGCCGATATGAGCGCCGTCAATTCGCGGCTGCTGGCGCGCAACGACGTCGTCCGCACTCTCGCCAATTCCCGGTTCGCGCTCGTCAGTCACATCATTCGTCGCGAGGTCGAGCCGTCTATTCCCTCGACCTTCGACAATGCGCTCTGCCGTGAGATCGACGAGCGCTATCAGGCCGCACTCTCGACGCGGCGCATGTTCGTCAACGACCTCTATCTGACAATCGTGCGCCGGCCGCTCCAGGGCCAGGCCGGCACCTTTGAAAGTTCGCTTTCGCGGCTGCTCGGTCGCAAACATGCCGGCGGCGAGAGCGTCGCGATGCAGACCGCGCTCAGCGAATTGCGCGATGCGTCCACCGCCGTCCGCGAGACGCTGTCGGGTTATGGCGCGCGCCCGCTTGGGGTCGTTTCGCGCGACGGCGTCTGGTTCTCGGAAGCCCTGGAATTCCTGGTCCAGCTCGTCAATGGCGGCCAGCCGCGTCCGATGCATCTGCCGCGGATGAAGCTTGCTGACGCCTTGTCGCTCAAGCGCATTTTCTTCGGCCGCAACGCCGTCGAGATCCGTGGCGCTTCACCCGAAGACACGCGCTTTGGCGCGATGATCTCGATCCGGGAATACCCCGCCCAGACCGGACCGGGGTCCTTCGACAACCTGCTGCGCGTCCCGCACGAGTTCATCGCAACGCAGAGCTTTGCCATCGTCGACCGGCCCGAAGCCGCCAAGCAGATCGACCGGGTCTCACGCCAGGTCGATATGTCCGACGAGGCCGGTTCAATCGTCGCCGAGCAACTCAATGATGCCCGCGACGACCTCCTCGCCTCCGAAGCAATCTATGGCGAACACCATATGACCGTGATGTGCCTCGGCCGAGGCATGGCCGAGGTCGGCGCCACCGTGACGGCGGTCGGGGCCGCGCTCACCGATCGGTCCGTGATCTGGTGCCGCGAGGATCTTAACTGCGAGCCAGCTTTCTGGGCGCAGTTGCCGGGCAACTTCTCCTATATCGCGCGCAAATCGATCATCTCATCAAAGAACTTTGCCGGCTTCGTCTCGCTGCACAATTATCCCAGCGGCCGCTCGGACGGCAATCACTGGGGCCCGGCGATCTCAGTCTTCGAGACGACCTCGCAGACCGCTTACTACTACAACCACCACATCCGCGATCTCGGCAATTTCACCGTGGTGGGGCCGTCCGGCTCGGGCAAGACGGTGTTCCTGTCGTTCATCTCGGCGCAGTCGCAGCGCGTCACGCCGCGGCCAAAACTGCTCTTCGTCGACAAGGATCGAGGCGCCGAAATCTTTATCCGGGCGCTGGGCGGCCAATACGAGGTGCTGACGCCAGGCGAGCCGACCGGGTTCAATCCGCTGTCGTTGCCCGACACCGCGCCGAACCGGGAGTTCCTGTTTCAGCTCTTCGCTTTCATGCTGCGCCCAGTCCATGGCGGTGCGCTGAGCGCGTCCGAAGAACAGGTCATCCGCAACGCGATCGGGTCAGCACTGGCTGCGGGCCCCGAGGGCCGGACGCTGCAGTCCTTCTCGACCTTGTTGCGCGGTCGCATTCGGGCAGGGGAGGGCGATCTGCTGGCGCGGCTTGAAAGCTGGATGCGGCCCGACCAGCGCGGCTGGCTTTTCAACAACGAGCAGGACCAGTTTTCTCTCTCGGGCATTTTTGGCTTCGACATGACGCGGGTGCTCGACGACCCGGTCATCCGCACCGCCGCGCTGATGTACATTTTTCATCGCACCGAGGAATTGCTCACCGGCGATCCCGTTATGATCTTCCTCGACGAGGGCTGGCGGCTGCTCGACGACGAGGTCTTTGCCTTCTTCATCAAGGACAAGCTCAAGACGATCCGGAAGCAAAACGGCATTATCGGTTTTGGCACGCAATCGGCTGCCGACATCGTCCGCTCGAAATCCGCCAGCACGCTGATCGAGCAGACCGCGACCAACATCTTCTTCCCGAATCCCAAAGCCGATGACGAGAGCTATGCCCAGGCCTTTCGCCTGTCGGAGCGCGAGGTCGCCTGGATCCGCAACACGGTCCCGGAAAGCCGCTCGTTCCTGATCAAGCACGGTCGCGACAGCGTCATCGCAAAGCTCAACCTCGCCGGCATGCCCGACCTGATCAAGGTGCTGTCGGGCCGCACCGAGACCGTCGCCGAGTTGTCCGTGTGTAGGGCGGTGACAAAACCATCCAATGAAGCGCCGCGTTTTGTTGCAGCGC
>QBLV01000164.1 GCA_003241815.1 Hyphomicrobiales bacterium | reverse complement strand
ACGACCAGCACGTCGGTCTGCTCCGGCAGCGCCTCGCGTGCCGTCGCGGGCGGCGCGGCATCCCACCAATAAGGGTCGGTCGTGAAATTCGGCGCCAGAACGCCGGTCTCGTCAGGCATGATCGGCCGCTCCGAAGGATCTGATATTGGACAGGAAGGCGCGCGTGCGCTCGTGCTGGGGAGCCGCGAAGAACGTCCCCGGCGGGCCCTGCTCCACGATCTGCCCGTCCGCCATGAAGACGACGCGATCGGCGACCTCGCGGGCGAAGCCCATCTCGTGGGTGACGACCACCATGGTCGTTCCCTCCCGGGCGAGATCGCGCATCACGTCGAGGACGCCTGTAATCGTCTCGGGGTCGAGCGCCGAGGTTGGCTCGTCGAACAGGATCGCCTTGGGCTGCATCGCGAGCGCGCGCACGATGGCGACACGCTGCTGCTGGCCGCCCGACAGCGCGGAAGGATAGTCTTCCGCCTTGTGAGCGAGGCCGACCTTGGCCAGTAGCGCCCGCGCCTGCTCTTCGGCCTGAGCGCGTGGCAGTTTGCGACGTCGCTGCGGCGTCAGGGTCATGTTGCGCAGCACCGAGAGATGCGGGAACAGCGCATAATCCTGAAAGACCATGCCGATCTCGGTCCGAAGCGCCTGCCAGGCGCTCTCTTTGTGGATGTCGACCGCTTTGCCGGCCACTGTCAGGCTGCCCTCGTCGGGCCGGACGAGCCCGTTGATGCAGCGGATCAGCGTGCTTTTGCCCGAACCGCTGGGGCCGATCAGCACCAGCACGCTGCCGGGCGCGACATCGAGATCGATGTCGCGCAGCGCCTGATGGGCGCCGAAGCGCTTGCCGATGCCGCGCAGGCTGATCAGCGGCTGCGCGCTCATGCGGCGAGCTCGCGCAGATCGCGTTTCAGCGCGTCGCGCGCCGCCTGCAAGCGGCCTCGCTTCTCCGCCAGCATGGCGTGCCGCGTTTCGAGCCGCGCCTGCGCGGATTCAACCGCGCGTGCCACCGCCTCGGGGGCCGGGCCGCCCGGCAGGGTGCGGCCGGCGACACTGGCCGTGGGATCGAGGCTGCGCCGGACCAAGTCGGCGTCGAGCCCGATCGCCCGGCCGAGCTGGTTGCGGGCGGCGTCATCGACCATCTGCGTGGTGATGCCGTCGGCGGCAAGTCCGGCATCCATTGCCGCGCGCACCACGGCGCCGACGATGTGATGAGCCTCGCGGAAGGAGAGATCGGCATCGCGGACCAGGATGTCGGCGAGATCGGTGGCCGAGGCGAAATCCTCCGTCACGCGGCGCTTCATCAGAGCGGCGTTGGGCCGTCCCGTCGCGATGACCAGGTCGAACAGCGAGAGGCAGCGCAGCACCTCCTCGCCCGCCTCCCAGACGCCGCGCATGCCTTCACGGTTGGCGTCGATCGTGTTGGTGAAATGCGTGCCCTTCACCGCCGTCGCAGACGCGACATAGAGGCCCAGCAGATGGCCGGCCTTGCCCTTGAGATGCTCCAGCACGACCGGGTTCTTCTTCTGCGGCATGATGCTGGAGGTGCCGGTGACGCGGTCGGGGAATTCGACCGTCTGGAACTCGTGTGAGACCAGCACGTGATAATCCTGAGCGACGCGGCTCCAGCCGATCGCGATCTGCGACAGGCCGTTCAGGATCTCCAGCCCGAAATCGCGCGTCGCAACCGCATCCAGCGTGTTCTCCACGAGGCCGTCAAAGCCGAGCGAGGTCGCGATCGCGTGACGGTCGATGGCGAAGGTCGTGCCCGCGAGCGCGCCGGCGCCCAGCGGGCTGATATTCGTCCGGGCCCAGGCATCCGACAGGCGGCCGAAATCGCGCTCCAGCGATTGCGCGACACCGGCCAGGAAGAAGCCATAGGTCACCGGCTGCGCCGGCTGCAGATGGGTGTAGCCCGGCATCACGGCCTCGCGGAAGCGGAAGGCGCCGTCGAGCGCATGCTCCTCGACGGAGAGCAGCGCCTGGCTGGCGTCGAGCAGCAGATCCCGCGCACGCATGCGGTCGAGCCCGGCGCTCAGATCGTTGCGGCTGCGGGCGATGTGCATGCGGCCACCGGCGTCGGTGCCGATCAGCTTGATGAGATGGGCTTCGTAGTTGAAATAGGAATCCTCGCGCTGAGGATCGAGCTCGACGACGCCCGGCCCCTCCGCCTCCATGCGGATCAGCCCGGCGGCGAGCGCCTTGGCCGATTGCGGCGAGATCAGCCCGCAGCGCGCCAGCATCAGGACATGCGCCTGATTGAGGTCGCTCATATAGCCGAAGACATTGCCGAAATCGCGGGCGAGGCGCGGCGCGTAGATGTGGTCGCAAACCTCCTGCGCGACCGTTTCGGTCAGGCGGCGGCTGACTTTGGATTCCATGGCGAAGTCCTTTGGACGGGCGGAGGAGAAATAGGAATCAGGGAAGCTGTGTGACCGGTTTCTCGACGATGAGCGTGCCGGGCGCGACGCGGCTCCGGTCGGCCTTCAACCGTCGTTCGAGCCAGCGGCCGAACCAGCTCAACGTCGAACAGATGACGAAGTAGATCAGCAGCACCGCGCCATAGACGGTGAAGGCCGGATTCCAGCCCTCCATCATCGTGGTGCGCTCGACGATGATCTGGCCGACCTTGAAGAACTCCGTCACACCCACGAGCGCGCCCAGCGATGTCGCCTGGACGAGCAGCGTCAGGAGCCCGACGAAGGGCGGCAGGATCGAGCGCAGCGCCTGCGGGCCGGCGACGAAGAGGTAGACCTCCCAGCCCTTCAGACCGAGCGCAGCCGCACTCTGCCACTGGTGCTTGGGCACGGCATTGAAGCCGGCACGGACGATCTCGGTGCCGTTGGCGCTGCCCCAGAGCGACAGACCGACAGTGACCGCTGCGAAAGGCGACAATTCGAGCCCGAAGAGCGGCGCGACGAAGAACACGAAAAAGATGTTCACGATCAGGGGTATGTCGCGAAACAGCTCGACATAGACCTTCACCGCGATCCGCAGCCAGGCGAAGCGCAACGTCGCCAGCGTGCCCAGCACGAACGCGATGATGGTCGAGAAGAACAGCGTCGCCAGCGCCAGCGAGAGCGTCATTTGGATGCCCTGGAGGATGAAGGGCAGGTTCTTGATCAGGAGTTCCATCGCTCCGCCCTCAGGTCCGGAACGGCGTGTTGAGCCGATATTCGAGCCGGCTGGCGAAGAAGGAAAGCGTGAGGACAAGCGCGAGGTAGATCACACAGATCGCCGCGAACATCTCGACCGTGCGGAAGTCCATCGAGATGCGGTCGATCGCGACGAAAGTCAGCTCGGCGAGCCCGATCGCCTGGAGATAGGAGGAGTTCTTCAGGAGCGAGATCGACGTGTTGAGCATCGAGGGCAGCCCGACGCGAACCGCCATCGGCGCGGCGATCAGCCGGAAGAAGCGCCAGGGCGAAAGACCGAGAGAAAACGCCGCCTCGCGCAGCCCCTTGCCGACCGTCTCCAGCCCGCCGCGAATGTTCTCGATCTGGTAGGCGCCGGCCCAGAGCGTGAGGCTCAGAACGCCAGACCAGAACAGGGAAAGCTTCAGCCCCAGTCCCGGCAAGCCATAGAAGATGAAGAAGAGCTGTGCGAGCAGCGGCGTGTTGCGGATGAACTCGACGTACCCCACCACGATCTTGTCGACCACCGGCACCTGCAAGACGCGAATGGCTGCGCCGCAAAGCCCTACCGTGACGGACATTACGATGGACAGGGCACTGACCTGAATGGTCAGCCACAAGCCACGCATCAGCGCCGGCCACTGGTTCGCCAGGTAAGCGAGGTCGAATTCCATGATCGCGCCGGGCCCCGTCTCCAAGGAAGGAACCGGAGGTGGTCGCCCACCTCCGGACGATCGACGGGGCTCAGCGCGCCGTCGGCTTCGGCTTGGTGAAGGCGTCGGTGTAGAAGGGCCGGATATCCGCCGGCACCCACTTGTCGACCCATTTGGCGTAGAGGCCCTCGGCCTTCATCCGGTCGAGCGCGGCATCGACATAGGCCAGCCAGGCCGCCTCGTTCTTGCGAACGCCGACGGCGGCATCCGAGACCGCGAAGGATTCGCCCACAAGGCGCAGCGACGGATCCTTGGCCGCGATCACGATCAGCGTGGCCGCGTCATGGGTGTAGGCGTCACCGCGTCCCTGCTTGAGCGACTGCAGCGCGTCGGACGCCGTGTTGAGCCGCAGGCTCTCGACCTTCGGCATGGTGTCCTCGAACCACTTCGCCTGGGTCGAGCCTTTCAGCATGATCACGGTCTTGCCGGCGACGTCGTCCAGCTTCTTGATCGGGCTGTCCTTGGCCACGAGCATATCCGAGCCGCCCCAGCGATAGGGCTTCGAGAAATCGACGACGCGGGCGCGTTCGGGCGTGACGCCCAGCGTGGCGATGAGCAGATCGACCTTCTTGCCATTGAGCTGCGGAATGCGGTTTTCAGCGGTCACGCAGGTGAGTTCGATCTTGTCGGCCGAACCGAAAGCCCAGGTCGCGATCTGGATCGCCATGTCGGTCTCGACGCCGGCAAATTTGCCGGTCTCGTCCTTATAGCCATAGGGCGGCTGGTCGCAGCGCACGCCGGCCTTGAGCAGGCCAGCCGATTTAATGGAGTCGGGCAAAGGCGGCAGGCTCTGCGCCTGAGCACCGGAGATTGCGGTCATGAGCGCCGCGGTGGCGAGTGTGGAGAGAGCGCCGAGGCGCGTGGCATGAAGATGGGTCATCCGTTGTCCCTCTGTTGGATGGTTGGTCGGGGTGAAGCGCCGGTCTGCGCCGGCTGCGCGCTCGCCCATTCCGGACGGCGATCTCGATGAAACTCTTTGGCGGCCGGTTCGCCGGCGGTCAGGTCCCGGAAACCCAAGCCCGTGAGCACGAGGACGGCATGGCGCCCGTCGAGCCTTCCTTCCGCCGCCAGTGTCCCGAGCGCCGCCAGGGCCGAAGCGGCCGAAAGCTCGGCGTGGAAGCCGAAGCCGGCGAGTTTCGCGTAGGCGAGCCTCGCTGTCTCGTCCGCGACCGGCACGGCCAGACCGTGGCTGGCGCGGAGCGCCTGTACCGCCTGCCAGGTCACGGTGCTGCCCGCGATCGAGAATTGCGCGGTCTCGCCCGAGAAGCTCTCGCGATAATCGGCCCCGGCCAAAACCCGGGCGAGCCTCGGGAAAGGTTCGGCCGCGATCAGACGCGGCATGCCCCGTCCCAATTCGCCAAATCCGAGATGGAGCCCGGACAAAAGGTCGCCGCGCGAACAGGGGGCGATGACGAGATCGGGCATAGCGACCGCGGCCATCTCGGCGGCGATGGTCTTGTATCCCTCGATCCCGAAAGGGTTCGTGCCGATCGCCGGCAGCCGATAGTTTGTCGCCGCGAAGGCGCCCTCTTCCGTCACGCGCCGCGCAAGATGGCGCCAGCGCGCCATGCTGTCGGCGAATGCGACGAGCGTGGCGCCATGCCCGGCGATCGCGCAGCGGTAAGGCTCCGGCAGGCCGTCGCCGGTCGCGATCTCGGCTGGGATGCCGGCACGCGCCGCATAGGCAGCGACGGAGAGACCGCCATTGCCGCTGGACGCCGCCACGATCCGCGTCGCACCACGATCCGCCGCCCGCGCGACGAGTTGGGCGCTCATCCGGTCCTTGTGGGACCCGGTCGGGTTGCACCATTCGAGTTTGAGCGACAACCGCCCGATGCCGACCATGGCGGCGAGTTCCGGGAGATCGACGAGAGGCGTGGCCCCCTCCCCGAGAGAAAGGGCCTGCGGATAGGGAAGCGCAACCGGGCCAGGGCCTTGAGCATCGGCACTCGCGGAATAGACCAGTCGCAGATTGGCAGCGTGCCCTTCCGCCGCACAGCGCGGACATCCGGCCTCGTATTCCGCCACCGGCCAGTGCGTCTCGCAACGCAGGCAGGCCATGCCTGTCAGGCGGGACGTCACGGCGATGGCGGGACCAGCGGACATGGACAAAAGTATTGTAGCCGCTGCTCATCTGGTCAAATGTCAGTTTTTGGCACTGCTATTCACCTGTGATATGAGGTTGGCATGAATTTGCGACAGGTCGAGGCGTTTCGGAGCATCATGCTGCGCGGCTCCATGACCGCTGCCGCTGTAGAATTGCGGACCTCGCAACCCAGCATCAGCCGCTTGATTGCCGAGCTCGAAACCGAAATCGGCCTCAAATTGTTCGAGCGTGCCGCCGGACGCTTGCGCCCGACCGCCGAAGGCTTGTCGTTCTATCGCGAGGTGGAGCGCAGCTTCATCGGGCTGGACAATCTGAGCCACGCGGCCCGCGACATCCGCGCCTTCGGCACCGGGCGGCTGCGGATCGCGGCGATGCCGGTCATGGCGCTCGGCTTCATTCCGCGCTGCATCCGGCGATTCAAGGAACGCTTTCCGAACGCGATCATTTCCTTGCAGATGGGCCATGACGGGACGGTCACCCGCTGGATGTCCTCATCGTATTGCGACATCGGCTTTGTCGCGAACGTCATCGACATTCCCGCCGTCGAACATCATTCGCTGTATACGATCGCTGGCGTCTGCGCGCTGCCGCCGGGCCATCGGCTCGCGGAGCTCGAGCAGATCAGGCCGAGGGACCTGGAGGGTGAAAGCTTCATCTCGCTCTCCCTCGAGGATGGAGCGCGGGCGCGCGTGGATCGCGCCTTCGAGGAAGCGGGCGTCAGGCGCCAGCTCGTTCTGGAGACACCTTTCAGCGCAGCCATCTGCGCCCTGGTCGAACAAGGCCTCGGCGTCGGCATCGTCAATCCCATCGCGGCCGACGACTACAAGCGCACGGGGATCGCCTTCCGACCCTTCAAACCGGATGTGATGTTTCACGGTCATGCCATGTATTCAAAGCACCAGCGCGATAACCCGCTCATCGAGGGCTTCATGGCCGTCGTTCGCACGGAACTCGCCGGTTGAATCTCGGTCCCGAGCGGTGGCGTCGGCGGGCGACATGACCGAGGCTCTCGTGAGATCGGACATGGTCATCATCCTCGACGAAGGCCGCGAGCAACCGCGCGAGCGAGTCCGAGCTGGAGGCCCTTTTCGGCTGGCGCGGCGGCGGCATGGCCTTGCTGCACGCCCGCAAAGCCAAAAGCTGGACGCTGGCGCGCAAGGCGACGAGCCTGCTGATGCCGGACCGAAACCGAACGTCTTGTTCCCGCACCACTGTATCAGGCGCGGGCCACGGCGCCGATCTCGACGATAAATCAAGCGCCTGGAAAAGAGGTGGTGGGGGAAGCAGGACTCGAACCTGCGAAGGCATAGCCAGCGGATTTACAGTCCGCCCCCTTTGCCGCTCGGGACATTCCCCCGCCCGCGCCTCGTCGGCTGAAAGCCGCCGGGCACCGCCCATCTCACTTGCGTGATGTCACTTGCGTGACGGGCAACTGGCGCGGCCGGACTTATGGTGACGGGGCCGGCCCCTGTCAACGCCAAAAAGCCCGCTTACCCTTGGACATCGTGCTTCGTCGCGTCAATTCCAGACTGGTCAAGCCCGGTTCGGCATGTCAGGGCATGCGCGAGCGACCGAGGAGAACCCGATGCCTGCACCGTTTCGCCCCAAGCCGGACCGCAGCGATCGGCCGCGCCAAACCAGCCCGCGACGTGCCGACGGCACGCTCCACCATCGTCCCGGCGATATCGATGAGGCGGTGCTCTATGGCGTGCATCCCGTCATCGAGGCGCTGCGCAACCCCAACCGGCGCCATCGTCGCCTGCTCGCCACCGAAAACGCGCTGAAGCGCCTGCAGGAGGAGGTCGGCGAGCTTCCGCTCCAGGCCGAACTCGTGCGTCCCTCCGAGATCGACAGGCTGCTCACGCCCGATTCGGTGCATCAGGGCCTCTACCTCGTCTGCGATCCCCTGCCCTCGCCCGATCTCGACAGCCTGGCCGACGACGCGATCGTCCTCGCGCTCGACCAGATCACCGATCCGCACAACGTTGGCGCGATCCTGCGCTCGGCCGCCGCCTTCGCCGCCGCCGCCGTCATTGTCACGATACGCCATTCCCCGGCGGCGACGGGCGTGCTGGCGAAATCGGCCTCGGGCGCGCTGGAGCATGTACCGCTGATCGCCGTGCGCAATCTCGGCGACGCGCTCGCCGAACTCGGGAAGCGCGGCTTCCAGCGTATCGGCTTCGATTCGGATGGCGAGGTCGCCTTCGACGATGTCGCGCTGACCCGCCCGCTGGTGATGGTGATGGGCGCCGAGGGCAAGGGCCTGCGCCAGCGCACGCGCGACCTCTGCGACCAGGTCGCGAGGCTGGAGGTGCCGGGCACCATCACGAGCCTGAACGTTTCGAACGCGACCGCGATCGCGCTCTATGCGGCGAGCCGGCGCCGTTGAAGCATCGGCACGGCGTCTATCGGCTCAGCGACCGGGCACGGTCAAAAGCAGCATGCCCGTCTGCGCATGCACGAAACGGCTTCGGCGGGCCTGCGGCTCGGGCTCGCTGATGCGGATGCCGCGCGCGGCTGGCTGGTCGCGCCGGCCCTCGAAGC
>QBLV01000163.1:334-8519 GCA_003241815.1 Hyphomicrobiales bacterium | reverse complement strand
CGGCGCTGATCGTCGCCCACGAACAGCCCTTTCCTTACGTCGATCTGCGGGTGGCCAGCGATCCCGACCCGATCGCCACGCTCGCCCGGCTCTGGCGCGAATACGAGCCGGTCGCGGAGCCCTATGTCACCCGGGCCATCGATCCCGACACCGCGATCGCGAACCGGCAGGCCGACTACTGATCAACCAAAAAACGAGGGGATATCCATGCGACGACTTCTATCCACATTGGCCGTCACGATCGGCCTGTCCACAGCTCTGACGGCGCTGCCGGCAGCCGCCCAGGGAACCGTCCGCGTCGCGCTCGGCACGACGCTGAGCCAGCTCGACCCCGCCAAGACCACGATCGGCGACGAGTACGTCTACGTCCATCTCGTCTTCAACGGTCTGTCGCGCATCGACCCCGACATGACGGTGAAGCCCGACCTCGCCGAGAGCTGGACGGCTTCCGCAGACCTGAAGAGCTGGACCTTCAAGCTGCGCTCCGGGGTGAAATTCCACCATGGCCGCGTGATGGACGCCGAGGACGTCGTCGCCACGATGAAGCGCATCCTCGACCCGGCGACGGGCTCGCGCTCGCGCACCAGCCTGTCCATGGTGTCAGAGGTCTCGGCGGTCGATCCGCTGACGGTCAAGTTCGACCTCAACATCCCCTATGCCGGCTTTGCCGACATCTTCGCCGACCGCAATTTGCGCATCGTCCCCAAGGACAAGCTCGCTGAGCTTTCCACGCAGCCGGTCGGCACGGGTCCGTTCATGTTCAAGTCCTGGTCGCCGGGCGACCGGCTCGAACTCATCAAGAATCCCGACTATTTCGAGAAGGACCTGCCCAAGCTCGACGGCGTCACGCTGCGCATCGTGCCGGAATCCTCGGCGCGCATCGCAGCGCTCGAATCCGGTGCGATCGATATCGTCTGGAGCATGCCCTACGAGTCGGTCGACAAGCTCAAGACCAGCGCGACCGCGCGGGCCGACAGCGTCTCGACCCCGACCTGGGACGGCGTCATCCTGAACAACGACCGCCCGCCCTTCAACGATGTCCGCGTCCGCAAGGCGCTGGCGCTGACGATCGACAAATCGGCCATCGTCGAATTGGCGCTGTTTGGCCAGGGCGAGCCGACCTTCAGCCCGATCCCTCCCAGCCATCCCTACTTCAACAAGAGCCTGAAAGTCGGTGCTCCGGACATCGCCCAGGCCAAGAAGCTGCTGGCCGAGGCCGGCTTCCCGAACGGCTTCGAAGTGCCGATGCAGGTTCCCCAGGAGCGCGAGCAGCGTGTCCGCGTCGGCGTCGCGGTGCGCGACATGGCGCGCGCCGCCGGCATCCGCATCAATGTCGAGCGGGTGCCCTTCGCCTCCTATTCGGCGAATGTCGCGGGCAAGGCGCAGATGTATGTCGACGGCTACTTCGCAAGGCCGACGATCGATACCGCGATTTACCCATTCTACCATTCGGCCGGAAGCTGGAACAAGCAGCTCTGGCTCTACAAGGACGCCCGCGTCGACCAGCTTCTCGACGACGCCCGCAAGACCAATGACGAGGCCGCCCGCAAGAAGATCTTCGAGACGTTCCAGGCGCTGGTCGAGGAAACCGTGCCGGGCATCATCGCCTACTCGGCAGCCCATGTGAACGGCGTCAGCAAGAAGGTCGAAGGCTTCAAGTCGACCCCGATGCAGTGGCTCGAACTGAAGAGCGTCTCGCTCAAGCCCTGATGCCCGCGATGGCCCACCCTGCCCGCTCGCAAGCGGCGGGGTGGGCCAGGCGGCTCGCCCTCGCTCACTGGGGAACCCGTAACCGATGGCCGCTTTCATCACCCGCCGCCTCGTCTTCGTGGTGCTCGTCCTCGTGGCGGTGTCGATGCTGGTCTTCGGCGTCACCACGCTTCTGCCCGCCAACGTCGCCCATCTCATCCTCGGCGCTTTCGCGACGCCGGAGCAGGTGCGCGCGCTCGAACTCAAGCTCGGCCTGACCGACCCTGTCTGGCAGCAATATCTGCGCTGGGCCGGCGGCTTCCTCACCGGCGACCTCGGCGAATCCACCCTGATGAACCGCCCCGTGGGCCCGATGCTGCTGGAGGCGATCCAGCGTTCGCTGATGCTGACTGGCCTGTCCTTCATCCTCATCGCCATCATCGGGGTGGGGCTGGGCATCGCGGCCGCATTGCGCCATCGCCGGCCGCTCGACCATGGCGTCTCGGTCGCGACCTATCTCGGCATCGCCGTCCCGGAGTTCTTCTGGGCGATCGTCGTCATCATCGTCTTCGCCGCCTGGCTCGGCTGGCTGCCGGCGTCCGGCTATGAGCCGATATCGGCCGGTGTCTGGGAATGGGCCAAGCACCTGATCGCGCCGACGATGACGCTGGTCTTCGGCCATCTCGCCCATGTCTCGCGCCTGACGCGCTCCAGCATGATCGAGGTCATGCAGAGCCCCTACATCACCGCCGCCCGCGCCAAGGGCCTGCCCGAGCGCGTCATCGTGCTGCACCACGCCCTGCGCAACGCGCTCTTGCCGACGATCACCGTGCTGGCGCTGGATTTCGGCCGGCTGATGGGCGGCATCGTCGTGATCGAGACCGTCTTCGCCTATCCCGGCCTCGGTCGGCTCGTCGTCTTCTCGATCCAGAACCGCGACCTGCCGACGCTGCAGGCGGCGATCCTCGTCGTCGCCGCGATCTATGCGCTGGCGAACCTGCTGGCGGACCTGCTCTAGGCCCGCCTCAACCCCAAGATCAGGTTTGGCCGCAATGTCGCCTGAGCCAGCAACCGCGATGTCTCCCGCGCTCGCAACGCCTGCCAGACCGCCGCGCAAGCCGATGCCGCTCCAGCTCAAGGCGGGGCTGGCCATCACCGGCACCATCCTGCTTCTGGGCCTGCTCGCGCCCTGGATCGCGCCCCACCCCTGGGACACGATCTCGATGCGGACGCGCTTCCTGGCGCCGAACGCGACCTACTGGTTCGGCACCGACGAATACGGCCGCGACGTGCTCAGCCGCCTGTTGATGGGCGCCCGGCTCTCGATCGGCATGGGTGTCGCAGCCACGCTGGTCAGCCTCGCCATCGGCGTGCCGATGGGGCTGGCCGCCGGCTATTTCCGCGGCTGGATCGACGAGGCGCTGATGCGGCTCGCCGATGTGCTGATGGCGATTCCGCCGATCATGCTCGGCCTGCTGGTGCTGGCGGTGACGCCGCCTGCCCTGTGGAAGACCGCCGTCGCCGTCGGCTTCGTCTACATCCCGCCGATCGCAAGGCTGGCGCGCAGCGTCACGCTGACGCTCGCCAGTGAGGATTTCATCCAGGCGGCGAAGGCACGCGCCGAGAGCACCTCCTACATCCTGTTCCGAGAGATCCTGCCCAATGCCTGGCCGCCCCTGATCGTCGAGGCCAGCCTGCGCGTCACCTATGCGATCCTGCTCGGCTCCGCCCTCTCCTTCCTGGGTCTCGGCGCGCAGCCGCCGAGTTCCGACTGGGGGCTGATGATCTCGGAGGCGCGCTCCTTCCTCGACCGCGCGCCCTGGATCGCGCTCGCACCGGGTTTCGCCATGTGCCTGCTGGTGATCGGCATCAACCTGCTGGGCGATGGCG
Source organism: Hyphomicrobiales bacterium (assembly GCA_003241815.1). Taxonomy (GTDB): domain Bacteria; phylum Pseudomonadota; class Alphaproteobacteria; order Rhizobiales; family Beijerinckiaceae; genus Allobosea. Next base: position 4,940 of record QBLV01000163.1, on the reverse strand, counting down.
CCCGCGAACGGCTCGACCCGCGCCTCAAGGCGCGGCTCGGAAAGGCCTGAAGCCATGCTCGTCATTGACGATTTGACCGTCCGCTACCGAACCGCCGGCGGCGAGATCGAGGCGCTGTCCTCGGTAACGCTCGAAGCCCGCAAGGGCGCGACGCTGGCGCTCGTCGGCGAATCCGGCTCCGGCAAGAGCACGATCGCGCTCGCCGCCATGGGGCTGCTGCCGGCCGAGGCGATGGTGCCCTCTGGGCGCATCCTGTTCGACGGCGCCGACATCCTGACGATGAAGGCTGAGGCGCGCCGGCAATTGCGGGGATCGCGGATCGGTCTGGTCTTCCAGGACCCGTTCTCCGTGCTGAATCCGTCGCTGCGCATCGGCGACCAGGTCGGCGAGGGCCTCGTCCATCATCGCGGCTTCACGACCGAGCGCGCCTTCGCCCGTGCAATCGAGCTTCTCGACGAGGTCGGCATCGTGAAGCCGGAGTCCGTCGCCAAGGCCTATCCGCACGAACTCTCCGGCGGCATGCGCCAGCGCGCGCTGATCGCGGGCGCTCTCGCTTCCGAGCCTGAACTTCTGATCCTCGACGAGCCGACGACGGCGCTCGACGTCACGATCGAGGCGCAGATCCTCGACCTGCTGGAGGATCTGCGGATCAAGCGCGGCCTGACCATGCTCTTCATCAGCCACAACCTCGGCGTGGTCCGGCGTATCGCCGACGAGGTCGCCGTGCTCTATGCCGGCCAGATCGTCGAGCAGGGCGCGACCGAGGAGGTGCTGCAGCGGCCGGTGCATCCCTACACCAAGGGGCTGCTGGCCGCGATCCCGCGCATCGGTCGCAGGATGGGCCGGCTCGCCGCAATCCCCGGCCGCCTGCCCGATCTGCGCAACCCGCCAAGCGGTTGCCGCTTCGCGCCGCGCTGCCCCTTCGCGACAGCGGACAGCGCCAATCCGCAAAGCCTGCTCGCCGTCGGCGCCAGGATGGTCCGCTGCAGTTCGGCCGAGGCTCTGCGCGACACGCCCTGGCCGGTTCAGCACGAGACCGTCCCTGCCGCGACGGCGGCCGCACCGACCGCGTCAGCACCCGTCGTCGAGGTCGAAAACCTGACCAAGAGCTTCGTGCTCAGCCGGGGAGCGCTGCACTGGGAGGGCTGGCGGCCAGTGCGCGACGCCGTCCGCATCAAGCCTGTCGACGGCATCTCACTGACGATCGCACCCGGCGAGGTCGTCGGCCTCGTCGGCGAGTCGGGCTCCGGCAAGACCACGCTCGGGCGCACCATCCTGCGGCTGATCGAAGCCGATTCCGGCCTGATCCGCATCGCCGGCGAAACCGTCTCCGACAAGCCTCAAAGCGCGCTGGAAGCGATGCGGCGCACGGCGCAGATCGTCTTCCAGAACCCGGATTCCTCGCTCAACCCACGCAAGACGATCCGCGAACTGCTGGGCCGGCCAATCGCACGCTTCGGGCTCGCGCCCAAGGCCGAGATTCCGGCGCGCGTCGATGCGCTGCTCGACCTCGTCCGCCTGCCCGCGCATTACGCCGACCGCTACGCCCACCAGATGAGCGGCGGCGAGAAGCAGCGCGTCGGCATCGCGCGTGCACTCGCCACGGAGCCGACATTCATCGTCTGCGACGAGCCGGTCTCGGCGCTCGACGTCTCCGTCCAGGCCGCAATCGTCAACCTGCTCGCGGATCTGCGCGACCGCCTCGGCGTCGCCTATCTCTTCATCTCGCACGACATCTCGGTCGTCGCCCATCTCGCCGACCGGGTCGCGGTGATGCATCACGGCAAGATGGTCGAGATCGGTCCGGCCGACCGGATCATGAACGCGCCGAGCCACCCCTACACGATCAAGCTGCTCTCGGCCGTGCCGCGCGTCGATGGCCCGCCGTTGGCGCGTGGCGGGGTTACCGCGGCTCGGAACCGGGGCGTCATGGTTTGAAGACCGGCGTCGGCCACTTGAACCGAAGCAGCACGAACCCCACAAGAACGTGCGAGCAGCAGGGAGAGACGACGATCATGGCATTGCCGCAGACGATGAAGCAGGTGCGCTTTTCCGGGCCCGGCGGCCCCGACGTGATCGAGATCGAGACGGCGCCGGTGCCGCAGCCCGGCGCGGGCCAGGTGCTGATTGCGGTCGCGGCCGCCGGCATCAACCGACCCGACTGCGCCCAGCGGGCCGGCAGCTATCCGCCGCCGCCCGGCGCGACGCCGATTCCCGGGCTTGAGGTTTCCGGCGCGATCGTCGCCGTCGGCGAGGGTGTCCCGGCAAGCCGCATCGGGGAGAGCGTCTGCGCGCTGGTGATCAGTGGCGGCTATGCGCAATATGCCGTGGCCGACGAGCCGCTCTGCCTGCCCGTGCCCAAGCCACTCTCGCTGCTGGAGGCCGGCGGCCTGCCCGAGACCTATTTCACTGTCTACGACAACGTCTTCACGCGCGGGCGCCTCACGGCGGGCGAGACGATCCTGATCCATGGCGGCTCCAGCGGCATCGGCTCGACGGCGATCCAGCTCGCGAAGAACGCCGGTGCGACCGTCTATGCGACGGCCGGCTCGGCCGAGAAATGCGACTTCTGCCGCTCGCTCGGCGCCGATGACGCGATCGATTACCGCGCGCAGAATTTCGTCGACGAGATCAGGCGCCTGACCGACAAAAAGGGTGTCGATGTCGTGCTCGACATGGTCGGCGGGCCCTATATCCAGCGCAATCTCAGCATTCTGGCGGTGGAAGGGCGACTGGTCCAGATCGCCTTCCTGCAAGGCGGCAGGGCCGATCTCGACCTGACGAGCCTCCTCGTCCGGCGCCTGACGATCACCGGCTCGACGCTGCGGGCGCGTTCGGTCGCGCTCAAGGCCGAAATTGCCGCGCATTTGCGCCGCGATGTCTGGCCGCTGCTCGAAGCCAGCACCGTCAGGCCGATCATCCACGCGACCTTCCCGCTGGAGCAGGCAAGGCAGGCGCATGAACTGATGGAATCGAGCGCCCATCTCGGCAAGATCATGCTCGAAATCGGCCATTGACGAGCGACCGCGGCAAGGGCGTGCGGTCGCTTCGATCTGTGGATCGACCCACTGCGTTCAGAACCCGATATTCAGCCCCATCCGCACCATGTCGCCACGGGTCTTTGCCCTCATCGTCGCGTATTCGTCGGTGAAAATCCCGGCCGTCTCGCCGAGCACGAGACGCTGGGTGCCGAGATCGTAGTGCAGATAGTCGAGCTTGAGCGACAGCATCGGCCCCAGCGCATATTCGAGCCCGCCGCCCAGCGCCCAGCCCGACGCCATCTGCCCGTTCGCCCCCGCATAGGTCGGGTTGTTGGTCGGGACCGGGCTGATCGCGCCGCGCTGGCCCAGATGGCCATAGGCATAACCGCCGGTGGCGAACACCATGAGATCGCCGAAGGCGATGCCGGCACGCGCCCGCACCGTCCCCAGCGTGAACAGCTCGGCCTGCGTCTGCGTCGTCACCTCGACGCCGAAGGGATTGACCGTCGAGGCCTTGCGGCCGCCGGTATGCATCGCCGAGAAATCGGTCTCGGCCCCGAGCACGACCGCGCCGATCTGGTAATTGAAGCCGAATTGGCCGGTGACGGTGACGTTGCGGCCCGAAGGCGATAGCCGCCCCGCGACATTGCCGGCATCGATCGAGGTCTGGACCTCGTTGTTGGGGCCGATGCCCAAAATGCGCGTCGGCGAGCTCTGGTCGGCCCCGCCGACCGAGCCACCGACATAAAAGCCGGTCCAGCGTGGCTTGCCGGGCAGCAGCGCGGGCGGCAGCGCGGGACCCTCCGCCGGCTGCATCGGAGCAGCGCTCGGCGGCGGCGCCTGCCTTGCCGGCGCGACGCGAGCCGGCGCGACATCGCGCGGCGTATAATCGGCGCGGCGGCTGCGCGGAGCGACCGCCGGGCAGACCGGGCATATCGCGGCGGTCTGGACGCGGTTGCGGCTGGGCGCGCCCGGCGCGAGCCGTAGCGCTTCCGCGATATGGGTCGAGCCGGGATAAAGCCGCGCGAACAGCCGATAGGATTCCGCATCGCCCGCGCGCACCGTCTCGGCCCAGGCGGTTTCCTCGGTACGCAAAGCCAGGCCGCGATGCAGCCGCAGCGCCCGCTCGTCGTCGGGACGGGCGTCGAGCGTGGCGCGGTAGATGTCGCGCCGATCCCAGGCGATGGCGGCGCGATAGGCGTCGGCCGGGGCCATGCTGCGTAGGCTCGTGGCCGTGGGGCGCAGAGTCAGCGAGGGGCCTTGCGCCGGCACGGGAGCCGCCGACGGCGTGCCAGGCACAACTGCGGGACGCTGGAAGAAGGTGAAATCGGTGATCAGCGAGGAAGTCTCCCAGGGGATCTGCTGGCCGCTGGTGGTGTCGTGGACGGCGAGCCGGATACGGCGGAAGAGCTGTTCGATCGGCAGGCCGGGCTCGCGGATCTCGCGCAGGAAGGCGGTGGTGAAGGGGCTGTTGGCGCCGGTCCCGTCGGCGGCCGTGGCACCGGGCGAGGTCGAAAACGCGACGAAGGTGCCGCGGCCGGAATCAATCCGCGCCAGCCCGGCTTCCGAGCGGATGCCGTCCTGGGCGCCGTCGACGAGTTGCAGGGAGAGCCCGCGCGACAATT
>QBLV01000163.1:0-324 GCA_003241815.1 Hyphomicrobiales bacterium | reverse complement strand
GGCGAAGGGGTTGTTGCGGCAGGCGTCCAGCACGACGATCTTGGAGACCGCCCCCGTGCCGTCGAGCCGCCGCAGGATTTCGCTCAGCGACAGCGCCTGAGCCGGGATATCCGCGGAACGCTGCGGGCGGACATCGACGGGCAGCAGATAGTTGGTGCCGTCGAGTTGCACGGCATGGCCGGCATAATAGACCAGCGCGGACGAGCCCGGCCCGGCGGCACGCACCCGCTCGATGAAGGTTTCGAGCGCGCTGCGAAGGCCGGTCAGCGTGGCATCGGTCGCAGGCACCACATCGAACCCGGCCTCCTGCAGCACGGTGCGCGT
>QBLV01000162.1:2956-8758 GCA_003241815.1 Hyphomicrobiales bacterium | reverse complement strand
TGTCCATCGGCCGACGGAAATGGGCCCATGCGTCATGATCCATGGGATTTGGTATAACTGTCCGGTGACGCTTCGGGCCACCAACCGGCTGCCATAGCCGGTGACCTTCGCCGGCTCGACGATGGGGCCACCGCGCTCCAACCAGACAATCTTGATGTCTTCACCCTCCAGCATTCCAGATACGTCCAATGTCCCCTCGTTGGAGGACAGAGCGCCATACTTCACCGAATTGGTCGCCAGTTCGTGGATGACCAATGCAAGTGTGGTCGCCGCTCCTTCGCCGACGCCCATGCGGGGAACAGCGACACGAATGCGACCGCTGAAAGCGCCCATGTCCTCATATGGCGAGAGCAGGATGGACAGCAGGTCGCCAAGCAGGGCGGCGGTGCCCTGGTGACCTGGCAGGGGCCGCACAAGGTCATGAGCTCTCCCCAACGACGTCAAACGGCTCGTCAGGTCTTCGGCCATCTCCGCTGCGGTACTCGACGACCGGGAAGCGATCTGGGTCAGCCCCGACGCGATCGACAACAGGTTCTTGACCCGGTGGCTCATTTCGCCGGCCAGCAGTTCGTGGCCTTCCTCGGCCTGCTTGCGTCCGGTCACGTCCAGGAAGATCCCGTACATGTTTCCCTCATGCATGCCCGAATCATTGCCCAGGCCACGCGCGGAGATCCAGCGGATGTCATCGCCGATCATGATGCGGAAGTCGATTTCGTAGGCGCCCTCGACGCCACGCGTCGCAGTAAAGGCGGCCCGGACACGGTCGCGGTCGGCGGGGTGGATGCGTGCAGACAAGTCCTCGAACTGGAGATCGTCAGTCGGCTCGACGGCCCACATCGCGAAGCCCTGCTCGTCCATGACGAACTTGCCCTTCTCCACGTTCCACGACCAAAGCGCGACGCCGGCCGCGTGGATGGCGCGGCGCAGACTGTCTGACGTCCAGTGGCTGAAGGGCAAGGCGGGCCTCGTCGGATTGTGTTGCGGCTCGGCGATTTCTACCGTGGATCGCTGCCCGCTCTATTACTTTTGATATGATAGCAATGGCATCGTTGCGACGCTTAGAGATAGAGCGAAGTGGTGGCTTGCGCACACCTCCCGAAAGCGTGTCGGCGCTCCTCAGAGGATCGGCTTGCCGCCGGTCACGGCGATCGTGGCGCCCGAGACATAGCTCGACAGGGGGTCGGCGAGCATGACGTAGGCGGTAGCCAGTTCCGCGGGCTGCCCGGGCCGCTTCATCGGCACCTGCTCGCCGAAGCTCGAGACGGTATCAGCCGGCATCGTCGAGGGGATCAACGGTGTCCAGATCGGCCCGGGCGCGACGGCATTTGCCCGAATGCCTTTGCCAGCCAGCATCTGGGCCAATCCCCCGTGAAGTTCTGGATCGCGCCCTTTGTCGTGGCGTAGGCCAGGAGCGTGGGGTTGGGCATGTCCGAGTTTATTGAAGCCGTGTTGATGATGGCGCTGCCCGGCGGCATCTGTGCGACCGCCGCCTTCGTCAGATAAAACATCGCGTGAATATTCACCGCGAAGGTGAGCTGCCATTCGTCGTCGCTGATATCAGCGATGTCCTTGAACGAGGCCTGATGGGCAGCGTTGTTCACGAGGATGTCGATCCCACCCAAATCCGAGATGGTCTGCTCGACGAGCTTGCGGCAATGCTCCGGTGACTGGATGTCGCCCGCCACGAGGACGGCCTTCCGCCCCGCTTTTTCAACCCAACGCGCCGTTTCGCGCGCATCCTCGTCTTCATTGAGATAGGAGATCAGGACGTCGGCACCCTCGCGTGCGAAGGCGATCGCAACCGCGCGCCCGATCCCGCTGTCCCCTCCGGTGATAAGAGCGCGTTTGCCCTGGAGTCGGCCTGAGCCTTTATAACTCTCCTCACCATGATCGGGCCGGGGATCCATAGCCGCAGTTTGACCCGGCATGGACTGCTGCTGCTCCGGAAAAGGAGGTTTCGGATAATCGGTCATCGCGGCATCTCCGTTTCGATTTCTCTTGTCGAAACGCGGCTTCCTTCGGGTTTGATCCACGCCAAATCGCTGCAATCGATTGAATGCCGGGCGGCCATGCCTATCTCATGGATCGAGCGCGCAATCGGAGGTGGACCATGGCGAGCGGTTGGGCTCCGGATGGTGCCGTTCAGGATCAGATCAACGATAGCATCATCGACGCCGTACGTTTAGCGAGGGCGCGTCTGCCGACGGGACCGGGCGAGATTCATTGCCAGGATTGCGGGGAGGAAATCCCTGTCGCCCGACGCAAGGCGATGCCGGGGGCCCGGACATGCGTCGCCTGTCAGACGACGCATGATTCGACGCCGGCTATGAGCGGGTACAACCGTCGCGGCAGCAAAGACAGCCAGCTCAAGTAAATCTCGGCGGCCGTCCGCAGTTTACCCGCAGCGTGGCGGTGACCGCTGCGGCGCCAACGAGCATTCGTCTTCTTCGTCACGCTTCACGTCGAGATTCCGAGCTTATCTCGCCCCAAATCGGCGTGCAGTTTGTACCCCCGAAAGGTTCGATCCTGACTTCGCGATAGCAGATCTGGCGCGACGATTGACCGGGCGAACTTGGCATGGCCGGCTCTGGCAAGGGCCGGTTGATGCCAGTCGCAGGAGGATAACGGCCTCGAGCCTGGGATACGCGCCAAACAGCTTTGGTTGGCGTTTCGTCGTCATGGTGATATCCAACTGAACATTGCCGCTGATGCCGTGTCGCCGAACGGCGATGGCAGCGCAGCACAGGCTCACAACCTCGCCAATGACACACAGTCGGAAAGACGAGGTTCTGAAGGGTGCTCGTCTCTATTATCAGCCGCAGGTTACCGCCGATGGGAAAACGCTCGTTGGCGTAGAAAGTCTTTTGCGTTGCATTGATGCTGGTGGGCGAATTTCTGGCCCGAAATCTATTTTCGACCGGATTGGTGACGACGCCGAGGCGGACATTGTTGATTGGTGGGTTATTCAGCAGGCTTGTACGGATGGACTGCGCTGGCCGAATCTGACGGTTGCCATCAACGTCAGCGCGCGACAGTTCCAGTCACCGGGCTTCGCTGCGCAGCTCCTCTCGACGATGACAGCCATCGGCAACAAACCCGCCCAGATCGAGCTGGAACTGCTCGAGGGCGGCATCATCGAGAACTTCGAGCGCGCCATCGAGACGATGGACATCCTGCGACAGAGCGGCATCCGGATCGCGCTGGACGATTTCGGCACGGGCTATTCGAGCCTCGCCTATCTGCAGAGGCTTCCGATCGACAAGCTGAAGCTCGACAAATCTCTGATCGACGGGACCGGCGAGCTCAAGGCGGCCGCCATCGTCCAGGCCGTCACCGCTCTCTCGCGGGCGCTGGGAATCAAGGTCGTAGCGGAAGGCGTGGAAACGCAGGCCCAGCAGCAGTTTCTGCGCGTGGCCGGCTGCCATCTCCTGCAGGGGTATCTGTTCTCGCCGGCGGTGTCGGCAGATGAAATCGACTCTTTCATTCGCAAGGGTTGGCCGGCCAATCGCTAATCCCAGGTACGCGGCGCCTGGCGCTTATTGGGCGAGATGGGCGGCCGTTGCTCCCGGTCCGACACCGTCGGGAACCGGAATGTTCGTCGACGAGTATTTCGCGTTGAGGACCATGGTTGGGCCAGCCGAGAGGGTGAAGCGCCGGGCCACCACGATCGTATAGGCGGATTCCGCTGCGACCGGCTTATTGGCGGAAATGTTGAGTTCGCCCTGTGGCAGGTAGAGCGTGCCCAGCAGAACTTTCGCGTCGTTGCTCAGGATCTCATGCTTCTGGTTTAGCGGTGAGTTCCGGTCCTCATAGAACAGGATGCCCGCCATGATGCCATCCCTGGGGGCCGTCAGCTCGATCTTCGTATCGGCATCGAAACGGATCACCGCGCCCTTGCCGTTCAGATAGATTCCGACGTTTGTGCCCTTCAGTGAAGCCCCTCCGGACACGTCGAAAGGGCCGTCCTTGAAGACATAGATCCCCGGATTCATGGTGACAGCAGCCATCTTGCTGATCCGAATGCCGCCGCAATAGGTTCCCGGGCTCAGCGTGATGCTGGTGGTGACCTTCAGATCGGTAGCGCTGCAGCCCCCGGTCGGCGGTGGTGGTCGCGACGCCAGCGGGTCGGCCAGGACCGGACAGTCGAGCGTGGGACTCGGGCTGAAGCTGTCAAACTTATCTTTGTAGCTTCCGCCCGCCGAGCAGATGAAGCGGGCTCGGATCGACGAATTTTGCATCGCCTTCAGGCCTTGAGGCTTGTTGGAATTCGAGTACACGGCGCATTCCGGTGCTTCGAGTTTTGCGTCCTTCTCCAGATGGATGGTCTCATTCTTGTTCTTTTCGAGCCCGATGACGCAGATTGCGGCACTGCCGCGGACGCGTGCCGTGGCCTTCGCCCCGACGGCGACCATCTCTGTTCCGAACATATGCATGACGTTGGTTTTGACGATCGCGTTGACCTCGACAGTGACCGTCATTTTCTTGATGTCCACGGACGCCGCGACGGTGCCTGAGTGGTTCGTAGCCTTCAGGGAGGCTGTGGCGAATTTCTGCGCGACCGACTGGACCGTCGCCGGGCTGGCATTGGCCAACCGGAATTCGCGCGCGGCAGCCAAAGCAGAGGCGTCGGCGACCGCCTGAAACGCTGTGCGACTCTCCGACAGCATGCCGTAATCAAGGACCACACCTGCGCCCACCAGCAAGGCGGGCAGGGCAGCCCCGAACATGATCAGCGCGCCTCCGCGTTCATCGCCGCGAAGGCGCGCCAGTCCTCGCCAGATGAATGACGCGACCATCATGCCGCCGCAAGGGCGCGGTGCGCCCGGATCAGAAAACGGATCTGGTGACCCAGAAGGCGCCAGTTGACGGGCTTGCACATGAAGGAGGTGGCGCCGGCCTCGAAAGCCTGGTCGATCGAGACGATATCCTCGCGCCCGGTGATGACCATCAGGGGCAAGTTGTCGAAACGGCGTTCGGCGCGGATCCGGCGAACCATCTCGATGCCATCCATGCCCGGCATGTCGACATCGATCAGTGCAACGTCGAACCTGCCTTGCTCCAGAAGGTCGAGGCCTTCCTCGGCCGAGCCGGCCGTCGTGATTTCGGCATGCGGCGTCGCCAGATAGACGGCGCAGAACTCCCGCTGGATGGGATCGTCATCGACAGCCAGGATCGCCACCTGATCGCACAACACATAACTGAATGAGACGCAGTTCTTGCCCGTCATCGTCATCATGTCGCTCCCAAGGCACTGTTCTGGTGCCCAGTGCGATCACCTTTGACGAGAGATGCAAATAAACAGTTCCGCATTCTTCCAAAAAGCGGGGAGGTTGTTTGTTTTTGGGAAAGCATACGCTGCCTATCGTGAGGCCATGTCGCTGCATCCTCACCTCTCCATTCGCGTCCGCTTGATCCTGCTCGTTGTCGCATCGACCTTGCTGGCAAGCGCTGTTTTGGTCGGCGTGGCCGTCTGGCGCGAGACGGAACGCTACGGCCAGTCGCGACGTGACATGCTGCTGAGCACGGCGCATGCGATCTCGGCAGCCGCGTCCCGGCCTGTCGCTGACAACGATACCGTCGCGGCCTATGAGGCGATCAACGCGATCGCCCGAATGAAGGGCATCACCTTCGCCGGTATCGAGACCGGCGATGGCACGTCGCTGGCCAATATCGGGGCGACCGAGCAACTCGCCGGCGACCTCGTCGTCCTGACGCCCGATACGCGCTGGCCGCTGCCGGCGATCCTGCGAAGCAGGTCGATGGAGGCCGTCGTCCCCATCGTCCATGGCGGCACGCAGGTCG
>QBLV01000162.1:0-2946 GCA_003241815.1 Hyphomicrobiales bacterium | reverse complement strand
ACGCAGGACCTGGCGGCGCTGATCAGGAGCGCGGTGGAAAGCACCCTGCTGACCGGCGCCATCGCCACGCTTTTCGCGGTGGCGCTGGCGCTTCGCCTGCAACGGCGGATCACCGGGCCGCTCGGCGCGCTGGCGCAGACCATGTCGCGGGTGCGCCAGGAGCATGATTATTCGTTGACGCTCAAGGCCGAGTCCCACGATGAAATCGGCATACTGGTCAACAGCTTCAACGGGATGATCGGCGACATCCGCGAGCGCGACCAACGTCTCGCAGACCATCGTGACCGGCTGGAGCGGGAGGTCTCGGACCGGACAGCGGATTATCAGCGCGCCGCCCTTTCAGCCGACAAGGCCAACCAGGCCAAGTCGGATTTCCTCGCCACGATGAGCCACGAGATCAGGACGCCGATGAATGGCATCCTGGTCATGGCGGAGCTTTTGGCCGCAGCCGAGTTGCCTCAGCGCGCGCGCCGGCAGGCGGAAGTGATCGCGCGCTCCGGCACCAGCCTGCTCGCGATCATCAACGACATTCTCGACATCTCCAAGATCGAGGCGGGCAAGCTCGAGGTCGAAACCCTCGAGATTGACCCTGAGGATTCGGTCGAGGCCGTCCTGCAACTGTTCAGCGATCGGGCCTGCTCGAAAGCGCTGGATCTCTGCAGCGCGATCGAGACCCCGCCCGGCCTGTGCGTCAGGGCAGATCCGGTCCGCCTCGGCCAGGTGCTGGGCAACCTTGTCAACAATGCGCTGAAGTTTACCGAAGCCGGCGGTGTTACCGTCCACCTCACCCGGGAGGGACAGGATCGGCTCCGCTTCTGCGTCTCCGACACCGGGATCGGCATTGCGCCCGACAAGGTCGATACGATCTTCGAAACCTTCTCGCAGGCTGACGAGTCGACGACGCGCACCCATGGCGGCACCGGTCTTGGCCTCTCGATCGCACGGCAACTTGTCTCTGCGATGGGCGGGACGCTGAGCGTCGAAAGCGAAGTCGGCCGCGGCAGCAGCTTCTTCTTCACTCTTCCGGTTGCGGCTTCGTCAGGCGGGGCTATGGCCGAACCTGCCGTCGCCAGCTCCGGGAAGACTGTCGTCATCTCCCTGCCCCAGCGCCAGACCGCAGCGATGCTGAAAAACGGGCTGGCCGCCGCCGGGTTCACGGTTCGGCTACGTGACGGTTCCTCCCCGGCAGGCGCCGACAAGGCCGATCTGGTTATCGCCTCGCCCGATCGCCTGGCGGCCTTCAAAGCGCAGGGCCGCACCCTCATCGTGCTGGCCGCTGCAAGCGAGGATGTCGACGGGTTGGTCGAGGCTGGCGCCGACGATGTCCTGGCCTGGCCCGTACAGCGTCGTGATATCACCACGCTCATTCATACGCTGCGGATGGGCCGATCCCTCGGCCAGCCTTGGCGCCGTGCCGATGCCCCCCCGACCGAGACGGCCGCGAGCGCGCAGTTCCCGCAGATGCGGGTCCTCGTCGCCGATGACAGCGAGGTCAATCGCGAGGTCGCCGATGCCGCGCTGCGCCGATTCGGCATCGTCGCGCACTTCGTCAATGATGGTGTCCAGGCTGTCGTTGCCGCGACGCGCGAGCCCTTCGAGCTCGTCCTCATGGATGGCAGCATGCCCGGGCTCGACGGCTTCGACGCCACGCGTGCCATCAGGGAGCACGAGGCCGAAACTGGCCGACCACGGGTCCCGATCATCGCCCTGACCGCGCATGTCGTCGGCTCGGCCGCCAATGCCTGGCGAGAAGCCGGCATGGACGGCGTCGTCTACAAGCCCTTCACGCTGGCCCAACTCGGCAGCACGATCGCGACATTCGCTACGGCGTCGACGGCAAAGGCTGTCGCAACGGCGCCATCAGGTTCGATAACGGGGGGCGAGGAGCATTATCTCGATGAAGCGGTGCTGCACGACCTGATGGAGATGACAAGCGGATCGCTGGAGACAGTCCGCCGGATCACGGATCTCTACAGGGTGACATCGCTCGCGGAACTCGAACGCCTGGGCACGGCGACGCGATCGGGCGACAGTGACCTGATCGCCAAATGCGCCCATGCGCTGAAATCGATGAGCGCCAATCTCGGTGCAAGACGCGTCGCCTCCGCCGCCGCTGAGATGGAGCGCATCGCCCGCGAAGGCCCTGCACCGGTTGAAGACGAAGCGTTCCGTAACCTCTCCGACATCCTGCAGCAAACGCATGTGCAGCTGCAAAAAGCGATGGCGAAAGCGGCCTGAAATCGGCTGTCTTGTGCCTGCCGCCTCCTCACCGAGGCGGCGTCGAACTCATCGTGCTCGGTCTCTGCAATTCTCAGCACGACAGGGCCGGCGGTAGCCACAACTCTCTTCCCCGTCGTCCATGGCAGGCGGCGCCGGACCCCTCGCTCGATTCTTCAGCCTCACGGAAAGCCCAGCATTGCCGACGGCGGCAGCGGCCAAGATGGTGCCGGGCAGGATGATCACAGCGGAGAACGCGATGATGACGGCTCTAATCGGGAGCCGGGTTGCGACGGACCGCAGCATCAAATCTCATTCTGGCAACGACTTTTGGGGTGCAGTTCACAGGGTTTGGTCATCTGCCACCCGACAACCGATCAGGAAGCAGCATTTGCGCGTTCCGGGGCCGTCTGTCGTTTGAAGACCGGCACTTCTCATCCCCGCAGCGACGGCTTGACGATAACGAATGCGGCCGATTGAGTGCGACCTGATGATTGTTCTGAAAGCTTGGAGTGTTCCGCGTGAAGCGTGCCGTCGTCTTCAGCCAAGGCGAAGGATCGGGTCCTGTCGTCCAGGCCCTGCAGGACAGCGAGGCACGCTACAGGGCTGCTTTGCAGGCTGGGCGCTTGGGGAGTTGGGAAACTGATTTTGGAGCAGGCTGCAGGCGTTGGACCGATGAAGGCCTGGCTCTTTTTGGACTGACACTGCCCGGTAAAATCGGTCAGGTGG
>QBLV01000161.1:4042-8793 GCA_003241815.1 Hyphomicrobiales bacterium | reverse complement strand
GAACGGCATCGTCGGCGGCGGCCTGCCGATCGCGGTCGGCGTCGGCATGAGCATCAAGGCACAGAAGAACGGCCGCGTCTGCATGGTGTTCTTTGGCGACGGTGCCTCGAATGAAGGGGCTTTTCACGAGGCGCTCAACATGGCCTCGATCTGGAAGCTGCCGGTCGTCTTCGTCTGCGAGAACAACAAATACGGCATGTCGATGGACATCGCGCGGGCCATGGCGGTGGCGAATGTCGCCGATCGCGCCAGCGCCTACGCCATGCCCGGCCATTGCCTCGACGGCAACGACCTGGCCGGCGTCGCCGGCGTCGCGCGTGAGGCAATCGACAAGGCACGCTCCGGCGGCGGCCCCTCGCTGGTCGAGTGCAAGACCTATCGCCTGCGCGGCCACTCCAAGAGCGACCGCAACCTCTACCGCACCAAGGAGGAGATCGAGGACTGGCGCGGCCAGGATCCGATCCGCCGGCTGGAAGCCGAGCTGCAGGCGCATGACCGTTTCAGCGCTGACGAGCTGCTGGCACTGGAGGAAGAGGCCCAGCGCGAGATCGACGCAGCGGTCGACTTCGCCCGCGCCTGCCCGGACCCCGATCCGAAAGACCTGACCCGTGACGTCTATGCGCTCTGAGTTGATCGAGCCACTCGTGCAATTGCGCGAACTGACCTATGCCGAGGCGGCGCGCGAAGCGCTGGCGCAGGCGATGGAAGCCGACGAGCGCGTCTTTCTCTTCGGCGAGGATGTCGGTGTCTATGGTGGCGCCTTCGGCGTCTCCGGCGACCTCGTGCACCGCTTCGGCAAGGACCGCGTCATCGATACGCCGATCAGCGAGCTCGGCATCGCAGGGGCGGCCGTCGGGGCGGCGATCACCGGTATGCGGCCGGTGCTGGAGATCCAGTTCTCGGATTTCGTCACGCTCGCCATGGAGCAGCTCGTCAATCAGGCGGCCAAGATCCGCTTCATGTTCGGCGGCAAGGCGAGCGTGCCCATGGTGGTGCGCCTGCCCGGGGGCTCGGGAACCGGCGCTGCGGCCCAGCACAGCCAGAGCCTTGAGGCATGGTTCGCTCATGTGCCAGGGCTGAAGGTACTGCAGCCCAGCACGCCGTACGACGCCAAGGGCATGCTGCTGGCGGCGATCGACGATCCCAATCCCGTGCTGATCTTCGAACACAAGCTCCTCTACAAGACCAGGGGGCATGTGCCCGAAGAGGCCTATCGCGTCCCGATCGGCCAGGCAGCCATCCGCCGCGAGGGCAGTGACATCACCATCGTCGGCTCCTCGATCATGGCGCTGAAGGCGCAGGCCGCCGCTACGCGGCTCGCCGAAGAGGGGATCTCGGCGGAGGTCATCGATCTGCGTTCGCTTCGCCCGATCGACTTCGCGACCATCGCTGAGAGCGTGCGTAAGACGCATCGGCTCATGGTTGTCTATGAGGGCGTCAAGACAATGGGCATTGGTGCCGAGATTTCGGCCATGATCGCCGAAAGCGAGGTCTTCGATTTTCTGGACGCGCCGATCATCCGGCTGGGCGGGGCGGATTCCCCGATCCCGTACAATCCGGTGCTTGAGAAGGCCGCCGTGCCGCAGGAGGACGATATCGTCGCCGCCGCACAGAACCTCGTCCGTCGCGGAGGGGTCTGATGCCGGTCGAGGTCATCCTCCCCAAGGTCGATATGGACATGGAATCGGGCACGATCGAAGCCTGGCATGTCAAGGAAGGCGACCATGTCCGCCAAGGCGACACGATCTTCGAGATCGGCACCAACAAGGCCGTGATGGAGGTCGAGGCTCCCGCGACCGGCGCGATCCGGCGCATCCGCGCCGAGACCGGCGTGGCGATCACCGTGGGGACGCCGGTGGCCTGGATCTATCTCGATGGCGAGGCGAACGATGCGCCGACCGGCCGCTCCGCCCCGGCCGCTCGGGCAACCGACACTGCACATATGGCGTCTCCGCTGGCCGTCGCAGAGGTCACACCTGTTGCCGCCCCCGCTTCTGCCGGGTTGCGCGCCACGCCGCTCGCCCGTCGCGTCGCGCGCCAGAACGGCATCGAACTGACATCGGTCAAGGGAAGCGGACCGCGCGGACGGATCAGCGAAAGCGACGTGATCTCGGCCCTTGCATCAAGGAGTGGCCCGAAGGATCGCGTCCCGCAGGATGGCCCGGCGGGCTGTTCCGGGCAGAGCGCGACGATCCTTCGGGAAGCGGCGGCTCAGGGCACGCTTAAGCCTTTCTCCGCGATCCGCCGCATTGTTGCGAGCCGCCTGACGGAGAGCATGCGCACCGCACCGCATTTCTATCTGACTTCGGAAATCGAGATGAGCGCGGCCCGCGATCTGCTGAGCCGGCTGGCGGTCAGGCATGAGCGTCTGTCTGCGCCGAAGCCGAGCCTGACCGTGTTGATCGCCCGGATCGTCGCCCGCGTGCTGCGCGACCATCCGCTCCTGAATGCCTCCGCCGAGGGCGAGGCGACGCGGCTGCGCGAGACGATCGATATTGGCGTGGCCATGGAGCGCGACGGTGATCTCGTCGTGCCGGTGCTGCGCGATGCCAGCGGCATGGACATGCTGGCGATGACGCGCGAATTCTCCCGGCTGCGGGATGGTGTGGGTAAGCGCAGCCTCACACCTGCAGAGCTCAGCGGCGGAAGCTTCTCTATCTCCAATCTCGGCATGTACGGGGTCGACAGTTTCACCGCGATCATCAACCCGCCCCAAAGCGCGATCCTCGCCGTCGGGCGCACGCTCGACAAGCCGGTCGGGCGAGACGGGCAGATCGTGCTGCGGCCCATCGCGAACTTCACCCTGTCCTCGGACCATCGCATTGTCGACGGCGTGACCGCCGCCCGTTTCATGGCCGATCTGCGCGAAGCGCTGGAGTGCCCGGAGGTCCTGCTGTGAATTGAATGCTGTGGCGACTGCCGAAAGGCTGCTGCCGCCGCTCGTTAGTATCGACCTATGCCAGAACGAATTTGAAGCAGATCGTCCGACGCTCCCAGCGCAACGGACGGCAAGCAACGGAGGAGACGCTATGACCATGACACGACGCAATCTCGTCATCGCCGCCGCATTCGGCGCACTGATCGCTGCGGGCCCCGCCTTGGCCCAGGCGCCAGCCGGAAAGCTGGTGCTCTACACGTCGCAGCCTGAGAAGGACGCGGCCCAGACCGCGGCAGCGTTCAAGAAGGCCTATCCCAATGTCGAAGTGGAGATCTTTCGCTCCGGCACCACGGAGGTGATGGGAAAGCTCGCGGCCGAAATCTCGGCCGGCCAGCCGCGCGCTGACGTGCTTTTGATCGCCGATGCCGCCAGCATGGAGATCCTCAAGAAGGACAACCGCCTGCTCGCCTATCCCGGCGCCAAGGTCGAGGGCCTGCAGGCCGGGTCCTTCGATGCCGACAAGACCTATTTCGGCTCCAAGCTGATCACCACCGGCATTGCCGTCAACACGGGCGCCAAGACCCGCCCAACGTCGTGGAACGACCTCGGCAAGCCCGACCTCAAGGGCCAGATCGCGATGCCGAGCCCGCTCTATTCGGGTGCTGCCGCCATTATGCTGTCGACGATGACGGCGAGGCCCGATCTCGGCTGGAAGCTCTTCGAACAGCTCAAGGCCAACGATGCCGTTGCCGTACGCGGCAATGGCGCGGTGCTTCGCGCGGTCGCGACAGGCGAGAAGACTTATGGCGTACTCGTCGACTTCATGGCGTACAACGCCAAGGCGCAGGGGTCGCCGATCGATTTCATCTTCCCAACGGAAGGCGCGCCGGCGGTCACGGAGCCGGTAGCGATCCTAAACACCAACAAGAATGAAGCCGCCGCCAAGGCATTCGTGGATTTCATCTTGTCGGATGACGGCCAGAAGCTCGCTCTAGCCATGGGGTACATCCCAGCCAAGCCCAGCGCCGGGTCGCCTTCATGGTTGCCGGCAGGCACCAAGATCAACGTTATGGCGTCGGACATCGCCGCGGTGGTCAAGGCGACGGATGCCGATAAGAGCCGCTTCGCCACAATGTTCGGCAACTGATCGGGTCGTCATGTCGTTCGCCGATGCCTCCACGGCGCGGACGCGAGTTGAGGAGACGGGCCTTCTTTGGGGCCTCGTCTTCCTGGTCGCGCTCCTGTCGCTGCTGCCGATCGGGCGGCTGGTGGTCGAGGGGCTGGCCCCCGGCGGCCAGCTCTCGACCTCCTCGCTCGGCAAGGTCTTCTCCAGCCCGGCGACCTGGACGGCGGCGGGCAACAGCCTCGTCACGGCCATAGCCGGCACGCTTCTGGCTGTCGCGATCGGCGGCGTGGTGGCGCTCGTCACCTCTCTGACCGACATCCGCGCGCGCAACGCCTTTACCTTCTGCTTCGTGCTGCCGTTGATGATCGCTCCACAGGTCACGGCGCTCGCATGGTTGCAGCTATTCGGCCCGTCCAGCACAGTGCTCAAGCTGATCGGTATGACGCCTGCGCTCGGCAGCCGCAATCCGCTTTATTCGCGCGAAGGCATCATCCTGCTGCTCGGCCTGCAATACGCTCCGCTGGTCTTCCTGACCTTGCGGGCCGGCCTTCGAGCCTTGCCCAAAGAGCTGATCGAGGCCGGTCTCACTGCTGGTGCTAGCCCCCTCACTGTCCTGCGCACCATCGTGCTACCGCTGATGACGCCGCCGCTCGTGGCTGGAATTGCGCTCTGCTTCGTTTCGTGCCTCGGCAATTTCGGCATTCCCGCCTTCCTCGGCATCCCCGGCAATTTCGTCGTGCTGCCGAC
>QBLV01000161.1:944-4032 GCA_003241815.1 Hyphomicrobiales bacterium | reverse complement strand
GCGGGCCTCGGGCCGGGCGTGCTGTCGGAGGTCGCGATCCTCTCGCTGCTGATCGGCGTCATCGCCATGGCCGGGATTCTTCTTCAAGAGTTCATGCTGCGCCGCCGCGACTTCCGGATCACGACGACCTCCAGCGCGGCGCGCCCCTTCGAGCTGGGTCGCTGGCGGAGGGCCGTGGAGACTGCGCTTTGGACGTTCGCTATCCTCGTCCTGGCCCTGCCGTTCCTGGGCCTGCTGACGACCTCGCTGATCCCCGCCTTCGGCGTCCCCCTGAATGCGCGGACGGCAACTCTCGGCAATTACGCCTATGTCCTGTTCGAACATGCAGCCTCGAAACGCGCTTTCCTCAACAGCTTCCTGATGTCGGCAACAGCCGCCATCGTGATCGTCGTGATCTGCGTGCCGCTCGGCTATTTCATCGTCTGGAAGAAATCCAGGCTCCTGCGCCTGCTGAATATCGCAGCCGAGCTACCCTACGCCATGCCCGGGGTCGTGCTCGCCATCGCCGCGATTCTGCTCTTCCTGAAGCCGCTGCCGCTTCTCGGCTGGTCGCTTTACAACACCGTCTGGATCATCCTGTTCGCGTATCTCGCGCGCTTCCTCGTGCTGGGTCTGCGGCCGATCGTCAGCGGTTATCTCCAGCTCGACCGCACCCTGGAGGAGGCAGCCCAGGTCGCGGGAGCCGGCCTGCCGCGCCGGCTCGTGACGATCATTTTTCCGCTTGTGGCGCCGGCCGCGGTGGCGGGTGCGCTGCTGATTTTCCTGACGGCCTTCAACGAACTCACCGTCTCTGCGCTGCTCTGGTCGTCGGGGGCCGAGACGCTCGGCGTCGTGGTCTTCTCCTTCGAGCAGGGCGGCGATTCCACCTATGCCTCGGCACTCGCCGCCATCACCGTCCTGGTGACCGTTGGATTGATGCTGTCCACCCTGACCTTCGCCCATAAACTGCCACAGGGAGTGCTGCCGTGGCGCGACTGACAATCGACCGGGCGCAGAAGCGTTTCGGAACCTATACGGCTCTCGACGAGGTTTCGCTGGCAGTCGAGGATGGCGAATTCGTCGCCGTGCTCGGTGCCTCCGGTTGCGGCAAGACCACGCTCCTGCGCCAGATCGCAGGCTTCGACAAGCTTGACGGCGGCTCGATCACGATCGGCGACAGGCTGGTCTCGTCGGAAACGCACCACGTGCCGCCCGAGCATCGCAAGATCGGAGTCGTCTTCCAGTCCTATGCGCTCTGGCCGCATATGAGCGTGGCCGAGAACGTCGCCTATGGCCTGACCGTTGCCGGCGTACGCGATCCGGAGCGGGCGCGTCGCGTTGGAGCCGCGCTCGATCTTGTCGGCCTCACCGGCTTCGCCGATCGGCGCCCTGGTCTGCTTTCTGGCGGCCAGCGCCAGCGCGTCGCGCTTGCCAGATGCCTTGTCACTGAGCCGTCCCTGGTGCTGCTCGACGAGCCGCTCGCCAATCTCGACGTGCATCTGCGCGCCTCGATGGAGGAGGAGTTCTCCCGCTTCCACGAGCGAACTGGCACGACGATGGTCTACATCACCCATGATCAAGCCGAGGCCATGGCGTTGGCGGACCGCATCGCCGTGATGGATCGCGGCCGGCTGGTGCAGCTGGCAACACCCTCGCTGCTCTATCGCGAACCCGCGACGGCGTTGGTGGCGGGCTTCATCGGTGACGGAATGGTCTTGCCCGTCAGGGTGCTGAGCGCTCCTCAGGCGGGCCGCTGCAAGGTGCATGTCCTTGGTGTCGAGGCGATCGTGCGCTGCCCGCTCGATCGCGCTGCGGTCGGCGATGCGAGTCTCTGCCTGCGCGCCCGGGATTTCAGGATCAACCGTAGCGGCGACGAGGGCATCGCTGCCCGCGTCGAGCGGCTGTCCTACCAGGGTGGCTTCTTCCGGATGGAAGTTCGTCCCGTCGCGAGCAACGACATCGTCTTGCATCTCGATGCCGCCGAACCGGCTCCCGCGGCGCTGGGCGACGTCGTCAGTCTCGGAATCTCGGATGGCTGGCTGATCCCGGAACTCGCGGCATGAAGGTCACGATCCATGGCGGCGTCGGCGAAAAGGGCCGCACTTGCATAGGGGTCGAACATGGATCGACGCGCCTGCTGCTCGATGTCGGTATCGACACCAGCACGCCGCGCGGACCCAGCTACTATCCCGCCATCTCACCTGAGCAATTGGCTGCCATTGACGCGATCATCGTGACGCATGCCCATGAGGACCATGTCGGTGCCCTCGGCTGGTGCATCGCCAACGGCTTTTCCGGCCGCATCCTGATGACCGCTGAGACGGCGGCGGAAACCGGCGCCACGCTCGCGGCCTACGCAACGCCGGAAGAGTGCGAATTGGCTGCTGCGGCAGCGATTGAGTTGATCGAGGTTGGTCGCCGTTTCGAGATTGGCTCGCTTTCGATTCGGGCAGGTCGAAGCGGCCATGTCGTCGGCGGCGTTTGGTGTCATCTGTCATCCGGCACGCGTAGCCTCGGCTATTGCGGCGACGTGGTGCCGGCGAGTCCGGTCTTCGCCATGGACCCGCTACCGCCCTGCGACTTGATCCTCGTCGATGCCTCCTATGGGATCGACCGCATCTCCGCCGCCGCACGCGGCTTGGCGGTGAGCGACTGGTTGCGCGCCCACCCCGGGGGCGCTGTGCTGCCGACCCCGCTCAGCGGCCGTTCGATCGAATTGCTCGGGCTGATCGAGGCGGACATCGCGATAGAGCGGTCAATGTATGCGCCATTGGCACAGCAGATCGCCGCCGAGGCCTGGCTAGCCCCCGGCGCTGCCCAACGACTGTTGCGTCGTCTCGGCGAGGCTGGAATTTGGGACGTGGGCACGGCGTTGCCGAAGGCCGCTCTGCTCTGCCACGACGGCATGGGCCTGTCGGGCCCCTCGCGCGCGGCACTGGGCCAAGCGAAGGCTGCGCGGCATCCGGTCCTGCTGACGGGGCATGTGCCAACGGGCAGCCCGGGGGCCGCAATGCTGGCGGCGGGGGAGGCTGAATGGTTGCGCTTTCCGACGCACCCGACCGTGCCGGAGAACACCGCGCTTATCATGGCAAGCCATGCAGCTGTCGTC
>QBLV01000161.1:0-934 GCA_003241815.1 Hyphomicrobiales bacterium | reverse complement strand
GCCACGGCCGCTGCACTTGCTGCCGAAATTCCGGGGCTGGACGCGACGCCGCGCCCCGGCCAGTTCATCGACATCTAGCCAAGGACCATCATGCGTATCCTGATTGCGAACGACGACGGTATCGACGCTCCCGGCATCTCTCTGCTGAGGGCGGCCGCTTCGCGTCTTTGGTCCGATATCTGGGTCGTCGCGCCCGAGCGGAAATGGACGGCGGCCAGCCATCATCTCTCATTCGACCGCGATCTCGTCCTGTCTCGGCGCGAGCCGCAAGTCTATGCGCTTTCGGGCACACCGGCAGATTGCGTGGTCGGTGCAATGACGGTGCTGTTCCGCGACGGCGCCAAACCCGACCTGGTGCTCTCCGGCGTCAATGACGGCCGCAACACCGGGGAAGATGCTGCCTATTCGGGCACGCTCTCCATCGCGCGGGAAGCTTGCTTCTGGGGCGTGCCAGCCATCGGCTTCTCTCGCAACAAGGGCGGTGCCTCGGGCGAGCCGGAAGCCGCGGCGCTGGCCGCCCTGATCGGCAGCCTTTGGAAGCGGCGCAGCCAGTGGATGCGAGACGGTTCTTGGCTGAGCGTGAATCTGCCAAAGGAACTGCCTGCCAAGGTCGGCCTCGCCCGCATCGGCCGCGACAAGATCGCAGGCGCGGCAGATCTGATTTCGACAGAAGAGGAGCGGATCGTTTGGCGCATTCGGCGCGGCCGGAGCTACGCCACCCAACCCGGCGACGAGAACGACCTGATCGACACGGGCCGTATCGCCGTAGTGCGACATTGCTGGTCCGACGGTCTTTCCCTCGATGCATCCATGGCATTCGGCATGAACGAT
Organism: Hyphomicrobiales bacterium; assembly: GCA_003241815.1. Taxonomy (GTDB): domain Bacteria; phylum Pseudomonadota; class Alphaproteobacteria; order Rhizobiales; family Beijerinckiaceae; genus Allobosea. Next base: position 103 of record QBLV01000161.1, on the reverse strand, counting down.
GATCTGGGCTTGCTCGGGTAACCCGGAGCAATTTCCGCGCCGTTGACACGGAGAAAGACCCCGCAGCGATGACCACGAACGACAGCGCGACCACGATTCTGAT
>QBLV01000160.1:7535-9038 GCA_003241815.1 Hyphomicrobiales bacterium | reverse complement strand
AAGCCAGCGCCGCTGGGCTTGCTGCCCGCAAAGCCGGCGGTTACGCAAAGGTCTCTGTAAGGAGAGGGGCAGGGGAGAGGTGACGGCCCTTGGACGGGCAACCGACTGCAAATGTCGGCAAGCTCACGGCTGGAGCGTCAAAGGGACTTCCCTCACCCTGCCCTGCCCCTCTGGGAGAGGGTTCCCCGCGCCTGGTTTTTCAAGGCGCAGTATCAGCGCCCGCTCTCCCATCCCTCGCGCACCAGCTCGGGCACCTCGCTCTCGGCCTCGGGATACCCGACACAGAGCCACGCGATCAGCTTCCACTCCGGCGGCACTCCCAACGTTGCGCGCACGAGTTCCGGCTCCACGATCGAGACCCACCCCACGCCGACGCCCGCCACCCGTGCCGCGAGCCAGAACTGCGTGATCGCGGCGACCACCGAATAGTCCAGCATCTCCGGCATCGTTCGGCGGCCGAGCCCGTGCCCCTGTGCCGTGCCATGGTCGCAGAACACCGCGATCTGTTCGGGCGCCTCGCGCATCCCCTCCAGCTTCAAACTGGCATAGAGCCGCGCCCGCTCGCCCTCATAGTCCCCCAGCGCCTGCGCATTGCAGCGTTCGAAGCTCGCCTGCACCGCTCGACGCTGCGCCGGATCGGCCACGCGCACCCAGCGCCAGGGCTGCGAATGCCCCACCGAGGGCGACAGCTCCGCCTGCGTCAGCAGGCGTTCGACCAGCCCCTCCGGCAGCGCCTCGCGCCTGAACCTGCGCACGTCACGCCGCCAGGCGAGCAACTCGGCGAACTGCGCGGCGAAGGCCGCGTCGAAGCGGGGAGGGGATGCCTCGCTCACCCCGCCACCGCGATCGCATGAAAGAACGAGCCGGTGACATACCCGCGCCGGCTGCCGGCCGGGGCGGGCACTGAGCCATGCGGGTCCGTCACCATCGCCAGAGGCGGGTCCTCGCCTTGGCTGACGATCGTGGCGTAGTGGAATTCATGGCCGGTCAGCCCCGCGCCTGCCGGTCCGAGCGGGCCGTCCGCCTGCAGGATCGCGCGCTTGTAGCCGAGATTCATCTTCCGCTTGGCGAAGCTCGTCTCGACCGAGAGCAGCCCGGCCATGGCATGCGAGGCGCCGTCGGCATCGACCAATGTCCGGCCCAGAACCATGTAGCCGCCGCACTCGCCATGGACCGGCCGGGTTTCCGCGAAGGCGCGCAGGCCCGCCATGAACTGTCCGGCTTGCGCCAGCCGAGACGCGTGCAGTTCGGGGTAGCCGCCCGGCAGCCAGCAGGCGTCGCAGCCCTCCGGCGGGGCCTTGTCCGCCAGCGGTGAGAACGCCACCAGCTCGGCACCGGTCGCGAGCCAGCCGGCCTCGACATGCGGATAGACGAAGCTGAAGGCGGCATCGCGCGCGATCGCGATGCGCCGTCCTGGCGCGGGCAGCGGAGGAGCCGGTTCGCCGGCCATCGGCAGGCGCGTCTCGCCTGCCGCCGCGATCACCGCATCGAGATCGACGGCAG
>QBLV01000160.1:717-7525 GCA_003241815.1 Hyphomicrobiales bacterium | reverse complement strand
ATCCGCCAGCGCCTCGAGCCGGGCCTGCAGATCGGCCGTCTCGCCGGCCTGCACCAGCCCGAGATGGCGCTCGGGCAGGATCAGACTGGCCTCGCGCGGCAGGGCGCCGAGTACGGACAGCCCGATCTTCGCCATACCCTGCGCCACCAACCGGCGGTGCCGCTCGCTCGCGACCTTGTTCAGGATCACGCCAGCGATGCGAATGCGCGGATCGTAATGCCTGCAGCCGAGCGCGATGGCGGCGGCCGACTGCGCCTGCCCCGACACGTCGATCACCAGCACGACCGGCCAACCCAGCAGCGCCGCGATGTCGGCGCTCGCGCCGGTGTGCCCCTCGGGCCCCGGCACGCCGTCGAACAGCCCCATCGAGCCTTCCGCGATGACGATGTCGGCGCTCTTCGCCGCATTGCCCGCGATCTGGCCGAGAAGCGCATCGGGCATGGCGAAGGAATCGAGATTGGCGCTGGGCGCACCCGTCGCCGCAGCATGGAAGGCGGGGTCGATATAGTCGGGACCGCATTTGAGCCCGCGCACGGTCAGGCCGCGCCGTGTCAGCGCGCGCTGAAGACCGAGCGTGATGGTGGTCTTGCCTGAGCCGGAGCGCGGCGCGGCGATGAGCAGGCCACGTGCGGTCATACCCCGCCCCCCGGCCGGAAGCGGCGGTCATAGCCCGCAGAATAAAGCGCGCTCTCACCGAAATCATCAGTCGCGAGCGCCGGGCCGACCAGGATCAGCGCCGTGCGCTCCAGCCCCCAATCCCGGACCTGCGAGGCGATCGTCGCAAGCGTCCCGCGCAGCACGCGCTCATCGGGCCAGGAGGCGCGGAAGACGATCGCGACGGGGCACTCAGCGCCATAAAACGGCGTCAGCTCCGTGACGACCTGATCGATGACATGGATCGAGAGATGCACGGCCAGCGTCGCCCCCGAGGCGGCGAAAGTGGCGAGCGCCTCCTTCTCAGGCATGGCCGAGGCCCGTCCCGAGGTCCGCGTCAGCACGAGCGATTGCGCGACGCCCGGCAGGGTCAGCTCGCGCTTGAGCGTGGCGGCGGCGGCGGCGAAGGCCGGCACGCCGGGCGTGACGCTGTAGGGGATGGCGAGCGCATCGAGCCTTCGCATCTGCTCGCCGGTCGCACTCCAGATCGAGAGGTCGCCGGAGTGCAGCCGCGCGACGTCCTGCCCTGCGTCATGGGCGGCCTGCATCTCCGCGATGATCACATCGAGATCGAGCGGGGCGGTATCGACGATGCGCGCGTCCGGCGGGCACCAGTCGAGCATCGCTTTGGGGATGAGCGAGCCGGCATAAAGACAGACGGGGCACGCCGCGATCAGGTCGCGCCCGCGCAGGGTGATCAGGTCGGGCGCGCCGGGGCCTGCGCCGATGAAGTGGACGGTCATGGCGTTGGGGTCTCGCTGCCGGCGCTGCGCGCCAGTGCGCAGGTGACCCGCGCCGTCGCGATACGCGGCTGCACCAGCGTCCCTCCAGGCCCGGCGGCCGCGAGCGCGGCGGCTTCCGCCACCGAGCCGACGCCGTAAAGCGAGGCGATCCGGGTCGAGCGCGTGGCGCAGGCGGCCTCGAAGCCCTTCAGCGCTTCGTCGGGCACGCAGACGAGCTCGGCCCCGCGGCTGGCGGCGGCGGCGTTCAGTCCCGGCTCACCCATCCGGCTCGACAGCGTGGCCAGACGCGACGTGCTCTCGTGGGACAGCCCGGCGATCGCCAGCGCCTCGTCGAGGCAGGCGAGGATATCGGCTTCGCTGGTCCCGGGGCGCAGTCCCAGCCCGGCAATGAGGCGGCCGCTCACGGCTTCTCGACCCGCCACTGCGTCACAGGCATCGCCGGGCGCCAGCCATGCTTGTTGCCGACGGGCGCCAGCCGGTCGATCGAGATGCGCCGCAGCGAGCCGCCATGCTCCGCATGCAGCGTCGCGAGCTTGGCTTCGCCCTCGATCGTCACGACATTGGCGACGAGCCGGCCGCCCGGCTTCAGCGCCGCCCAGGCGCCCTCGAATACGCCCTCGACCGTCAGCCCGCCACCGATGAAGACCGCATCCGGCGCAGGCCGCCCGGCAAAGCCAGCTGGCGCCTCGCCGACGACCTCGACCGAGAGACCGCCGAGCTCGACCTTGTTGCGGGCAATGCGGTGCGCCCGCTCCGGCTTGGCCTCGAAGGCCACTGCCTTGTTGCGGACGTGGCGCTGGCACCATTCGATTCCGACGGAACCCGACCCCGCGCCGACATCCCAGAGCAGTTCGCCGCCGCGCGGCGCGAGGGCCGACAGCGTGATCGCGCGGATTTCCGATTTGGTGATCTGCCCGTCATGGGCGAACCAGTCTTCGTCGAGCCCCGGCGCCAGCGGCAGGATGCGCGAATCGCGCCCGGCCGCGACATCGACCGCGATCATGTTAAGCGGCACGATGTCGTCGAAGGCAAAGGCGTCGGCGCGGGTCTCGCGCACGCGCTCCTGCGGCCCGCCGAGCGCCTCCATCACGATGATGCGGCTGGCGCCCAGCCCGCGTGCCGACATCAGCTCGGCCACGGCGCGCGGCGTCGTCTCGTCCCAGGACAGAGCGAGGATGCGCGCGCCCGGCTGCAGATGCGGCACGATCCGGTAAAGCGTGCGGCCATGCAGCGAGACCAGCGCGCATTCCTCCTGCGGCCAGCGCATCCGCGTGCAGGCCATCGCGAAGGAGGAGATCTGCGGGATGATCCGCATCTCCTGCGCGGGGATCGCCTTGGTCAGCCCCGCGCCGATGCCATAATGGAACGGATCGCTGGTCGCGAGCACGCAGACCTTGCGGCCGCGCTCGGCCAGGATCGCCGGCAGGGCGTTGCGGAAGGGCTGCGGCCAGGTCCGCGCCTCGCCGGGCACCGTGCCGATCAGCGCGATGTGGCGCTCGCCGCCGAAGACGATCTCGGCCTCGTCGAGCGCCGCCAGCGCCTCGGGCGAGAGCCCGGCGCGGCCGTCCTCGCCGAGCCCGACCAGAGCGAGCCACGGCCCGTCCGGCGTTTCGCTGCGGCTCGACAGCCCCAACGTTTCAAGCGTAACTGGTGACATGACCGTGCTCATCCTTGGTGGAACCAGTGAAGCGGCGGCGCTCGACCAGCATCTGGCCGAGCAGGCTCCCGATATCCGCGCCATCATCTCGCTTGCGGGGCATACCGTCGATCCCCGGCCGTCGAACCTGCCGGTTCGCGTCGGCGGCTTCGGCGGCATCGAGGGGCTGAGGCAGTATCTGCGCGACGAGAACATCATCGCCGTCATCGACGCGACGCATCCCTTCGCCGCGATCATGCCCTTCCACGCAGAGCATGCCTGCAAGGCCGAAGGCGTGCCGCTGCTCGCGATCCGCCGCGCGCCCTGGCATCCCGTCGAGGGCGACCGCTGGGAGAATGTGCCGGACATGGAGGCTGCCGCCGAGGCGCTGGGACACGAGCCCCGCCGCGTTTTCCTGACCATCGGCCGGCTCGACCTGCCGGTCTTCGCAGACGCGCCGCAGCATCACTATCTCGTCCGTGCCATCGAGCCGATCGGCGACCGCCTGCCCGTGCCCCATGTCGAGGTCATCCAGCAGCGCGGGCCCTTCAGCTTGGAGGGCGAGGAAGCGCTGATGCGCGAAAAAGGCATCGAGATACTCGTCAGCAAGAACTCGGGCGGCGACGCCACGGCGGCCAAGCTCGTCGCGGCGCGCCGGCTCGGCCTGCCCGTGATCATGGTCGAACGTCCGCCCAAGCCCGATGTCGAGACCGTCGCCCATGTCCATCAGGTCCTGCCCTGGCTGGTGGCGGAGGGGCTCTTCGTCACCGAGCGCGGCGTGTAGACCCAAGGACGCTCGTTGCCTCGTGCGATCAGCCTCGTGCTTGACGCGCCGATCGTCACCAGCGTCGCCATGTCGGCGGATGTCGCGGCTTCAACCGCCTCCGCCAGCGTCAGGATGCGCAGGCTCTCGTCGGGCCGCCCGACGGCGCGCGCGAAGATCACAGGCGTCTCCGCAGGCCGGATGCCGGCGGCGAGAGCCAGCGCTTCGCGCAGTTGCCAGGGCCGCGCCTTCGAGATCGGGTTGTAGAGGCAGATCACGAAATCGGCTTTCAGCACGGCATCCAGCCGCGCCGTGACGACCTCCCAGGGCTTGAGATTGTCCGACAGCGAGATCGCGCAGAAATCCCCGCCGAGCGGTGCCCCAGTTTTGGCCGCTGAGGCCAGCATCGCGGTGATGCCGGGCTCGATGGTGATCGGCAGCGCAAGCCAGGCGGGATCGCCGGCCTCCAGCGCCTCAAACACGGCGGCTGCCATCGCAAACACACCGGGGTCGCCGCCGGAGACGACCGCGACGGTTTTGCCCTCCGCTGCCAGCCGCAGCGCATGGCTCGCACGGTCGATCTCGACGCGGTTGTCGGAGGCATGCTTGGTCTGGCCTTCGCGCGGGGCGATGCGGTCGAGATAGGGACCGTAGCCGACGAGGTCGCTGGCGGCGTCGATTGCCGCCTGCGCGGCCGGCGTCAGCCAATGCGCCTCGCCGGGGCCGAGGCCGAGGACGGTGAGGGAGCCTTTGCGGGTATCTCGCTCTGCCCTCGCCATCTCCTCGCCGTCATCCTGGTCGGAGGGAAGCGGAGCGCCGGCATCCATCACAGGCATCGACAATGCTTGATGATGGATCCCGGGACGACCTTCGGTCGCCTGGGATGACGGGAGGGGTTCCGGCACATCCGGACGCAAGGGACGCTCGCTCACAGCCGCCGCCCCTCGCCGGGCACCAGCACCATCGAGAAATACGGCGCCTCGTCGTCGCCTTTGTCGGCGAGCCGAGCCACGACCTGGCCCACCATCGTCGCCCGCTCGACATAGATCGCGCGGCTGATCAGCCCCGTTGCCGCCAGCGCCCTGCGGACCTTGGGCAGGTTGCGGCCGAGCTTCATGATCACGGCCGCGTCGGTATCGGCGAGGCGACGGACGAGTTCGGCCTCGGGTAGGGTGCCCGGCAGCACGGTCAGGATGTCGTCGCCCCAGGTGATCGGGGCGTTCGCCCGCGTCCAGGCGCCGGCCATGCCGGTCACGCCCGGCACGACCTCGGTCGGGAAGCGATGCGAAAGCCGCCGCCACAGATGCATGAAGGAGCCGTAGAAGAACGGGTCGCCGTCGCAGAGCACCGCCACCGTCCGCCCGGCCGCCATTTCGGTGGCGAGCAGCGCGGCGGAGTCGTCGTAGAAGGCCGCGATCGGCCCGCTATAGCCCTCATCCTCGACCGGCACCTCGATCGTCACCGGGAAGGCGAGTTCGATCTCGCGGGCGGCATCGGGCGTGACGATGGCATCGGCCGTGACGCGGGCATTGCCGCGCCGGCCGCGCTTGCAGAAATGCACGAGCCGGTCGGCGCGCAGGATGATGTCGCGGGCGCGGACCGTCATGTAGTCGGGGTCGCCGGGCCCCAGACCGACGCCAAACAGCAGCGTCTTCCCCAAGGCGTGTTTCGCCGGTTCGAGGCTCACCGGCTCATTCCTTCTCTTGCGCCAGCGCGTTGACGGCGGCTGCCGCCATGGCCGAGCCGCCGCGCCGGCCATGCACCACGAGAAATGGCACGCGTCCGTCCTGCGCCAGCGCCTGCTTCGATTCCGCCGCGCCGACGAAACCCACGGGTATGCCGATCACGGCGGCGGGCAGCGCTGCGCCGGCATCAAGCATTTCGAGCAGCCGGAAAAGCGCGGTCGGCGCATTGCCGATGACGACGACCGAGCCGGCGAGATGCGGGCGCCAGAGCTCCATCGCCGCCGCCGAGCGCGTCGTGCCCAACTCGGCGGCGAGCGGCGCGGTGCGGGGATCGTCGAGTGTGCAGAGAACCGGATTGCGCGCCGGCAGCCGCGAGGGCGTCACGCCATTGGCGACCATCTTGGCGTCGCAGAGGATCGGCGCGCCGGCCTTCAGCGCGGCCTCGGCGGCCCCGGCGAAATCGGGTGACATCTCCACATCGGCCGGCAGATCTGTCATGCCGCAGGCATGGATCATCCGCACCACGACATGCGCCGCCCGGCCGGAGAATCGCGACAAATCCGCCTCCGCGCGGATGATCGCGAAGGAGCGCTCATAGATCGCCGCCCCGTCCCGGATATAGTCGTAAACCCTCGTCAAACCCGTGGTCCTGCAATAAGGCCCGCCGCAACGAGGCGGGCGTGAATCTCCTGTCCGGGCTGCAATCGCGTCACGAGCGCAGAAAGGTCAAGCTCGGCGATGGCGCTGTCGCGCGCCGTCCCGCCGATGATCACGCCATAGCGCGCGTCGCGGCCGACGAGGGTGAGGTCCGAGGTGCCCGGCCGCGCGCAGGATTTCACGCAGCCCGACACATGCAGCGTCAGGCCTTCGGCCAGCAGGGGCGCGATCGCATCGGCCAGCTGCGAGGCATCCGTCATGGCGGAGGTCTCCGCCCGCAAACAGGCAGGGGCACCCGCGCAGGCCTGCACCGAGAGGCGGGGATCGTCGTCGCGCACGATCAGCCCCACCGAATGGGCAAAGGTCAGGAGCGCCGTTGCATCGGCCTGCGCCATCCCGCGAAAGGCGATGCCGCGCCAGGGCGAAAGGCGGATATCGGTGCAGCCATGGGCAAGGGCCGTTCCGCCGAGCCGGTCGAGCGTTGCGGCATCGACGCGCCCGAAGGGCAGACCGACGAGCGCCGCAAAGCCGGCGGAGCTGAGCCAGAACAGCCCGGCGCGACTGGGGGAGGACCGAGGCGCGGGTGGCACCGCTGCCGGAAGGTCGCTCAAAGCGGCCAGCGCCTCCTGGGGCAGGTCGTGCAGCCGGCGGACGGCGGTTTGCGCCTGAC
>QBLV01000160.1:0-707 GCA_003241815.1 Hyphomicrobiales bacterium | reverse complement strand
GCGACCTGATGGATGCCACCTGCCTCGCCGCCGCCATCGACGACGACGGAGAATTTTGCCGGCAGCCCGGCGATGGTCCGGCCGCGTGTTTCGATGTCGGCGGCGAGGCAGGTGGCATCCATCAGGTCGCTGGAGCCCTGTTTGGAGGATGGGGGCTCTAGGTCCGAATGCGTCTTTGCGAGCCCCCGGATCTTGCCTTCGGCAAGTCCGAGGACAGGCTCCGCGAAGCAATCCAGAGCCGCGTGCTCTGCGTCCACCTGGATTGCTTCGTCGCTTCGCTCCTCGCAATGAAGGGCAGCTTGCGCCAGTGGCGAGACCAGCGTCAGCCTTTGCGGCCCGTCGCCCTCATGCTCGTCGACCAGCCGCTCAGCCAGCAGCGTTTCGACCAGCGCCGGATGACTCTTCGCAGTGATGCCACGCAACTGCATATTGCCGCGCGCCGAGATCTCGATCAGCCCGTTGCCGTGCTCCCGGGCCAGCGCCGCGATCCGCCGAAGTTGCGCCGGCGTCAGCCTTGCGCCTGGCAGATGCAACCGCACCAGCCAGCCATCGCCGGTCTCCATCGGCTTGAGCGTGCTCGGGCACCAGCCGCGCCGCAGCGTATCGCGAGAAGGCGCGCTCATTCCGCCGCCTCCCGCGAGGCAGGTGTGCCCGTCAGGAACGCGCCCACCGAATTGCGCCGTCTGGAATGCGATCGAGGCGGCGAA
>QBLV01000015.1:48617-48842 GCA_003241815.1 Hyphomicrobiales bacterium | reverse complement strand
CGAGGCGGTCGATGGAGCGCTTGGGCTGGGCTTCGGCTTCGTCGAGGTCGGCGGCGTCACCCCCCTGCCCCAGCCCGGCAATCCCAGGCCGCGCGTGTTCCGGCTGATCGAGGACGCGGCGGTGATCAACCGCTACGGGCTCAACAGCGACGGCATGGAGGTCGTGGCGCAGCGTCTGGCGGCGCGGCGCGCGCGCGGCGGCATCGTCGGCGTCAATCTCGGGGC
>QBLV01000015.1:36763-48607 GCA_003241815.1 Hyphomicrobiales bacterium | reverse complement strand
GGGCAGGCCGCTCTTCACCGCCTCGACGAAACTCCTGGCCGAGACCTTCCTGAGGGTCGAGCGTCAGTTTCCGCTGGTCGGCGTCGGCGGTATCGATTCGGCCGCAAGCGCTTTCGCCAAGATCCGCGCCGGCGCCGATCTCATTCAGTTTTATTCGGCGATGGTATTCCAGGGGCCGGGGCTGGTGACGACGATCAAGGCGGGCTTTGCCGCCGAAGCGCGCAAGGCGGGGCTGTCGAAGCTCGGTGCGTTGGTGGGGCGTGACGCGGCCGCAATCGCTCGCGGAGAGACGCTGTAGCGCCGCGTCTCAGCGCCGCGCCGCGAAGAGCCGCGACAACAGCCAGAGCGGCACCACGAGCAGCGCGCCGGCGAGAACCCACTGGCCGATCTCCCGCACCGCGCCGAAGCCGAGATCGCCAAGCGAACGCACAAAGCGGGCCGCTGCCTCAAAGAGCGCGCGCGGCGACAGGCCGAGAAAGGCCATGGCCGCGCCGACCAGCAGCGAGATGAAAAGCAGGCGGATCATGACGCTCAGGAGCGAGCCGCCGAGAAAGCGTTCGATATTGCCGTTGGCCATGGCCGATTAAATCCCCAATCCGTCGTCACCAAAGCCCCGGGCGGTTGAACCGGGGCTGAACAGCCTGTTGGCAACCTCGCTCACAAGGTGGCGGAGGCTCCCGTCGTGGCCCAGGCCGTGCCGGCGATCTTGGCGGCCGCGATCACGGCCTGCGTCCGGCTGTCGACGTCGAGTTTGGTCAGAATCGCCGAGACATGGGCCTTCACCGTCGCCTCCGAGACGCCGAGCTCATAGGCGATCTGCTTGTTCAAAAGGCCCTCCGACAGCATCATCAGCACGCGCACCTGCTGCGGCGTCAGGGACGAGAGGTTGCGGACCATGGTGGCGGTCTCGGCATCGACCGGCGCATTGAGATCGATACCGGGCGGCGTCCAGACGCTGCCTTCCAGCACGGCGCGGATCGCCTCGCCCATCTGCGCGACATCGGCCGTCTTGGGCAGGAAGCCGAGAGCGCCGAACTCGATGCAGCGGCGGATCACGCTGGGCTCGTCATTGGCGGAGACGACGATGACCGGCACCTCGGGATGATCGGCCCGCAGGAACAAAAGCCCCGAGAAACCCTGCACGCCGGGCATGGTCAGGTCGAGCAGAACGAGATCGGCGTCGCCGCCGGCCCCGAGCGTCTCCGTCAACGCCTCAAGCGAGCCGACCTCGCTGACATCGGCGCCTTCGAGCGCGGAGGACACAGCCTGCCGCAGCGCGCCCCGAAAGAGCGGATGATCGTCGGCGATCACGATCCGCGTCGAAGGTTGCCGTTTCATGGAAGTCATCCTCTCGCCCGCCCCGGCACTGTGCCTCAGTTCCGCCCTCGACCTCAAGCCTGAGAGGCCCGGCCCGGCATTCCCCCTCGCCACGCAAGGTCATTGCTGCAATGCAATAAAGAACGCAAGACCGATGCTCGAACGTACGCCTTAAGTCCACATTCTTTCAGAAGCGTCATTGCCTTATCGTGTCTACGCGCAGGCGAGTCCGTAGCCGGATTCCCGGAAAAGAAGCGGCAGACGCCAAAGGTCCACGACCCATCGAAACGCGCTGAGGGAGCGAAAACCATGAATCCAACTCCGGACGACGAACACTGGCAAAAGACCAAGCGACTGATGATCATCATGATGTCGCTGTGGTTCTTCTTCGGCTACGTGATCCACGCCTTCGTCACCCCGCTCAACGGCATCAAGATCTTCGGCTTCCCGCTGGGGTTCTACATGGCGGCGCAGGGTTCTCTGATCGTTTTCGTTGCGATGCTGTTCTGGTTCGCCAAGGCCCAGGACAAAATCGACAACGAAGCCGGCTTCGGCGAAGAAGAGTGAGCGGGGGGAGCATCTGATCATGGCAACGCAAGCACAATCGGGCGGCGGTGACTTCACCTCCAACCTCGGCCGGATCTACGGCATCTATACCGGCGGCTTCGCCGCTTTCGTCATTCTCATCGCCATTCTGGAGCGGGTCGGCGTCCCCAACCAGATCCTCGGCTATATGTTCGTCGGCTTCACCATCCTGGTCTATGCCTTCATCGGCATCGTCTCGCGCACCGTGCAGGTGTCCGAATACTATGTCGCGGGCCGCAAAGTCCCGGCGTTCTACAATGGCATGGCGACCGGCGCGGACTGGATGTCGGGCGCGTCCTTTGTCGGCATGGCCGGCTCGCTCTTCCTGCTCGGCTATGACGGCCTGGCCTTCGTGCTCGGCTGGACCGGCGGCTACGTGCTGGTGGCCGTGCTCGTCGCGCCGTTCCTGCGCAAATTCGGCGCCTACACCGTGCCGGACTTCCTGGCGGCGCGTTATGGCGGCAACGCCGCGCGCATGCTCGGCGTCATGGTGCTGCTGGCCTGCTCCTTTACCTATGTGGTGGCGCAGATCTTCGCGACCGGCCTGATCGCCCAGCGCTTCCTGGGCATGGACTTCGTCGTAGCGGTCTATGTCGGCCTGCTCGGCATTCTGGTCTGCTCGATGCTCGGCGGCATGCGTGCCGTCACCTGGACGCAGGTGGCCCAGTACATCGTGCTGATCGTCGCCTATCTGATCCCCGTGGTCATCCTCTCGGCTCAGAAGTTCGGCCTGCCGATTCCGCAGCTCACCTATGGCGCAGCGCTGGAGCAAATCGCCCAGCTTGAGCAGAGCTTCATCCAGAACGGGCTCGCGCCCGCGACGCAGAAGCTGCATGCGGCGCCGTTCACGTCCTACAGCCCGGCGAATTACTTCGCCCTGATCCTGTGCCTGATGGTCGGCACCGCATCGCTGCCGCACGTCCTGATGCGCTATTTCACCACCCCTTCGGTGCGTGATGCGCGCATGTCGGTCGCCTGGTCGCTGCTGTTCATCTTCCTGCTGTACTTTACCGCCCCGGCCTATGCCGCCTTCTCCAAGCTCGAGGTGTACTCCACCCTGATCGGCAAGCCCGTCGCGGAGATGCCGGCCTGGGTGTTCACCTATGGCAAGCTCGGCCTGGTCACGATCTGCGGCAAGGCCGCCGACAGCGTCGCGACCATCACCGCCGCCTGCCAGGCCATGGCCGGCAACACCGGTGTCCTGCGCCTGCAGGATTTCGGCATCAACACCGACGTGGTGGTTCTCTCGACGCCGGAAATCGCGGGCCTGCCCTATGTCATCGCCGGCCTCGTCGCCGCCGGTGGCCTGGCTGCGGCGCTCTCGACCGCCGACGGCCTGCTTCTGGCTATCGCCAACGCGCTTTCGCACGACATCTACTACAAGATGATCGATCCCAAGGCGCCGGCGGCACGACGGCTGATCATCTCGCGCGTCCTGCTCGTGGTGGTGGCTATCGCGGCGGCCTGGACCGCGTCCAAGCGTCCGGCGGACATCCTGGCGATGGTCTCCTGGGCGTTCTCGCTGGCGGCAGCGGGTCTCTTCCCGGCGCTGGTGCTGGGCATCTGGGACAAGCGGACCAACAAGCAAGGCGCGGTCGCTGGCATCATCGCGGGCTTCGGCGTCTGCCTGTTCTACCTCGTCGTGACCCGTTACTTCCCGGGCTTCGGCGTGAGTTATGCCGGCATGACCTCGCTTCTGAACCCGATCACCGACGCGCCTCTGGTCAATCTCCAGACGGCGATGGCGGCTCCGGGCGCGATGGATGGTTGGGTCGGCGGCACCCATCCGCTCGCCTCGAAGGTCGGCTGGTTCAACATGAACAACATCTCCTCGGCGATCTTCGGCCTGCCGGTCGGATTCATCGTGATGATGGTGGTGTCGCGCATGACCACCGCGCCCTCGAAGGAACTGCAGGACTTCGTCGATTCCTGCCGTCGTCCGCGTGGCGGCACGATCATGGAAGAGAAGACCGCCTGATCGCGGCCTGATCTCGATCCATCATGCGAAGGGGCGGGACTTGCGTCCCGCCCCTTCGTCATTCACACCCGGCGGCGCAAGGTCGCCTCCATCATCCGCCTTCGGAGTATTCGCGCGTGGCTCAGGAAGCCGGATTCTGGCTGTTTCACATTCCCAACATCATGCTGGCGGCGGCGATCTACACGCTGCTGGGGCGTTACATTCTCTCGCTGCTGTTCCCACCCGAGAGCGACAAGGTCGTCTGGCGGGTGTTCAAGCAGATCACCGACCCGATCCTGAACGCCGTGCGCGTGGTGACGCCGGCCATCGTGCCGCCGCCACTTTTGAACCTGTTCGCAGTCATCTGGCTTCTGCTGCTGCGCGTCGCGTTCTACTTTCTCATCCGTTCGCTCGGCCTGCTGCCGATCGTGCCTGGAGCCACCTCATGACCGACGAGCGCGAAACTCTCATCCGGCAGGACGGGCTGCTGATCGGCATCGCCGGCGCCTCGTTGCTGTCTGGCATGCACTTTTCGCCTTTCTTCGATCCGGCCTTCATCGTCGTGAAGTTCCTGATCGCGCCGACCTTCTACATCTCCTCGCCGATCCTGCTGTTCTATTTCACCTCGCTACTGGTCTCGATCTCCTGTCTGATCATTGCGGGGGCAGGCGCAGCGATTTTTGAGCGCGTCACCGGCCGCACGCAGAGCGACGCGGTATCCCTGGGCGTCTGGCTGGCGGGCCTGCTCGTGCTGGCCGTGCCGGTCTTCTTCGGAATGGGCGGCTGAACCTATTGCGACGAACCGGCTCCTCACGAGACGGTGATTTCAGGCTTGCCGCAACGTCAGACACTGTAAGGCTCTGCTGAACCTCAAGCCTTCATGACCCACGACCCCAACCGCCGCCTGCGACTTCTCGCCGAAATCTCGACGGCACGCGGCTGCGGATTCGCGGGGCTGGCGACGCTGTGCATGATGGTCGGGCTCTCGGGCAATCTCGCAGCGACGCTGAAAGCGGGAGGCTACAGCGCGCTGCTGGTGATGAGCATATTGCTGCTGATGGCCCAGCGTGCACCCGGCAAGCCGTTCCGGCGCACCGAGGTCTGGCTGATGCTCGACGAAGCCGAGCGCCCACCCGACCCCTTGGCGCAGCGGCTTCTGTCGGGTGTCCGACGGGCGGTGTTCCTGCGATTTGCCGCCTATCATGCGGTTGCGGCGGTGCTGCTTCTGGCGGGCGGTTTCGTCGTGGGGATGCCCTTGCGCGCCTGAGCCCCCTTCAGCCACTTGCTGGCAAGAGCGCTTCCAGCGCCTCGATGCGGTCAGCCTCGCGCGGCGGCTTGTCCCAGCGGATGCGGCTGATGCGGGGGAAGCGCATGGCGACGCCCGATTTGTGGCGCGACGAGCGCTGCAGACCCTCAAAGGCGACTTCGAAGACGAGCCCGCTCTCGACCGTGTGCGTCACCTCGCGCACAGGCCCGAAGCGATTCAGCGTGTGCTTGCGGACATAACGGTCGAGTTCGACCAGTTCCTCGTCGGTGAAGCCGAAATAGGCTTTCCCAACCGGGACCAGTTCATCCGCGCCAGCCTCACCGACGCGCCAGACGCCGAAGGTGAAGTCCGAGTAGAAGGAAGACCGCTTGCCGTGGCCGCGCTGGGCATACATCAGCACGCAGTCGACGAGCCTCGCCTCGCGCTTCCATTTCCACCAATGCCCCTTGGGGCGACCGGGCAGATAGGGCGATTCGAGCCGCTTGATCATGCAGCCCTCGACCGCCTCGGAATCGGCGCCAGCACCGGCCCCGGCCGGGTCGGCCCGGGCAGCGGCGAGTTCCTCCCATGTGGAAAAGACGATCGATGGCGAGAGATCGACGATCGGGCTTGCCAACCTTGCGATAAAAGCCTCCAGGCGCTTGCGCCGTTCGGAGAGCGGCAGTTCGCGCAGATCCGCCTCACCGTCGATCAGCAGGTCGTAGGCGCGGATATGGGCAGGGTGTTCGAGCAGCATCTTGGCGGTGACGCTCTTGCGGTTGAGCCGCTGCTGCAGCGTGTTGAAGCTCTGGACCGTATCCTCCCGCCGCACCAGCAGTTCGCCGTCGAGCGCCCCGTCTTGCGTCAGCGCTTCGACCACATCGGGAAAAGCGGCGGCGATGTCCTCGCCCGTGCGCGAGAACAGGCGCGTGACGCGCTCACCATCGGGCCGTGTGCCGCTGACGGCCTGGACTCGGATACCGTCCCATTTCCACTCAGCCTGTAACTGTATCGGGTCCATCTTCTCGAAATCGCCGTCCTCGATCGGGTGCGACAGCATCACCGGCCGGAAGGGGGCGGGGTCGGTCGCCTCGGGCTTCGGTCCGCGTCCTTCAAGCCACGCAAACAAAGCGAGGTAAGGAGCCTCCAGACCATGCCAGACCTGCTCGACCTCATCGGCGGCGATGCCGCCCAGGCTGGCGGCAGCGGTCTTGGCGAGCCGTGCCGAGACGCCGATGCGAAGTGAGCCGGTGATGAGCTTCAGCAGTGCCCAGCGACCGTTCTCGTCGAGCGCATCGAGCCAAGAGGCGACGAGGCGCGGCAATTCGGTCTTGCCGGCATTGCGCAGGCCTTCGACCACGTCGGGCAGATGCGGAATGTCGTTGGCCCCGCGTTTGACCGGCCACATCAGGGCGACCGTCTCCGAGAGATCGCCGACATAGTCGTAAGACAACGCAAACAGCACCGGGTCGGTCCGGTCCGCGATCAGCGCGCGGATCAGCCCGGCCTTGGCGTTGGGGAAGACGAGCCCGCCCGTCATCGCCGCCAGCGCCAGCCCGCGATCGGGATCGGGAGTCGTGCGCAGGTAATCGGCGATCAGCGCGAGCTTGGCGTTACGGCGCGGCTCGTAGGCCAGACGATCAAGCAGCCAGGCGAAACGGTTCATGCCTGCCCCTGCCCACTGAAGCCCGCTCGAACCATCGAGATCATCCTGTTGCGCCGCATCATTCAGTTTCCGTTCATGAAGGAACGGCCACGCTCATCGTTCAGACCGGAAAAGGAATACCGATGCGTGCCGCGATGCGGGTCCTGGCCTTCAACCTCATCGCTGCAGCGACACTGGCGGGAGCAGCACAGGCCGGCCCCTTCATCTGCCGTGAAACGCCGATCGTGCGCGCGACCGACAAGCTTGCTGCGCTGGCGCCACGCATCGCGGCCGGCGGAAAGCTTGAAATTCTCGCCATCGGCTCCTCCTCGACGGAAGGCGTCGGGGCCTCGGCGAAGGACAGGACCTATCCTGCCCGTCTGCAGACCCTGCTCGGCGCGGCCTGGCCGCGGGTGCAGATCAGCATCACCAATGCCGGCATCGGCGGCGAAATCGCGCCCCAAACACTGGCGCGGTTGAAACAAGCCGCGAGCGAGCGCCGCTACGATCTGGTGATCTGGCAGGTCGGCACCAATGACGCCGTCACGGGCGGCGATCTGGCCGCCTTCAAGGCGATGGTGGCGGACGGCGTTGCGATCGTGAGGCAGACGGGAACGAGCCTTGCCCTGCTCGATCCGCAGTTTTTTCCGGGCATCCGCGAGCCGGCGCGCTACCGCACCTATGTCGATGCGATCGGCGAGGTGGCGAAGGGCCAGAACGTGCCGGTGTTCACGCGCTACGACACGATGCGCGAATGGCACGGTACGGATGCGCAAGCCTTCGCCGCCGCGCTCGCCCCCGACAGCTTCCATATGAGCGACGCCGGCTATGACTGCCTGGCTCGCGACATGGCGGCCGGCCTTGTCTCGCTGACGACGACGGGGCGCCCCGTCATGGCGCAGACCAAATAGCCTGCTTTCAGACTCCCGCGACATCGGCGCCCTCCCCGGTCAGTTCCGCCCTTACCGGTTCCGCCTCGCCCTCATCGCCATAACCGACAAGGTGCAAGGGCTTGGCCTTGAGGCCAACCGTGCCGCACCAGTGCACCAGCGCCTCGGCCTCGCCATGGGTGACCCAGATCTCGCCGGCCTGCGTCTCGCGGATCGTCGCCTGGAGATCGTCCCAATCGGCATGGTCGGAGACGATCAGCGGCAGTTCGACACCCTTCTGCCGGGCACGCGCGCGAATGCGCATCCAGCCCGAGGCGAAGCTCGTCACCGGATCGGGGAACTTGCGGGCCCAGAGATCCTGAATCGCGCTCGGCGGGCAGATCACGATCTCGCCGCCCAGCGTCTTGCGCTCCGCGGCCACGACCTTGCGGATTTCGCCGAGGGCGGCGCCTTCCGACAGATAGAAGTCCGTCAGCTTCTCCATCGCGCCATGGACGTAAAGCGGGCGCTCGTAGCCGGCCTCGCGGATCAGGGCCATCACACGCTGGGCCTTGCCGAGCGAATAGGCCCCGACGATATGCGTGCGCTCCGGGAAGAGGCGAACCGATTCCAGCAGCTTGCCGACCTCCGCATGGGCCGGTGGATGCCGGAACACCGGCAGGCCGAAGGTCGCCTCGGTGATGAAGATGTCGCAGGTCACCGGCTCGAACCCGGCGCAGGTCGGGTCGCGCTCGCGCTTGTAGTCGCCGGAGACGACGATCCTCAGCCCGCCCGATTCGACGACGATCTGGGCCGAGCCCAGCACATGGCCGGCCGGCATGAAGGTGAAATCGACGGCACCGATCCGCGTCGTTTCACCCGGAACGGCCTCCTGACGCTCTCCCGTGAAGCCCTCGCCGTAGCGCAGCGCCATGATGGCCAGCGTCTCGCGCGTCGCCAGCACCGCGCCATGGCCGGCGCGGGCATGGTCGGAATGGCCATGCGTGATCAGCGCCCGCGCCACGGGGCGGACCGGATCGATATGGATGTCGGCAGGCGGGCACCAGAGGCCCGCAGGCGTCGGGATCAGGAGGTCGGACGGCCGCATCGTCCGTGCCGGTCGTGGTCTGGCCAGTGTCATGCTCCTCAGATAGACCCGCGCACATGATCGAAAAGGGCTCCACCGCGCATTCCGCAAGTTCGGGCGACACGACGCTGGACCGTCGCTACGCCTGGGCCGAAGCCGCGCTGAAGGAGGGCGATGCTGCTGCTTGCGTCGAGATCCTCGACCAGACCCTCGCCGAGGCCTACCACTTCACCGCAGCCTGGCATCTCTACGGGCTGGCACAGGAAGCGCTCGGCCGCAACGAGGAGGCCGCGACCGCCTGGCGGCAATGCGTTTCGCTCGACCCCAACGATCATTTCGGCGCGCGGCTCGATCTCGCCCGGATCGGCGCGATGTCGGCCGAGGACGCGACCTCCGAGACCTTTTCCGGCACGCTGTTCGACGCTTACGCCGAGCGCTTCGACAGCCATCTGACGCAAGCCCTGCATTACAACGCTCCTGCCCTTCTGAAGAGCGCTCTCGTCCGCATCTGCGACAACGCCGACAGACCGTTCCGGTTCGACACCGTGCTCGATCTCGGCTGCGGCACCGGGCTGATGGGCGAGGCGATCCGGGCCGAGACCGGCTTCCTCGCCGGCTGCGATGTCTCGCCGCGCATGATCGAGCGAGCCCGCGCCAAGATGCGCAGCGACGGGCAGCCGCTCTACGACAAGCTGGCGGTGGCGAGCCTGACAGCCTTCCTGTCGAGCCGGCCCGAAGCCTGCGCCGATCTCGTCCTGGCCGCCGACGTTTTCGTCTATCTCGGCGAACTCGGGCCCGCTTTTGCGCAGACCGCACGCGTGCTGAAGCGCGGCGGGCTCTTCGCCTTCACCGTGCAGAGCCATGACGGCGAGGGCGTCGTCGTCGGAGCCGATCGGCGGTTCGCGCATGCGGAGGCTTGGTTGCGCCAGAGGCTCGGTGAAGCGGGGCTTCAACCCTTGCTCCTGGAGCCCGCCAGCACGCGTCAGGATCGTGGCGTGGCCGTGCCGGGGCTGCTGGTGGTCGCAGAGCGGGGCTGAGGCGGTTCGGTTGGGCATGTCGCCGGCTTGGCACCACCGACAGCACCCCTGACGGGAAGGTGAACGGCCTTCACGCCTGCTCACGGCCCCGTTGGTGGACCTCGACGATGCGATGCTTACCTTGAAGTCAGGATACCCGACCCGAGCGCTGCTCGCGCGGCACGCTTAATGCCTCGGCCAAAGGCCGCCGGAACGACATCCATCGCCAAGGAGCAGACATGACCGCAAAGATCATCGTCACGGATCGCAGAGCCTTGTTCATCGGGGCGGCAGCGGCTGGCACGGCACTGTTGCTGCCGCGTTCGTTCACCCCGGCGGTCGCGCAATCGTCGCCCGGCAATGCCATAGCCCCGACCCAGACCATGCCCGGCGGCGCGAATAATTACGTTCCCAATGCGCCACTGGTCCAGAATCTCGGAACCGGCTTCATCGCCTCGGGGCTGGTCCGCAGAGCCAGCGACGGCGCGCCCCTGTCGAATATCCGGGTCCAGATATGGGCCGCCACCGAGCGCGGCGGCGAACGGGTGCCGAGCAACCGGGGCAGCGTCATGACCGGGCCCGATGGCCGATATCGGCTCGAGTTTTCGCCGATCGTTCCCCAGTTCGGGCAGCCGCACATCCATATCGCCTATGACGATCCCGGCTTTGCGACGCTGTTTCTCCGCCCGGTCCTGAGCAGCCGTTACGACAAGGGTATCGTGGCCGATTTCGTCCTCGCCCCGACTGCCGCCAATGAGCCGCGCCGGAGTTGACCGCCGCCGCTTGGCCGCATGGCTTCTCATCGCGGTCATCGCCGGCCTGCCAGTGCTGGTCGCTGCGGCAAGCCCTTTGCAGCGCGGCCGCGAGGCGTTGTGGATCACCGGCGGCATGGCGGGCGTGGTCGCGCTCAGCCTGCTTTTCGTCCAACCTCTTTTGATGGCGGCGGCGCCACAACTCCTGCAGGCCAGAGCCGGCGTAAAGTGGCATCGCCTCGGCGGCATCGCGATCGTCGCCATGGTCGCCCTCCATGTCGGCGCCTTGTACCTTTACAGCCCCGATGACGTCACCGATGCGCTGTTGCTGGTCGCGCCGACGCCGTTCTCGCTGTATGGCGTGATCAGCCTGTGGTGCCTGGTGCTGACGGCGGCTTTGGCCGCGACGCGGCGCGTGCTGAAGATCGGCCATCGGCCCTGGCGCATCCTGCATAGCGTGCTGGCGGTTGCCGTCGTCGGCGCCGGTGCGATCCACGCCATCCAGATCGAAGGCGCCATGGAAGAGTACTCGAAGCTGGCGATCTGCCTGGCCGCCCTGGTGGTCACCACGGCAGGTGCAATCGAGGTCAACATCCTGGCGCCGATGCGCCGACGGACGGCCTTACGCAGCGCATAGATCCGAAAGGGCCGGCGCGGCTGGGTGAGGTGGCCGGGTGAGACCGCTTTGTTATTCTCCTTTCGTTCTCGCACGCTCCGCCCTATCTCTCGCTGGCATGACCGCGCCCTCCCCGCTCCCATCCGCCTTCTCGGCGTGGTTTTCCGACCGCGGCTGGAGCGCGCGACCGCACCAGCTTGCTTTGCTCGACGAGGCGCGCGCCGGCCGCTCGACGCTGCTGGTCGCGCCGACCGGCGCCGGCAAGACACTCGCCGGCTTCCTGCCCTCGCTGGTCGAATTGACCGAGCGGTCAGGCAAGCGCGAGGGGCTGCACACGCTCTACATCTCGCCGCTGAAGGCGCTGGCCGTCGATATCGCCCGCAACCTCGAGGCGCCGATCCGCGAGATGGGTCTGCCCGTCACGGTCGAGACCCGTACCGGCGACACCTCGGCCGCCAAGCGCACCCGGCAGATCCAGCGTCCGCCCGACATTCTGCTGACCACACCGGAACAGCTTGCGCTCCTGGTCTCGCATCGCGACGCCGCGCCGTTCTTTTCCTCGTTGCGGCGCATCGTGCTCGACGAGCTGCATGCGCTCGTCACCTCCAAGCGCGGCGACCTACTCTCGCTCGGTCTGGCTCGGCTGCGCAGCCTCGCGCCGCAGGTCAGCGCGGTCGGGCTGTCGGCGACGGTTCGCGAGCCGGCCGATCTGCAGCGCTTCCTCGGCGGGGCGGAGACGCCTGCCGGCCTCGTC
>QBLV01000015.1:3515-36753 GCA_003241815.1 Hyphomicrobiales bacterium | reverse complement strand
GTGACGGGCGGGGCGGCCGCGCGCATCGGCATCCTGCAGACCCAGACCCGCCTGCCCATGGCCGGCCATACCACCGGCCATGCGATGGGTGCGATCTATGAGGCCATCAAGGCGCATAAGCTGACGCTGGTCTTCGTCAATACGCGCATGCAGGCGGAGTTCGCCTTCCAGGCGCTGTGGACGATCAATGATGACAATCTGCCGATCGCGCTGCATCACGGCTCGCTCGATGTGTCCCAGCGCCGCAAGGTCGAGGCCGCGATGGCCGACGGCCGGCTGAAGGCGGTCGTCTGCACGGCGACGCTCGATCTCGGCATCGACTGGGGCGATGTCGATCTCGTCGTCAATATCGGCGCGCCCAAGGGCGCAAGCCGGCTGATGCAGCGGATCGGCCGCTCGAACCACCGCATGGACGAGCCCTCTCAGGCATTGCTGGTGCCCTCCAACCGCTTCGAACTGCTCGAATGCCGGGCTGCGCTCGATGCCGTGGCGGAAGCCGCTCAGGACACGGCGGATGCTCGCATCGGCGCGCTCGACGTGCTCGCCCAGCATGTATTGGGGGTCGCCTGCTCCGATGGTTTCGATGCGGATGGGCTGTTCGAGGAGGTCCGCACCGCCTCGCCCTATGCCTGGCTGGAGCGGGCAGATTTCGACGCGGTCGTGAACTTCGTCGCGACCGGCGGCTATGCGCTGCGCTCCTATGAACGCTTCGCCAAGCTCCGGCAGGACAAGGTTGGGCATTGGCGCGCCAGCAACGCCCGAATCATCCAGCAATACCGCATGAATGTCGGCACCATCGTCGAGGCGACCATGCTCAAGGTCCGGCTCGGCCGGGCACGCGCGGGCAAACCCGGCCAACCATCCCAGGTCACACGCGGCGGGCGCGTGCTCGGCGAGGTGGAGGAGTATTTCGCCGAGACGATGACGCCGGGCGACACCTTCGTCTTCGCGGGCCAGGTGCTTCGCTTCGAGGGCATCACCGAGAACGAGGCGGTCTGCTCCCGCGCCCCGCCCGGCACAGATCCCAAGATTCCCTCCTATGCCGGCGGCAAGTTCCCACTCTCGACCTTTCTGGCTGCCCGCGTGCGGACCATGCTGGCGAGCCCCGAAGAGTGGGACAGCCTGCCCGACGAGGTTTCCTCCTGGCTGCATGCGCAGCGCCTGAAATCGCGCCTGCCGAAGCCAGGCGAATTGCTGGTCGAGACCTTTCCGCGGGGCGGGCGTTTTTATCTCATCGCCTATCCCTTCGAGGGCCGCCTCGCGCACCAGACGCTCGGCATGCTGCTGACCCGGCGGCTGGAACGAGCGAAGATGCGGCCGCTCGGCTTCGTCTGCAACGATTATGGCATCGGCTGCTGGTGCCTCGGCGACATGAGCGCGGCAATCGCGGGCGCACGCTTGAGCCTCGACGATTTGTTCGCGCAGGACATGCTCGGCGACGATCTCGAGGAATGGCTGGCCGAATCGGCACTGATGAAGCGCACCTTCCGGCAATGCGCCGTCATCGCGGGGCTGATCGAGCGGCGCTTCCCCGGCCAGGAAAAGAACGGCCGGCAGGTCACCATGTCGACCGACCTGGTCTACGACGTGCTGCGCCGCCACGAGCCCGACCATGTGCTGCTCAAGGCCGCACGCGCGGACGCCGCCACAGGCTTGCTCGATATCCAGCGCCTGGGCCAGATGCTGACACGAATCAGCGGACGAATCGTGCATCAGCCGCTGGACCATGTGTCGCCGCTTGGCGTCTCCGTCATGCTCGAGATCGGGCGCGAGACGGTCTATGGCGAGGCGGCAGACGAAATTCTGGCGGAGGCGGAGGCGATGCTGACAGAGGAGGCGATGGCGTGACGGCAAGCGCGATGGCGATTCCGGCCTTCATGCTGGGTCGGCTGGCGCTCGTGCCCGATCTCTCGGGCGCGCTATGGCTGCCCGACGAGCGCACGCTCGTCGTCGCGGATCTGCATCTCGAGAAGGGCTCGGCCTACGCCGCGCGCGGCGTCTTCCTGCCCCCCTATGATTCGGCCGCGACGCTGGCCGCATTGACGGCGGCGATCCTGCGCCATGCCCCCGCCAGGGTGATAGCGCTCGGCGACAGCTTCCATGACCGGGAGGCGCAGGCGCGCATCAGTGCCACGAATCTCGCCGCGCTGCGCCACCTGCAGACCGGCCGCGAGTGGATCTGGGTGACCGGAAACCACGATCCGCAGATCGGCGCCGCGATGGGTGGCGACACGGCCGAGACGATCAGCCTCGCCGGCGTGACCCTTCGGCACGAGCCGGATGCACGCGAGACCGGGTTCGAAATCGCAGGGCATCTTCATCCGGCCGGCAAAGTGAGAATGCGCGGACGGGCGCTGCGGCGGCGCTGCTTTGCCCTGTCGCAGAAGCGCTGCGTCATGCCGGCGATGGGCGCCTATGCCGGCGGTCTGAACCTGCGCGACGCCGCGTTCCGCCCGCTGCTGGGCGAGGGCTTCAGCGCGCATCTGCTCGGCGATGCCAGGCTGTTTCGCATTGACCCACGTCTCCTGCTGCCCGATTGAGCCCGCCGGCCGGCTCTTCCGCCTCAGCACAACGATATCGGCCCTCGCCCTGCCGTTGTGGGGCCATCACAAGACGGGTTGCGTCTGCCGGGGGGTTGTGGCATCAGGACGCCGCTTCGGAACGACGCCAGCACTGCCCCTCGCCCCGGCGACGGCCAGACGCCCCGGCCGACGATCCTGCTGCGGTAGCTCAGTGGTAGAGCACACCATTGGTAATGGTGAGGTCGAGAGTTCAATCCTCTCTCGCAGCACCAGCCCATCTCCTTGATGTGGCTGAGACTCTTGACGGCACAGGGCTTCTGTCCATTCTGACGTTACAAACGCTGTAACAAATCAGACGGACTTCAATGCCCCGGAAGGCCCACCGATATCTGCTCAACCGAGATGGCGGCTCCTTCGCCCCAATGGTCATCCTCAGGGAGCTCCGACCGTTTACAGGGTCAGCGCGCTCGCCGTGTTGGCGCGGCACGGTATGAATCCGGAAGAATTCGAGAGCAGATCCGCACACTTTGATCAGCCCGCGCATCTGCAGCCCCAGCAGCAGAAAGATCCGCCTCGAAACCAGTTCGGGTCGGGCTTGAGCGATGGCGCTTGCAGATCGCGAAAAGTCCGAATGCACCAAGCAGAACCGGGCGTTTTTCTGTGCTGAGGGCATGACAATGCCATCAGAAGGCAAGCTGCGCGCCCGCCTCCTTGCAAACCGCTTTCAGCGTTTCGAGGATCGCTGTTTCATCCGTCACCCAGCCGTGCCGCTGCAGCGAGGGCACCAGGATCGCTGCTTCGGCATACCCGGCCGGCCCGATGACCGGGCAGGCGATGTCGGTGACCGCCATGATGTCACGGCTTGGGGCGATGCGGTGACCGAGTGATCTGATATCGGCCAGGACTTGCACCAGCGCGGGATCGTCGAGCCGCTCCTGGTCGGTGGGGCTGCCGTCGCGCATCAGCGCCCGTCGGCGGGGTTCGGACTGGAAGGCGAGGATGAGCACGCCGGAATTGGCTTCCAGAGCGGGGCGGCCATAGCCCGGTCGGACGGCCACCGTCGCATCGAGATGGCCCGAAGTCGTGGCGATGACGACTGTCTGCCCCCGACTCAATACGACCAGATGGGCCGCCTGGCCGCTTTCCTCACTGAAGCGTTCCATCAGAGGCAGCACGATCGAGGTCAGTTGCCGCCCGCCCGGCGTCCTGATGCCGAGATCGAAGAGGCGGCGCGACAGCGCCAGCCGGTCCGTGCCCGCCTCGCGCACGAGATAGCCGCGCTGCTGCAGGACGAAAACCATGCGGAAGATCTCACTTTTCGAGCGCTCCAGCCGCTCGGCGATGGCACGAGTCGACAGAGGTTCGCCGACCTCGGCCAACAGCTCGAGAATATCGAGTCCCTTCTCCAGCGCCGGCGCGGCGTAGGAGGTTTTGTCGTCGCCAGCATGTTCAGAGAACTCGGCCATGTCGCCCTGTTTCATATGTGAAGCTTGACATCAAATAAGAAGCTAACCTAGCCTCACCGTAAAGAGGGGTAAATGGCACTGCTTCTACCCATTCAGTCCAGCCGTCTCAGGCAGCCCGCCGCGCATCTCCGGTTCCGTCGGGGCCGAGCGCGATGAAGTATGGGCTCCAGTTTCGCGACGTCTTTGCGGCCTGGGAGTCCCTTCTCGACGGCGTTTGGATCACGCTGCTGCTCTCGGCCTGCACCATGCTCGGCGGCCTGGTCATCGGCGTCTCCTGTGCGGCAGCGCGTGTCTACGGGCCGGGCTGGTTGAAGCGTATCGTGACCGCTTATGTCGAGGTCATCCGCAACACACCGCTGCTGGTCCAGCTCTTCCTGATCTTCTTCGGTCTGCCCAGCTTTGGCATCCGGCTCGACGGCCTGACGGCGGCGATCATCGCGCTGGTGATCAACCTTGGCGCTTACACGACCGAGATCGTCCGCGCCGGCTTCGAGGCCGTGCCCAAAGCGCAGGTCGAGGCCGGTCATTCGCTCGGTCTCTCGGGGCTGCAGGTCTTTCGCTATGTCGTGGTGTTCCCGGCGCTCAAGGCGATGTTTCCAGCGCTCGCCAGTCAGTTTGTTCTGCTGATGCTGGCGACGAGTGTCGTCTCGCAGATTTCGGTGGAGGATCTGTTCCACGCAGCCTCTATCGTGCAGTCGCGCACGTTCCGCGATTTCGAGGTCTATACCGTGATCGGCGTGCTCTATCTCGGGCTCGCCTTCGCCTTCCGCGGCCTGTTCGCGGGCATCTATTACTGGGCGTTCGTCAGGCGATGATCCGGACCTTCTCCTATATCGACGTCATGTATCTGGTCGCCGCGGCACGCTGGACGCTGGCCCTGACCGCAACGGCCTTCGCCGGTTCGGCCCTGCTCGGCCTGATCCTCGCCATCGCCCGCATCTCGCCGATCGCGCCGCTGCGCTGGCTGGTCGCGACCTATATCTGGATCGTGCAGGGCACGCCGCTGCTGGTCTGGCTCTTCCTGATTTTCTTCGGCCTGCCGCTGATCGGCATCTCGGTAAACCCCTGGCTCGCCGCGGCCGTCGCCTTCTCGATCTATGGCAGCGCCTTCCTCGGCGAGATCTGGCGAGGTGCGTTGGTCTCGATCGCCAAGACGCAATGGGAGGCTGGAGCTTCGCTTGGCCTCTCGACGGCCCAGCAGCTGCGCTACGTGATCGTGCCCCAGTCGATCCGGATCGCCATCCCGCCGACGGTCGGCTTCCTGGTTCAGCTCATCAAGAACACCTCGCTGGCTGCGACGATCGGGCTGGTGGAGCTCACGCGCGAAGGCCAGCTCACCGCAGCCGGCACCTACCAACCTTTCGCAGTCTTCATCACCGTCGCCTGCATCTATTTCGCCCTCTGCTTCCCTCTGACCCAATGGAGCCGCTCACTCGAGCGGAAGCTCGATGTCGCTCGTTGAAATCCAGGGGATCAACAAGAGCTACGGCACGGTGCCTGTGCTCAAGGATGTCTCGCTCGACATCGCCAAGGGCGAGGTCGTGGCCGTCATCGGTCGATCGGGCTCGGGCAAAAGCACGCTGCTGCGCTGCATCAACGGGCTTGAACCGATCCAGGCCGGCAGCATCAGCGTCGACGGGGTGCGGGTCAACGACCCGGGGACCAATCTGCGCAAGCTCCGGCAGGAGGTCGGCATCGTCTTCCAGAGCTTCAATCTGTTTCCGCATCTGTCCGTCAGCGAAAACATCACACTGGCACCGCGCGTCGTGAAGAAGCAGCCGCCCGAGGAAGCCCGTGAACTGGCGCGTGAAGTGTTGCGGCGTGTCGGCCTCGAGGAGAAGCTCGACGCCTTCCCTTCGCAGCTTTCGGGCGGTCAGCAGCAACGCGTTGCGATCGCGCGCTCGCTGGCGATGCGGCCCAAGCTCATGCTGTTCGACGAGGTCACCTCCGCGCTCGACCCCGAGCTGACCGGCGAGGTCCTGAAAGTGCTCGAATCTGTGGCGCAGGAGGGCATGACCATGATCCTCGTAACCCACGAGATGGGCTTCGCGCGTCGTTTCGGCTCGCGCGTCGTCTTCATGCACGAAGGCCGAATTCACGAAGAGGGTCAGGCCGCGGCGGTCCTCGCCGAGCCGAAGACACCCGAACTGCAGACCTTCCTCAGCGCGGTCCTGCACTGAGGAAGCCAAAAACGATCTGTTGCTCAACGAGGGGAGACAAACATGCGTTCATTCTTCACGGGCCTGGCCGCGCTGGCCATCGCCGTTATCGGCTCGGTGGAAGCCAGGGCCGACAAGCTCCAGGACATCCTGTCCAAGGGTGTCGTCCGCATCGGCGTGCCGCTCGACGCGCCGCCCTTCGGCTCGCAGGACGCGAACCGCAAGGCGATCGGCTTCGACATCGAGATGGCGGAGATGGTTGCCAAGGGCCTCGGCGTGAAGCTGGAGATGCAGCAGATCACCGGCGCCAACCGCATCCCGTTCCTGCTCACCGACAAGGTCGATATCGTCATCTCGGTGATGGGGCTGACTCCAGAACGGGCCAAGCAGATTCAGTTCACCGCGCCCTACGCCAACACCTTCCTTGCCGTCTATGGGGCGAAATCATCGACCGTGAGCAGCCCGGAGACTATCGGTTCGGCCCGGGTCGCTGCCGCCAAAGGCACGACCCAGGAGCTTGCAATCAGCGCTTCCGCGCCGAAGGCGAGCCTGATGCGCACCGAGGACGACGCGACCGCTGCAGCCGCCTACATCACCGGCCAGGCCGATCTTCTCGCCACCAACAGCATCGTCGCGCAGGCGCTTGCCAAGCAGAACCCGGGCAAGGAGTTCGAGCGCAAGTTCACCATTCGGCGCAGCCCCGCCCATATGGGCGTGCAGATGGACCAGCATAACCTCGTGCGCTGGCTCGACGGCTTCATCTTCTTCAACACGATGAACGGCGAACTCGACCGGCTCCATCGGACGTATCTCGACATGCCGATGGACCCGCTGCCCACGCTCTGAGCTGACCCAAAGCCAGCCGGGCGTGAAAACGCCCGGCCCTTCCCTCTCAAACCCCGGCGGCCGGAGCCTTTGCTCCGAAGCCTTTGTTATGTCCGCGAGCCAGCCATGAGCAGCAAACGCCCGAAGCCCATCCCGCGACCCTCCAGCGCCTTCCTGACGGTGGACCCGGAGCGCGAGGGCAAGCAGACCGGCTTCCTGATGATCCCGCATTCACCCGACGACGATGCCTGGGGCGCGACGCGTGTCCCGATCGCGATCATCAAGAACGGCTCGGGGCCGACCGCGATCCTCGAAGGCGGCAACCATGGCGACGAGTATGAGGGGCCGATCACGATCTGCGACATGATCCGCGATCTCGATCCCGGCCGCGTTCAGGGCCGGTTGATCCTGATGCCGGCCAACAACGTCCATGCCGTCATCGCCGGAAAGCGCACCTCGCCGATCGATGGGCTGAATTTCAACCGTACCTTCCCGGGCGATCCGCGCGGCACCATCACGCAGCAGATCTCGGCGTTTGTCAGCGACCACATCCTGCCGCTCGGCGACGCTTTCCTCGATCTGCATTCCGGCGGCTCCTCGCTCGACATCATCCCGAGCGCGATCGTCGAGCCGACCGACGATCCGGCGCTGCACAAGCGCAATGTCGCTGCGGTGCAAGCGTTCGACGCGCCCATGACCGTGGTGATCAGCAATCTCGGCGAACCACGAACGGCGACGGCCGCCGCGTGCCGTGCGGGGCTCGTTACGGTCGGCACCGAGATGGCCGGTGGGGGCACGGTCTCGCTCGAAGCCCTGAGGGTTTGCCGGCGCGGGGTCGCCAATGTGCTCGATCATCTCGGGATCGTTTCGCGCGACGCGCCGGAGCCGCGGCGCGGGGAAGGCGCCGTCCTCGAACTGCCTAGCACAGCGGCCTATGTCTATGCCTCTGCGGACGGCATCTTCGAGCCCTTCCATGCCAATGGCGTCACGGTCAGCGCGGGCCAGCCCGCTGGCCGCATCCACTGCACCTGGGATCCGACCCGCCCGCCCGATCTGCTGCATTACGCCGCCGACGGCATCCTCTACGGCCGTCGGCAACCCGGCCGGGTCAGGCCGGGCAACTGCTGCCTGATCGTGGCAGCCCCCTATCGCGGAGACCTGTCGTGATCGACCTCGCCGACATCGAAGCTGCACGCCAGCGGATCGCGCCCTATATCCGCAAGACGCCGACGCTGGCCTATACGCAGCTGAAGGACGGTAGCGCAGCGGGCGTCTGGGTGACCCTGAAGCTCGAGCTGCTGCAGGCGGCCGGATCTTTCAAGGCGCGCGGAGCGATGAACCGCCTTCTGACCATGAGCGACACCCAGCGTCGGCGCGGCATCGTCACCGCCTCAGGCGGCAATCACGGGCTCGCCATCGCCCGCTCGGCGCATGTTCTTGGCGCTCAGGCACAGATCTTCCTGCCGTCGAACGTCGTTCCCGACAAGGTGACGAAGCTGAAGCAATGGGGTGCTTCGGTTGAGATTGTCGGCGATGTCTGGGACGACGCCAATGCGGCCGCCCTGGCTTTTGCGGAAAGGACCGGCGCGACCTATGCGCATCCCTTCAGTGACCCCATCGTGGTGGCTGGACAAGGCACGCTTGGCCTCGACGTTCTCGACGACATGCCGGATGTGGACGTCATTCTCGTCGCCATCGGCGGTGGCGGGCTCATCAGCGGTCTCTCGACGGCTGTGAAGGCCATGCGGCCCGCCACGCGCATCATCGGCATCGAGCCGTTGGGATCGCCGACGCTGCATGCCTGCCTCCAGGCCGGCAGGCTGGTGGCGCTGGACCGGCTGGAGACGCGCGTCGCGACGATGTCGTGCCGGCAGACGGACCAGGCGATCTTCGAGGTCGTGCGCGACAAGGTCGATGAGATTGTTCTCGTCAGCGACGAGGAGATGGAAAGCGCAGCCCGCTTGCTCTGGTTTGAGTTCGGCATCGGTGCCGACCTTTCAGGGGCGGCCTCCCTCGCAGCCCTGAATTCGGGACGGTTGAACATAGAGCAAGGAACTCGTGTCTGTGCCCTGGTGTGCGGAGCCGGCACGGACGGCATGTCTTGAGGTGCCCCGCCCTACCCCGGGCAAGTGAAAGCCTCAGCATCTGATCACGCCGAAGCGCCGGAAAGCGTCGTGAATACGGTCAGAATAGGTATTGAAGCTGGGGTAGTCGCCGAGATGGGCCGGGCGCGGCGCGGCAGCTCGATGGGATCTCGTCGACGAGGCGCCCGGGCGTCAGCGGGCAGGAACGCGCAAGAGCGCGGGATCCACCGACCCACCCTTTCCTCCTAGGTCGATGCAGCTATGTAGGTCGCGCCTTTTCCAAGCTCCCTGCGTCATCGCCAGAGCCCCTATCGCATAATCTGACCGAAAAGGGGGCATTCGGGCGGCAGCCCTTGAAAGCACAAATGATGTGCTTTATGTCTTTGGTATGAGCGAGCGCTTCCAGTCGACCATGAGCTACACGCTGTCGCCCTCGCCCGAGGACGACGGCGCGATCCGGGCGACGCTCGACGACTATGGCGTGATGATGGGCGTGCTCGACGAGCTCGGGCGCGAACGCGGGGCAAGCTCCAATCTCGTCGCCCTTCACGATCAGGCCTACGCGCCGATCCGGGAGAAGACCCGTCTGCCGGCGCGGCTGGTCACGCTGGGCCTGCGCGACCATGCCAATCGCCAAGGATCCGGCGCCGCGATCGACGACCTGCCGCTGGACGGACGCCTCTACGCGATCAAGAGCCCGACGCATCTTAGCCTCGCCACCGTCGAGGGCCGCAGGCTCATCCCCTATGCCGTAACCGGCTACGATCCTGGCTGGTTCGACCACGCCGAGGCCAGGCTCGTTCTCAGAGATGGCGAGACCCTGATCCTCGTCGGCATCGCCGCCGTCACCAAACCCAAGGAGACCAGCATGGCCACCGAAGGAATCCTGTCGCGCATCGGACGCGTCATCGCCGGCCTCGCCCATGGCGCGGCCGACACGCTCGAAGGCGCAAACGCCACAGCCACCGTCGAACAGTCGATCCGCGAGATCGACGCCGTCGCGGACGAAGCCCGGGCTAGCGCCGGCAAGGCGCGCGCCGAAGAACATCGCATCAAGGCCAAGATCGCCGAGATCAACGACGAGATCGACGACCTCGCCGGCAAGATCGAAACCGGGCTCGCCAGCGGCCGCGAGGATCTGGTCAAGCCGGTCGTCGGCTTGCAGATCGACCTGGAAGCGCAGCGTTCGGCGCTGGAAACCGCGCTGGCCGAGGTCTCCGACCGGATCGAGGAGGCCGGCAAGGCGCTCCAGGCCGTCGCCTCGGCGCGACAGGACGCCGTCGCGCGCCTCAACGCGTTGAAGAAGAGCAAGGGTGCACAGGACGGCGCCGAGGGCGAAAGCGCCTCCGTCCGCAACGAGAACAGGCTTGCCCGCTCGCTGGGCGCGATCGAGCGGGTCACGGGGGTGCCGGGTCGCCCGGCGACAGGAGCCTCCGAGGTCGAGGAACTGGCTCGCCTGCAACGCGAGAAGGCGATACAGGACCGTTTGGACAGCTATAAGGGAAACCGTGGCTGATGGACGCCATCGCCGGAGCCGGCAGCTACCCCTTCGCGATCGCCGCGCTGGTCCTCGTCGGCCTCGTCGTCGTCGAACTCGTGGCGATGCTGATCGGGATGTCGGTATCGGCGTTTGTGGACCACGGGCTTCCGGGCCATGCGGTCGAGGGGCATGCCGACCATGGCGTGCTCGGCGCCTGGATGTCCTGGCTCAATGCCGGCGGCGTGCCACTGCTGGTGTTGATCATGATCTGGCTGGCCTGCTTCGCCGTTGCGGGCTTCGCGATCCAGGGCGTCGCCCAATCGATCGCCGGAACGCTGCCCACGATCATCGCCAGCGTCGGCGCGCTGGTCGTAGCCGCGCCCACGACGCGGACGCTGTCACGCTGGACGGCGCGTATCATCCCCCGCGAGGAGACGTCGGTCGTCAGCCAGGCCGATTTCATCGGGCTGACCGGGACGGTGACGCTCGGTCCGCTCGATCAGGGCAAGCCGGGGCGAGTCCGCATCCGGGATCGCCACGGCAACATCCATGTCCTTCAAACGAAGGGCGCGGGCGATCACGTCATCGCGCAGGGTGGCACCGTACTGATCGTCGATCGAGCGAACGGTGTCTTCGAAGCCATTCCCGCACCGGCCGAGCTGGGCGCGGATCATTCATCTGGGCGGGGGGCGACACGGCCATGAACTACGTCTCGATTCTCACGATTGCAGGTATCGCGGTCGCCCTCATCGTCGGCATCGGCGTAGCGATGGCAGCGCTCTACAGACGCTCGACCCGCGACAAGGCCTATGTCCGCACCGGGCTCGGCGGCAAGCGCGTGGTTCTCGACGGCGGCTCGCTGATCCTGCCGATCTTCCATTCCTATGCCTGGGTCCAGCTCAGCACGCTGCGTCTCGAAGTCCAGCGCTCGGAGGCCGAATCCCTGATCACGGCAGACCGCATGCGCGCCGACATCACGGCCGAGTTCTATGTGCGGGTGAAACCCGACGAGGAGAATATCGCCCTGGCCGCCCAGACGCTGGGCGATCGCACCAATGACGCCGATCTGTTACGCAAGCTCGTCGAGGCCAAGTTCGTCGATGCGCTCCGCTCAGTCGCCGCCACGATGACGCTGAAGGACCTCCAGGAGAAACGCGCCGACTTCGTCAAATCGGTGCAGGAGGCGGTCGCCGCCGACTTGCAATCAAACGGGCTGGAGCTCGAAACCGTATCGCTGACGCGGCTCGACCAGACCGACATCAAGCATTTCAACGAGCACAATACCTTCGATGCCGAAGGCCTGACCGCGCTGACGCGGATCACCGAGACGCGCCGGCGCGAACGCAACGACGTCCTGCGCGAGACCGAGGTCACGATCGCGGCCAAGGACCGCGAGGCTGCACTCCAGCGCCTGACGATCCAGCGCGAGCAGCGCGACGCCGAGCTCAGCCAGGAGCGCGACATCGCCAACAAGACCGCCGAGACGAGGGCCGAGAAGGCGCGGGCCGAGCAGACCGCCCGCCTCTCCGAGGAGACCGCGCGTCTCGATGCCGAACGCGGCATCGCCAAGAGCGAGGCCGAGGCCAAGCAGGCCACAGCGACGGCCCGGATCGAGGCCGAGCAAGGTATCGCCGAGAGCGAGGCGCTGGCGAAGCGGGCGACCGAGACCGCCAGGATCGACGCGGCCATCGCCATCGCCGAGAAGAGCGAGGCCGAGTCCCAGGCCAAGGCGAAGGCGGAATCCGCCAAGGCCGACGCCGTTACGGCCGAGGAACAGGTCGAGACGGCCCGAGCTGTCGAGATCGCCGAGCGCGCCAAGCAGATCGCGGTGATTGACGCCCGCCGCGAGGCCGAGCGCGACGCCACGCGCATCACGGTGAACGCACAGGCCGAGCGAGAAGCCGCCGACAACCTCGCTCAGGCCCTGCGCACGCAGGCGACTGCCGAGGCCGACGCCAACAAGATCAAGGCTAGCGGCATCATCGAACTCGGCGAGGCCGAGGCGAAGCGCGAACGCGCCCTGAACGAGGCCCGCAACGCGCTGTCGCCGCAGATGGTCGATTTCGAACTGACGAAGCAGCGCATCGCGATCATCCCCGAGGCGCTCGAGCAGGCGATGAAGCCGATCGAGAAGATCTCGGACATCAGGATCTTCAGCGCCGGCAACCTGCTCGGCGCGATGAACGGCGGCTCGGCCGGACAAGGCGGCCAGAGCCCGATCTCCGATCTCAGCAGCCAGCTGCTCAGCTTCGGCGCGCAGAAGCCGATCATCAACGAGATCCTGGCGCAAGCCGGCTTCCACGGCGGCGATCCCGTCGATGCGATCCTGGGCGCGACCCAAAAAGGGAACGCAGAGACGCGAGCTATCGACGGGAACGGCGACGCCACTCTATCCAAGAATTAGCGAGGGCCGCTGCCGATTTCGTGGACATCGAGATTAGGTGTTTCATGGAGCCGGGCGCGCGTATGCAGCGCCGGAAGTTCGGGCGTGAGTTAGAGATGGAGGCGGTTCGTCTGATCGGAGAACGGGGGCAACTGTGGACATTCTCCTCGCCTCCGCAGCCGCGACGGTAACATTTCTGTGCTCGTTACGCTGTTACACACTATCTCATAAGATATTGATTTTGCTGAACCATAAGCCAGTTCAGTCCTCTCTCGCAGCACCAGCCTTTCCGGCTGGAAATCCAGATCATTGCGATCATGCGGCGCGTTCGCTGCTGCCGCGGATCGCCCGGAGCGGCAAGCCAGCCCATGACGTCGCCCTCTGAATGCCCCCAAAGCCGGGCCTTCCCTTGAAGCGATCAGGGTGTGACGTCGGAGCTCGATCCGAGGCGGGTCACGGCCGGCCCGAGCCACGTCGCGGCAGCCAAAGTGCTCGCGCGCCTCTGACAGGATCGTGAAAGACGGAACCTGAGAACTCTTCCAGAAAGGAGTCCGGCTCCATCCTCCTGCCTTGCAGATCTGCTGCTCTACACTGCGGAGATTGGTAACGGGTGGATGCTTGCGACAGGGAGCCCGGCTTGGGCAGGCACAGAATGAAAGGGCGACATGCGCGGCGCTTCGCAGGGTTCGCCCTGCGAGGCGTTGCGGCATTGCTGCTCGTCGCCTCACCGGTAGAAGCCGCCGGGGACCGGGCGCTGGGCGCGTATCTCGCCGCTGAATGCAGCGCCTGCCACCAGATCTCCGGCCGGAGTCGCGGCGGCATCCCGCCGATCATCGGCTGGCCGGAGGATCAGTTCGTCGCCGTGCTCGACGCCTATCGCAGCCGACAGCGCGACAATCCGGTGATGCAGGCCGTCGCCGCCCGTCTGAGCCGCGACGAGATTGCAGCGCTCGCCGCCTATTTCGGCGCGCTGACGAGCAAGCCATGAACGCGTGCGATGAAAGCTGAGAGGACAGGCCGATGAAACCGACGCGACGGGATCTGGTGGCAGGCTCAGGCGCTCTGCTGGCCGCGAGCACGCTCTCCGTGCCCGCGCTTTTGGGCCAGTCCCGGCCCCGGGTGGTCGTCGTCGGCGGCGGGCCGGGCGGCGCGACGGCGGCGAAATACCTCGCCAGAGACAGTCAAGGCGGGATCTCGGTGACATTGGTCGAGGAGAACGAGACCTACCAGACCTGCTTCCACTCCAATCTCTATATCGGCGGCTTCAAGCGCTATGACGAGATCGTCCATCGCTACGACACGCTGGCCTCGACCTACGGCATTGCGATCGTGCGCAGCCGTGCCACGCAGGTCGACCGGGACAAGAGCGAGGTCGTGCTGTCCGATGGCCGACGGCTGCCTTACGACCGGCTGGTGCTCTCGCCCGGCATCGACCTGAACTACGATTCCGTGCCCGGCTGGTCGCAAGCAGCCGAGGAGATGATGCCGCATGGCTGGAAGCCCGGCCGGCAGACGCAACTGATCCGGGAAAAGCTCGACGCGGTACCAGACGGCGGCACCATCGTGATGATCGCTCCGCCCAATCCCTATCGCTGCCCGCCTGGGCCCTATGAGCGCGCCTCGATGTTCGCGCATGTGCTGAAGGAGACAGGCCGCGCCAAGGCCCGGATCATCATCCTCGACCCCAAGGAGAGCTTCTCCAAGCAGGGCGTTTTTATGCCGGATTGGGAACGGCGCTATGGCGCGATGATCGAATGGCTCGGCCCGAAGGTGCATGACGGCATCACATCGGTTGATCCAAAAACGGGCACGGTCGTCACCGGCTTCGAAACCTACGCGAATTGCGCCTTCGTCAACGTCATCCCGGCGCAGATGGCGGGCGCGATTGCGCGCGATGCCGGTCTCGCCCCGGCGGACGGCTATTGCACCATCGATCCGGCGACGATGAAGTCCGTCGTCGATCCCACCATCGTCGTGCTCGGCGATGCCTGCCAAGCCGGCGACATGCCGAAATCGGCTTTCTCCGCCAACAGCCAGGCCAAGGTCGCGGCCATGATCCTGCGCGGCGAACTCGTCGGCGCTCCGACCTTTCCGGCGCGCTATATCAACACCTGCTGGAGCATGGTCGATACCGACGACGCCATCAAAGTCGGCGGCCGCTACGAGCCCAGGGACGGGCGCATCGCCGCAGTCGAGACCTTCATCTCGCAGCCGGGCGAAAGCGCCGAAATCCGCAGGCAGACCCAGGCCGAGAACCTTGCCTGGTACGACGCTATCTGCGCCGACATGTTTACATGATGGCCACGCCAGCCGCGGCGACGCGGTCAGACATCTCTCAGCGCCGTAGCCCCGGCGTCTCGACCGGGAGACCCTTGGCGCGGCCTGCGAGGTAGAGTTCCAGCGCGAGGTATTCCGCCGAACCGTAATCGAACTGGGTCGCGCGAACGCCGAGCGAGCAGGCCCGCAGGCGCCGGTGCAGCGAGCCGACATCGTTCCATTCGAGCCGGTAGGCGGGATAGCCCGTGCCCGCGCCATGGCTGATGGTATCGCCACGCAGCTTCTGGCCGACGAGGCCGTCATGGCATTGCTGGCAAGACAGGTTGAGTTGGCCTTGCCTTCGCTCGAAGAAGGCCCTACCCGCCTCGAAAAAGGGGTTCGCAGCGCCATCGGTCTTTACCTGCATCGGCAGGCCGCGCGACAGCGAGGCGAGATAGGCGGTCATCGAGAGAAGCTCGGGGCTCTCATAGCCAAAGGCCGGCTGCTTCTGGCGCTCGACGCGGCACTGCTCGATGCGGCCCTCGAGATTGAGCAGCTTTCCGGTCGCCGCATCGACCTGCGGATAGCGTGTCGCGGCGCCGCGCAGCTTCTGCTGCGGATCGACATGGCAAGCGATGCAGGCTTGCGCATCCGGGGCAGGCCTGCGGCTGAACAGTTCGCGACCTTGCTCGACCCAGAAGAAAGCCGGGTTGCGGGTCTCGTCCGCCTGCTGACGGCGCAGTTCGGGCGAGAGGAATTCGGAGCCGGATTTGATCTCCGACAGCGCCGATCCGGCTGGAACGACAACGACGGAGAGCGCAAGGATCAGCGCGATCCCGGTCTTGGCCACACAGCCCTTATCCTGAGGAGCCAGCAAAGCTTGCGTCTCGAAGGATGCTCCAGCGCGCTTTGAAACATCCTTCGAGACGCCGCCGACGCGGCTCCTCAGGATGAGGGCTGAGAAAGATCGCAGGCCGAATGCGACGAGGCTCACGTCACCGTCAGCCTGGCGGTTCGCGTGTAGGTCGCGCCGCCGTCCTCGCGCCATTCGAACACGATGTCGCCGGTTGCGACCGCCCGTGTCGTGAACGAGACGAAGGGATTAGCGGAGACGCCGGTGTGCATGTCGAAGCGGAAGATCGGCTCGCCCGCATAGGTCGCGGTCAGCCGGTTCAGAATCTTGCGCGGCACGGTGCCGCCCTTGCCGTCGGACTGGCCGCCGCGATCCATGACGTGACGGGTCAGCACCCTGATCTCGACGATTTCGCCGGCCTTCGCCTGCGCGGGCATGGTGATGCGGGCGTTGAAACTCATCGCGTCTCTCCTCAACCGCCGTCGATGCAGGCGCTCAGCGTCACCACGATGTCGGCATCCGTCATGACGAAGCGTCCGTCGCTCAAAGCGGCGACAACCGCGACCTTCTGCGACTGCGCGATCCGCAGCGTGGTCGCGACCTCGGCGCGGCCGGCGCGCGGGCCGAGATGGAAGCGCGCCATGTCCGGAAACGGGTTCTTTTCCGCGATCAGATGAATCCAGCGGACATGGTCGGCCTCCGTCATCGGGCTGTCGACGGCGATCTTGGTGTCAACCGAATTGCCGTTCTCGGCGAGCGCCGGGATCGACAGCGTGATGCGGCCGCGCTCGGGCGCCACGCCTTCGGTCACGCGCGCGATCAGTTGCGCAAGGTCGGGCGCGGTCTCGCTCGCAGCCCGGCCCGGCAAACCCGCAACCACCAGACCCACTGCGGCACCCGCGACAAGGCTGCGGCGGTCGAGCCCGCCTTCAGGGCGTCTGGAGCGTGGCGAGATAGCTGACGACATCCTCGATCTCCTGGGCCGAGAGGGCCGGCTTGCCCCGGAATGGCAAGGCGACATCATGCAGGTTTTCCGTCCGGAAATAGGGCGGCATCACGGTCTGCGGGTTCACAAGCGAGGCATCGACCAGCCGCAGCCGGATCTGGCCGGCGTCGAGCCTCGCGCCGACGCCCGCGAGAGGCGGCCCGATATTGCCTTGGAAGGGCTCGGACGGGTCGGCACCCTGATGGCAGATCAGGCAGTTGCCGCGTTCGCGATCCTTGACCAGCGCCGCGCCGCGCGCCGCGTTGCCGATCAGGCGACCGAGTGGCGCCGAGATCGCGTCACCGACAATGGCATAGGGCTCCAGCGCCGAAGCAGTCGAAGCGCCGCCAGATGCCAGAACGGCCCCGGCGAGCGCCAGACGCGATAGCACTCCTGCCGTCGTCCTCACGCCTTCTTCAGATCGGCGTTCTTGAGCGGCAGGTTGCGGATGCGCTTGCCCGTCGCGGCGAAGATCGCATTCAGCACGGCGGGTGCAGCGACCGCGATCGTCGGCTCGCCGACGCCACCCCAGAAACCGCCAGACGGCACCAGCACGGTCTCGACCGCCGGCATCGCCTCCAGCCGCATCACCTCATAGGTGTCGAAGTTCTCCTGCTCGACGCGCCCGTCCTTGATGGTGATCTCGCCATAGAGCGCGGCCGACAGACCGTAGACGAAGGAGCCCTCAATCTGGCGCTCGACCTGGGCGGGATTGACGACATGGCCCGGATCGGTCGCCGCGACGATGCGATGAATTTTGAGCTTGCCGTCGTCGCTGACGGAGACCTCGGCCACTGCCGCGACATAGGCGCCAAAGCCCATGGTCTGACAGATGCCCCGGAACATGCCGGCCGGCAGCGGCTTGCCCCACTCCGCCTTTTCGGCGGCCGCATTGAGCACGGCGAGGTGCTTGGGGTGGTTTTTCATCATCGCCCGACGAAACTCCAGCGGGTCCTTGCCGGCGGCATGGGCCAGTTCGTCGAGGAAGGATTCGAGATAGATCGCGTTCTGGTTCAGGTTGACGCCGCGCCAGAAGCCCGGCGGCACATGCGGGTTACGCATGGCGTGGTCGATCAGCAGATTGGGGATTGTGTAGCCGATCGAGGCCTCCGGCCCCGACGCGTTGAGCCCCTGGAAGACGACGGGATCGCGTCCGTTCTGGATGTTCTGCGGGAAGATGCCCGCGACGATCGACTGGCCGGAGATGCGCATGTGCAGCCCGGTCAGATTGCCGTCCTTGTCGAGCGCGCCGGTCATCTTGCACTGGGTCAGCGGGTGGAAGCGGCCATGCAGCATGTCCTCCTCGCGCGACCAGATCAGCTTCACAGGCGTGCCGGGAATCTGCTTGGCGATGGCGACGACCTGGCGAACCCAGTCATGCACCGCGCCGCGCCGGCCGAAGCCGCCGCCGAGATCGATCTTATAGGCTTCGCATTTGGCGATCGGCAGGCCCGACGCCTCGGCCGTTGCCGCCAACGCGGCCTCGCCGTTCTGCGTCGGCGTCCAGACCTCGCATTTGTCGGGCGTGTAGAGCGCCGTCGCGTTCATCGTCTCCATGCAGGCATGGTTCTGGAACGGATAGGAATAGACGGCCTCGATGGTGCGGGCGGCGCCCGAAATCGCGGCCTTCACGTCGCCGTTCTGGTTGCCCACGACGGCGTTGGGGGCGTCGAGCCCCTCCTTCAGCCACTCGGCCAGGCTCGCGCTCGAGACCTTGGCGTGCTGCCCCTCGTCCCAGACGATCGGCAGCGCGTCGAGAGCGGTCTTGGCCTGCCACCAGGTATCGGCGACGACGGTGACGGCGCTGTCGCCCACGGGGAGCACATGCTTGACGCCCGGCATGTCCTTGATCTTGGCGGCATCGAAGCTCTTCACCTTGCCGCCGAAGACGGGGCAATCCTTGATCGCGGCGTTGAGCATGCCCGGCATCTTCAGATCCATGCCGTAGATCTTGCTGCCATCGGTCTTGGGGGCCGTGTCCAGACGCGCCAATGGCTTGCCGGCGATGGTCCAGTCCTTTGGATCCTTCAGCGCGACGTCCTTGGGCGCCTCGATCTTGGCGGCAGCCGCCGCGACCTGGCCATAGCGCAGCGAGCGCCCCGACGCCTTGTGCGTGATCACGCTCTTCTCGGCAACGCATTCGGAGGCGGGCACCTTCCATTCGTTCGCCGCCGCCTGGATCAGCATCGTGCGGGCCGCCGCACCGCCCTTGCGGACATAGTCGTGCGACTCGCGAATGCCGCGGCTGCCGCCGGTCGAGAAATTGCCCCAGACGCGGTTGCGGGCGACGTTCTGGCCCGGCGTCGGATATTCGGTCGTGACCTTGGCCCAGTCGCAGTTCAGCTCCTCGGCAACGAGCTGGGCCAGGCCGGTCAGCGTGCCCTGCCCCATCTCCGAGCGGGCGATGCGGATCACCACCTTGTCGTCGGGATGGATGACGACCCAGGCGTTGATTTCAGGCACGACGGCCTGCGCCTGCGCCTCGCTCCCGAACGGGATCGTGAAGCCAAAGGTGAAGGCGCCGGCTGCGGCGGCTGAGCCCGCGAGCAGGCTGCGGCGGGAGGGGCGAAAGCCCGTGGTGACGGTCGAGATGCTCATGATCGTTTCCCCCTCAACCGCGACCGAGCGTGCCGCCGGCGACGACATCGAGGATCGCCGTCTTGACTCGTGCATAGGTGCCGCAGCGGCAGATATTGGTGATCTCGCTGGCGATGTCGGCCTCGGTGGCCTTCGGATTGGCCTGCAGCAGGGCGGCGGTCGCCATGATCATACCGCTCTGGCAGAAGCCGCATTGCGGCACCTCGTGCTTGATCCAGGCCTGCTGGACCGGATGCGAGCCGTCAGGCGAAAGCCCCTCGATCGTGACGATCTTCTGTTCCGCCGTCACCGCGTCAAGCGGCAGTGCGCAGGCGCGCGTCGCGACGCCGTCGATATGCACGGTGCAGGCGCCGCATTGCGCGACGCCGCAGCCGTATTTGGTTCCCGTCAGGCCGATCTGTTCGCGCAGGACCCAGAGCAGCGGCGTGTCGCCGGCCGCTTCGACGTCGATCATCTTGCCGTTCACATTGAGTTTCGCCACCGCAGACCTCCCGCTCTGGATCGAGACAGACGACGAGAGAGCCAACGCGCCTCGCCGGAACTCCAGCCCGCCGCGCAGCGTGCCGGTTGTGTTTCATTGGAAGCAATTGAAACTCAGATAGGCACATGAGCCAACGGCCCATGCGGGGCCGATCACGTCGCGTGATCGGCTGCGCGAGATGGGATTTTCTCCCCGGACCGGCCGCAATGGCCGATTTTGCGGGGTCGCCACCCGTTCGCGCCGCGATTGGGCCCATCAAGAGGCAGTCCTGAAGCCGGGGGTTGGTTCACGGCAACGTGATGGATGCTCCCTCAGCACCGGCGTCGTGTGGCACTGCGGCCGCCCCCTGGGCGGCCCGGCAACAGCGGTATGGCCAACCGCTGAGGACATTGCTCCGGCTCTTCGCCCCTCCCCGCCTCACGCGGGAGTGGGATTTCCGTGACGGCTCATGCGTCTAATCGCCGATCAGACAGCATCGCTCAGACTGCTCTACCGTTTGACGATCTGGGTCGCGCCCGCAGCAGGACGCATGGGAGCGTCCGACTCGCTCCATGCCGAGGGGGCTTCATGGGGCACACGGATCTCGCTGGTCGCGGCGCCGCTCCAAAGCGATTGGAGCTGCTCGACGACATGCCGGCCGAAGCTCTCATAGGGAATGCGGATCGACGTCAGCCAGGGCGCGATCCAGGTGTTGATCGCATTGCCGTCGACGCCGACGAGCCGGCAACGCTGCGGGATCTGCACGCCATGCTGCACGGCCAGCCGATAGGCGCCGTAAGCGATCATGTCGCTGACGCAGAGCGCGCCGCGCGGCCA
This sequence comes from Hyphomicrobiales bacterium, assembly GCA_003241815.1. GTDB lineage: Bacteria > Pseudomonadota > Alphaproteobacteria > Rhizobiales > Beijerinckiaceae > Allobosea. Next base: position 15,845 of record QBLV01000015.1, on the reverse strand, counting down.
GCCACCTTCGCGCACGAGCATGCCAGCTGCAGCATAGCCGATCTCGATATGCGACAGGCCCGGGCCGATCGCGCGCCTTATGGCGTCGTCGGGCAGGCCGCGCGCCACCAGCCGCTCGATGAAGCCGGCCGCGCGTTCCGATGTACTCGATGCATTCTGCTGGGCCATCAGCACGGCGGGACGATCGACGCCGCAGGCCAGCAGGAAGTCAGCGACATCGGCGCCGGCCTTTCGGTCGTCGATGCCGACGAACGCGCCGCCGCCGAGCGGGTTGCGCCTGGCGACGAAGACCGTCGGATCGCCGCGCTTCAGCGTCTCCTCCAGCCCCTTGCTGCGCACCGCGCTGACCATGACATAGCCGGCCACCAGTTGGTCGCGCATCGCCCGCAGATAATCGTCCTGCAGCTCCGCGCGGTCGTGGGTGTCGCAGAGAATCATGACGAAACCGGCGTCACGCAGCGCCGATTCGGTCGAGACCGCGATCGCCGCCATGGCGGGATTGTCGAGATTGGGCGCCAGCATCGCCACGACGCGGCTTGTGCGGTGGCGTAGCGCCCGTCCCACCGAGTTGGGCCGATAGCTCAGCCGGGTGATCGCTTCCTCGACGCGCGCGATGGTCTGCGCGGAGGCGCGCCCGGTCTTGCCGTTGACGATGCGCGAGACCGTCGCGACCGAGACGCCGGCGTCACGCGCGACCGTGGCCAGCGAGGCTGCGTGCTTGCGCGCGCCTTCCGGCACCGGTTTGGCGGGTTTGCCCGTCATCGGCTCTTCACGTCTCCCCCGGCCCATCGGCGTCTCTTCCGGCAAAAGCCGGTATACCTCAGCAATGCAGGCGAACGGATGCGTTGACAAGGAGGGCAAACGTTTGCCTTAGTGCCGGCCAAGGCGTCCATGAGCGCCGGAGACATTTTGGGGAGAACGCAGATGCAGGGCAGACATTGGATTTCCGCGCTCGCGCTGACCGCCGGCCTTCTGGCCAGTGGCGCGGCCTTCGCCCAGACGACCGTGCGAATCGCCTGGTATTCCGACGGCAACGAAGGCGAGGTCGTCACCGACCTGCTGAAGCGTTTCGAGGCGCAGAACAAGGACATCAAGGTCGTCCTCGACCAGGTGCCCTACAAGGCGATCACCGAGAACCTGCCCGTGCAGCTAGCCTCCGGCCAGGGCCCCGACATCGCCCGCGTGGTCGATCTCGGCGGCGTTGCCCGCTATGCGCTCGACCTGCGGCCCTATCTCAAGGATGCCGGCTACTGGGAGAAGAATTTCGGGCCGTTTCTGCCCTGGATGCGGCCGGCAGGCGACGACAAGGCCATCACCGGCTTCATGACGCAGCTCACCGTCACCGGCCCCCTCGTCAACAAGACGCTGTTCGAGCAGGCCGGCATCGCGATGCCCGGCGCGAAGGCGAGCTGGGAGGACTGGGCCAAGGCGGTGAAGGAGGTCGCCACCAAGGTGCAGGCGCCCTTCCCCCTCGCGATGGACCGCTCGGGCCACCGCTTCTTCGGTCTCGCCATCTCGGAAGGCGCCAAGGTGTTCGATGCCAAGGGCGAGCCGGCCGTGATCGACGACGGCTTCAAGCGCGGCGCGCAGCGCGTGCTCGACTGGCACAAGAGCGGCGTCATGGCCAAGGAACTCTGGGGTTCGGTTTCGGGCGCGGCCTATCGCGGGGCCAATGACGAGTTCAAGAACGCCCAGGTCGTGATGTATGTCTCGGGTTCCTGGCAGATCGCGCAGTTCGACAAGACCGTCGGCGATGCCTTCGACTGGGTCGCGGTGCCCTCGCCCTGTGGCGCGGCCGCCTGCACCGGCATGCCGGGCGGCGCCGGGCTCGTCGCGATCAAGGCGACGAAGAACCCCGAGGCCGTCGCCAAGGTGATGGAATATCTGGCGAGCGAGCCGGTCCTCAGCGAATTCTATGCCCGCTCGCTGTTCGTGCCCGGCCATCTCGGCATCGCCGCCAAGGGGCTCGACTACAAGGATGCCAGCCCGCAGGCCAAGGCCGCCCTCAAGGTCTTCTCGGACCAGGTCGCGAGCCTCTCACCCGTCGCCTACGCGCTGCAGGGCTATGTCAACAACCGCATCATCTTCAATGCGGTGATCAGCCGGGTCGGTCAGGCGATCTCGGGCGAGACGACGCTGGACGAGGCCTACAAGCGCATCGCCTCGGACATCGAGCAGCAGATCGCCGAGCGCAACAAGAAGTAACGACGCATGGCTTCCGCCGAACCAGCCGCTCCGCGCGGCGAGAGCAGCGGCGCGGCGCGCCTCTTCGCCGCGCCGCTCTCTCTCCTGATGCGGATGATCGACTGGCCGATGAGCGCGCTGCAGCGCCTCATCGGCGAGCGGCGGATGGCCTATGCCTTCCTGCTGCCCAACATCGTCTTCTTCGGCCTGTTCGTCTTCCTGCCGCTGATCATCAACGTGGTCTTCTCGGTGACGGGGGGGACCGCGCTGTTTCCCTCGCAGCGGCCCTATGTCGGCGGCGAGCAGTATGCCTATCTGTTCGATTGCGGCTCCTTTCTGGATCCGAACTCCTGCCGCGAGGACCATTTCTGGCGCGGCGTTTCCAACACCGCCCGCTTTACGGTCTTCCAGGTCACCGCGATGGTGCTGTTCTCGCTGGTGACCGCAGTGGTCCTGAACATGAAGATCAAAGCGCGCGGCTTCTTCCGCGCGGTCTATTTCTTCCCGGTTCTGCTCTCGCCCGTCGTGGTGGCGCTGACCTGGAAGTGGATCCTGCAGCGCGACGGCCTTCTGAACGCGGGGATCACCGCGCTCGGCGGCGAGCGCATCCTGTTCCTGGTCGATCCGAGCTGGGCGATGTTCTGGATCGTCTTCGTCTCGGTCTGGGCCCATATGGGCTTCTACACGCTGATCCTGCTCGCGGGCTTGCAGGCTATTCCCGCCGATCTTTATGAGGCCGCCGAGATGGATGCGACGCCGCGCTGGCGCGTATTCTGGCGCATCACCCTGCCGCTGCTCTGGCCCAATATGATCGTCGTGATCGTGCTGGCGCTGATCAAGGGCGTGCAGACCTTCGACGAGGTCTTCGTGCTGACCGGCGGCGGGCCGGGCACCGCAACGCTGATGGTCGTCCACTACATTTACGAGACCGCCTTCTCGAACCAGGTCCAGAACTTCGGGCTGGCGGCTGCGGCCTCGGTGGTGCTCGGCCTCGTGCTCTTCGCGCTGACCCTGGCGCAACTGGCGGCCAGCAACCGCAAGGGGGCGGCATGAGCCTCGTCACAAAGCTCGCCACGGCCCGCCGCAAGCCCGGCCGCTGGCATTGGACCGATGTCGCGGCCTATGCCTATCTGGCACTTGGCGTCGTGCTGATGTTCGGGCCGGTGGCGTGGCTGGCGATGTCGTCCTTCAAGACGCAGGCCGGCCTGCTCGAATTCCCGCCCTCGCTGCTGCCGATGTCGCAGCGGGAGGTGGTGGTCGCGGGCCATGCTCAGCCGCTGCCGCTGTTCGAGGTCACGATGCCCGACGGCTCGACGCGCGTGCTGGCGCAGGTCCGGCGCATCGGCATCCAGGCGCAGATGGTCGACCCGGCCAATCCGGCCGAGGTGATCCGCGTGCCGATCGACAAGCGTACGCTCGTGCGGGAATTCAAGCTCGCAACCGAGAACTACACCGAGCCGCTGGAGCGCTTCGCCTTCATGCGCTTCCTGTGGAATTCGGTCTTCGTCACGGTGGTGGCGACGATCATCACGCTGATCATCAACTCGATGGCGGCCTATGCCCTGTCGATCTACGAGTTCCGCGGCAAGAACACGGTGATGCTGATGGTGATTGGCACGCTGATGATCCCGATCACCATCATCCTCGTGCCGGTCTATCTGGTTGTCACCGAACTGGGGCTGGTCAACTCGCTCTGGGCGGTGATCCTGCCCGGCGCGGCCACGCCGACCGGCGTCTTCCTGCTGCGGCAATACATGCTGACCCTGCCGCGTGACCTGATCGAGGCCGCGCGCATGGACAAGGCCTCGGAGTGGCAGATCTACTGGCGCATCGTCATGCCGCTGGCCATGCCGGCACTCGCTGTGCTGGCGATCTTCTCGGTGATGTGGCGCTGGAACGAGTTCCTCTGGCCGCTAGCGGTGCTGACCAAGACCGAGTCCTACACGCTGCAGATCGGCCTCAACGCCTTCCAGGGCGAGTTGCAGACGCAGTGGCATTACCTGCTCGCCATGACGGTGGTGACGCTGCTGCCGGTGGCGCTCGTCTTCGTCTTCCTGCAGCGCTTCATCACCACGGGCATTGCCAACACGGGCATGAAATGAGCGAACTCAGCCTCACCGGCGTCCGCAAATCCTTCGGATCGACGCATGTCCTTCACGGCATCGACCTGCATGTCGCGCACGGCGAATTCGTCGTCTTCGTCGGCCCCTCGGGTTGCGGCAAATCCACTTTGCTGCGGGTCATCGCCGGGCTGGAAGAGGTCACGGACGGCGCGGTCGCGATCGACGGCACCGACGTCACCGGCCTGCCGGCCTCCGAGCGCGGGCTCGCCATGGTGTTCCAGTCCTATGCGCTCTACCCGCATATGAGCGTCTACAAGAACATGGCCTTCGCGCTGGAGAACATGGGCCTGCCGCGCGACGAAATCGACAAGCGCGTGCGGCGCGCAGCCGGGATGCTGCAGCTCACCGACTATCTCGAGCGCAAGCCCCGCGCGCTCTCGGGCGGCCAGCGCCAGCGCGTCGCGATCGGCCGCGCGATCGTACGCGACCCGAAAATCTTCCTGTTCGATGAACCCTTGTCCAATCTCGATGCGGAGCTGCGCGTCGCGACCCGCAAGGAGTTGGCGGGCCTGCATGCCGAGCTCGGCGGCACGATGATCTACGTCACCCACGACCAGGTCGAGGCGATGACGCTAGCGGACCGCATCGTCGTGCTGCAGGCCGGCAAGATCGAACAGGTCGGGACACCGCTCGAACTCTACAACCGCCCCGACAACCTGTTCGTCGCCGGCTTCATCGGCTCGCCGCGCATGAACCTGCTGCCGGGTACGGTGGCACGGCCGGGCATCGTGACGGTTGGAGATGGCGGCCACGAGATCGCCTGTGAGACTGCCACGCTTGCTTCGGGCGCCCCCGTGACGCTCGGCGTCCGGCCCGAGCATCTGTCGCTCTCCGAGAGCCAGGGCCTGCCGCTGGCGATCGAACTCGTCGAGCGGCTCGGCGGCGAAAGCTATCTCTATGGCGCCTCGCCCGGCCTGCCGCAGATCCCAGCTTTTCTCGGAACCGCACGGTCATCCCGGACAAGCCGCGAAGCGGCGCAGCTCCGGGATCCATCATAGAGCACCGCCGCTGCCTTACGATGGATCCCGGACCGAGCTTCGCTCGCCCGGGATGACGGGGTGTTTCCGAAGGAACCAACATGCCCCGACAGCCAAAACGATAATCCGATCCCGGAGACAACCCCATGAAAGCCCTCACGCAAGGCCGCTATCTCGGCCGCGACGGCGAAGCCGCCCTGTTCGATGTCGGGCTGGGCGCGACGATCGCTGTGCGCATCCTCGACGGCGATATCGGCCGGGTCACCCTGAAGCCGCGCGACGGCTACCGGCTCGACCGGGGCTGGTCGATCGCGCCCGGCGGGCTGGAGCCGCCCTATGAAGGCCGGCCGCGCGACAGCCTCGACGGCTTCGCCTGCCCGAAGGCGAGCGTCTCCGAAAGCGACGCCAAGGTCGTCCTCTCGGCCGGCGGACTGACCGCCGAAGTCACACTGTCACCCTTCGGCATAGCCTGGTTGCGCGCCGGCGACGACAAGCCCTTCCTGCAGGACCGCACGACGCAGGCCTATCTGATGTCGCCGCGCACCGGCGCGCTCGCGCATTTCATGGCGCGGGACTATACCGAGCGGCATTACGGGCTGGGCGACAAGGCCGGCCCGCTCGACCGGACCGGGCGGCGCTTTGCGATCGACGCCGTCGATCCCTGCGGCTTCGATGCCGAGCTGTCGGACCCGCTCTACAAGATGCTGCCCTTCTTCATCGTCGATGGGCCCGCCGGCGCGCATGGCGTGTTCTACGACAACCTCTCGACCGGCAGCGTCGATTTCGGCTGCACGCTCGACAATTACCACGGCCTGTTCCGCTCCTGGAAAGGCGATGACGGCGATCTCGATTACTATGTCATGGCCGGCCCGAGCGTGCCCGACGTGGTCAAGCGCTTCTCCTGGCTGACCGGCGGGCAGGCCTTCGCGCCGCTATGGTCCTTCGGCTTCGGCGTGACATCGATGGCGATCGCCGACGCGCCCGATGCCGATGCCCGCATCAGCAACTTCATCGGCAAGCTCGCGACCCATCGCATCCCCTGCGACTCGTTCCATTTCGGCTCGGGCTATACCCAGATCGGCCATCGCCGCTACGCCTTCAACTGGAACCGCGACAAGTTCCCGGACCCGAAAGCGACGATGCAGCGGCTGAACGAGGCCGGCATCCAGACGGTCGCCAATCTCAAGCCCTGCCTGCTCGACGACCATCCGCGTCTGCAGGAGACGCTCGATGGCGGCTTCCTCGTCAAGGACGGGCAGACAGGTGAACCTGCCGTCGCGCAGTTCTGGGATGGGTTGGGCTTCCACCTCGACTACACCAACCCCAAGGGCCGCGCCTGGTGGCGCGACGGCATCGAGACCGCGCTGCTCGACTACGGTTTCACCACGGTCTGGAACGACAACAACGAGTACGAGATCTGGGACGAGGATGCGGTTTGCGACGGCGACGGCCGGCCCTTCCGCCAGGCTCTGGCGCGCCCCGCCCAAGCCCTGCTGATGACCAAGCTCTCCTTTGAGGCGCAAGCCGCGCGCGAGCCCGGCAAGCGGCAATACTCCATCACGCGCGGCGGCTGCGCCGGCATTTCGCGCTATGCGCAGACCTGGTCGGGCGACAACGAGACAGCCTGGAAGACGCTGCGCTACAACCTGACGCAGGGGCTGAACATGAGCCTGTCGGGGATGTTCAGTATCGGCCACGACGTCGGCGGTTTCCACGGGCCGACACCTGGGCCGGAGCTCTTCGTCCGCTTCAACGAGTTCTGCGCGCTCTGGCCGCGCATGGTGATGAACTCGTGGAACGATGACGGCGTCGTCAACCTGCCCTGGATGTATCCGGAGATGGTACCGCAGGTGCGCGAGGCGATTTCGCTGCGCTACCGGCTGATGCCCTATCTCTATACGCAGATGTGGCGCGCCAGCCGTGACGGCACTCCCGCCGTGCGCCCTCTCCTCTACGACTTCCCGCAGGACGCCATGGCCGTCACGGTGGACGATGCCTTCATGCTGGGTCCGGACGTGCTGGTTGCGCCGGTTCTGGAAGAGGGCGCGACGCAGCGCAGCGTCTATCTGCCGGCCCATCCCGGCGGCTGGTATGACTGGCATGAGAAGAAGCACCATCCCGGCGGCGCAGTCGCGACCGTCGCGGCGCCATTGGGGCGCCTGCCGCTCTTCGTCAGGGCAGGCGCGCTGATCCCGCTCGGCGACCCGGCTGGCATCAGCGAGCTGCGAGAGGTTCTGGTCTGCGGGCTGGTCGAGGGCGCCAGCGGCGAGCTTTACGAGGATGACGGCGACACCGCCGACTGGCGCGGTGCGGGTGCGTCCGTGATCCGCTTCCTGGTACGCGGCGGCGAAATCGAGATGATGCAGGAGGGCAGCAAGCTGCCGCTCTTCGACACAATCGCCGTCCGGCAGATGGGCGATTGACGCCGATCTCGACCCACGCAGGCTCTTCCTTGGCTTCCGCCTATTGTCCTATTGTCTCGGGATGACGAGGCCGCGTCGGCGCGCGGCTTCAGGGGCACGCAGCATGATGACCATCGATCTGAACTCGGACCTCGCCGAGGGCTTCGGCGCCTACCGCTGCGGCGACGACGAGGCGATGCTCGGCATCGTCACGTCGGCGAATGTCGCCTGCGGCCTGCATGCCGGCGACCCCGAGATCATGGCGCATGCCTTCACGGTCGCGCGCGAGCGCGGCGTGGCGGTCGGCGCCCATCCGGGCTTTCCCGATCTATGGGGTTTCGGCCGCCGGCGGATTCCGTTCTCGACCGGCGAGATCGAGCGCCTCGTCGCCTATCAGGTCGGTGCGGCGGCCGCGCTGGCGGCCTATGCCGGTCACCGCATCACATATGTCAAGCCGCATGGCGCGCTCGGCAACATCTCCTGCGAAGAGCGCCCCGTCGCGGATGCGATCGCGCGCGCGATCAAGGCAGTCGATCCCGGCCTGTCCTTCCTGGCGACGGCCCTCACTGAGCAGGTCGCGGCGGGCGAGGCGGCGGGCCTCACGGTTCACCAGGAGATCTTCGCCGATCGAGGCTATACCGAGGATGGCCTTCTCGTCGCGCGCAACCTGCCCGGCGCGATGATCACGGACCCGCACGAGGCAGCGGAGCGCGTCGTCGCGATGGTCTCGGAAGGGGCCATCATCACGCTGTCGGGGCAGCGCCTGCCGACCCCGATTCGTTCGGTCTGCGTGCATGGCGATTCCAGCCACGCCGTTGCCACGGCCAGGCGGGTGCGCGCGGCTCTGGAAGGGGCCGGCATCGGACTCGCTGCCTTCGCATGAGCCACGATCAGGCCGCTGCCCCCCTTTTTCTCGACGCCGGGGAGGCTGCGCTGGTGGTCGAGTTCGGCCGAACGGTCGATCCTGCCATCAGCGACCGGGTGCTGGCGCTCGACGCGGCGCTGGCAGCGGACCCGCCCGATGGACTGCGCGAGCTCGTGCCGACCTATCGCTCGCTGATGATCCATTACGACCCGCTGCGGCTCGACCGGGCGCGACTGATCGCGCTGGTCGAAGAGCGGCTGGTGGCACCTGCGACGCGCGGCCGGGCGGCGGCGCTCTGGACGATACCCTGCTGCTATGAGCCTCCACATGGCGAGGATCTGGCCGAGATGGCCGCGCTGATGGGCCACGCCGCTTCGGAGGCAGCCAGCATCCACGCCTCGGCGCTTTACCGAGTCTATATGTACGGCTTCTCGCCGGGTTTTACCTATCTCGGCGGCCTGCCCGAGGCGATTGCGATCTCGCGCAGGACCAAGCCCCGCCCGCCCCATGAGAGCAAGGCCGTCTTGGTCGGCGGAGGCTTGAGCGCCATCGCCAGCTTTGCGATGCCGACCGGCTGGTATGTCGTCGGCCGCACGCCGGAGCGGCTCTATGCGCCGGAGCGCACGAGCGCCTTCCTGTTCGAGCCCGGCGACAGCCTGCGCTTCGAGCCGATCGATGCCGCGACATTCTCCGCACTCGATGCTCGCGCAGAGGCCGGCGAGGTCGTGGCGCGGCGGCAGGCGTCATGACGGCGGCGCTAAGTCTGCGATCAGTCGGCCCCGGCGTCACCGTTCAGGATGGCGGTCGGCACGGTTTCCTCCGCTACGGCGTCACCGGCGCGGGGCCGATGGACCCGTTCGCGCATGCGGTTGCGAACCGGGCTCTCGGCAATCCCACCGATTGCGCTGCCGTCGAAGTTTCACTCGGCGGCATTGACGTCACGGTGGAGGGTGGGCCCGTTACCGTCGCCATAGCCGGTGGCGATTTTCAGGTAACGATCGACGGCCAGACACTGCCTGCGGCCGTCGCCGCGCGGCTGGAGCCCGGCGCCAGCTTGCGGGTGCGGGCCGGACCATCCGGGGTCTGGAGCTATCTCGCCGTCGCAGGCGGGCTCGACCTGCCGCAGGTGCTTGGTTCCAGCGCGACGCATGCACGCACTGGCATGGGTGGGCTCGACGGGCGGATGCTGCAGGCGGGCGACCGCCTGCCGGTGGGCATGGCGATGAGCGAGATCGCGACTGGGCGGATCGTCGCGCCCTTGCTCGAACGGCCGGCCGAGAGCATCCGCGTGCTGCTCGGCCCGCAGGATGACTATTTCGCGCCGGACCAGATCGCGGCCTTCCTCGCCGGTCCCTGGACGATCTCGATGCGGGGCGACCGGATGGCCTGCTTCCTCGAAGGCCCCAGGTTGAGCCACAAGCTGGGTTTCAACATCCCGTCCGACGGCGTTGCGATGGGTGCGATCCAGGTACCCGGCGAAGGCCTGCCGATCGTGCTGATGGCCGATCGGCAGTCAACCGGCGGCTATCCTAAGATCGCGACCGTGATCGGCGTCGATCTCGGCCGCCTGGCCCAGGCACGACCCGGTACAACCATCGCGTTTCGCGCGGTGTCGCATACCGAGGCTGTGCGGGCTCGGGCGGAGGAGCAGTCCTTTCTGTCGAGCGGGATTGCCATCGAACCGCTGACACGCAGCGTGTTCAGCTCAGAATTCCTGCTCGGTCTCAATCTGGTCGATGGCTGGATCGATGCACAGGGGCGCGGCTGACCAACTCGGGCGCGACGGCTCAGGCTGCCTCCTCGATAAAGGTCGCGACGAAGCGGACAAGCTCGCTCTGGCGGGCCGTGCCGGTCTTGGCGAAGAGGCGCTGAAGATGCGTGCGCGCCGTGGTGCGGGCGATGCCGAGCTTCTTGGCGGCGACGACGGTGTCGAGCCCCTTTACGATCAGGCCGAGCATGCGCGCTTCCGTCGGCGTCAGCCCGCAGGCCTCGGCGACCTCGTCGACATTTCGGTCGATCATGCGCTGTGGGTCGTCGACCGTCAGCACGAACAGGTCCATGCCGGCTCCGCCGAGATGCACGGCGTCGACCACTGTCTGGCGGCCGCAGCGCATCGAGAGCGAGAGGCGGATCTCTTCCGGCGCGGAGCCGGCGCAGCGGCGCTTGAGCCAGGTCTGGAGCTTCGCCGCGAACAGCTTGTCAGCGCAGACCAGGCGTTCTCCCGCACCGAGCCCCTCGCGGGCCAGGGCCGCGGCGCCCTGATTGCTGAAATGGACCCGGAGATCGGCGTCGATGATGAACAGGGGTTTGGCCGCGCGGCCTGTATCATGCGCCCCGGAATGGCGGGGCGGAAGGGCCTCGATGTCCGTCGAGCGCGGCATGGTGAAGATCATTGACATGCGAGGAGTGTCCCCGATTCCGAGCATTGTCGCGGTTCCTTGCGTAACAGCGGGCTTGATCCGGCGAGGGCACGCTGACGCGTTTGCCGTCCTCTCTTGGTCGCGGCATGGCGCAGGGCGGTTCAACCGCCGAGCGGGTTATATGGGTGGGGAGTGTTGCTGTCGGCGTGACGGTGGGCTGAAACAGAACGCCGCCATCAGCGGCCGTCGGCCAGGGCTGCTGCCGTCAAATCCGCAGCGATAGCTTGTAGGTGTAGGCGTCACCGCGAAACAGGCCCTCGACATATTCGAGCATGTCGCCGTCGCGGCCGAAGCTGCGGCGCTTGATCAGCAGGCAGGGAGATGGCACGGCGAAGCCGAAGATCGCGCATTCCTCCGTGGTCGGCGCGGCCGCCTCGATCGTCTGCTCGCAATGCTCCAGCGGCATGCCGAGCCGCGCCAGTTCGGCATAGACGGACCGTGTCAGGTCAGCATGCTTGAGTTCCGGGGCACGTTCGAGATTGTACCAGCCGACCTCGCGCGACAGCGGCATGCCGTCGCCGCTGCGCACCCTGACCAGCTTGAGAAAGCGGGCATGGGAGGACAGGCCGAAGATCGAGGCGATCGAGCGGTCGCTCACGACGACCTGCTCCAGGATGCGCGAGGATGCCACGCGTCCAAGATCCCGCATCTCTTCGGTGAAGCCCTTGAGGCGGTCCATGCCCGGATGCAGGCGCGACCCCGCCCCCTGAACGATCGAGCCCAGGCGCCCTTGCGCGCTGAGCAGCTTGCGCTCGCGCAGGGCATTGTAGGCACGCTGAACCGTGGCGCGGCTGATCTTCAGCCGCTCGGCAAGCTGACGCTCGGCCGGCAGCGTGGTACCCGGAGGCAGCGTGCCGTCGCCGATCAGCCGCGTCAGCTGATCTTCAAGCTGCTGGTATAGCGGCTTGGCGGTGTCGTCGCGCAGTTCCAGCAGGTCCTGGAACGGCGGCTTAGACGGGGCGTTCGATAGTGGCGCTTGTGGGGGCATGAGCACTGGGTGGCGGCATCAACGTGCCGGAAACATGAGAGGGATCGAACGCAATGGCCGACGGATCGATTTTCGTTCTTGGTAGCTTCGTCGTGTCGTGTTCGGCAAAGGTCCAGCGTTTCCCGCGCCCCGGAGAATCGCTTGCCGCCGATATTGTGACAATCGAGCCCGGAGGCAAAGGGCTGAACCTCGCCGTCGCGTCAAGACGCCTTGGCGCGGAGGTCGATGGGCTGCTCGCGGTCGGAGATGATCTCGCCGCCGCCTTCGCGGCGCCCGCGCTCGCCAAGGCCGGCCTCCCCGCCAGGATGCTGATCAGCCTGCCCGGCAAGACCGGCAGCGGCGTCGGGTTCACCGACGCGCAGGGCGAGACC
>QBLV01000015.1:0-3505 GCA_003241815.1 Hyphomicrobiales bacterium | reverse complement strand
GGTCTCGCCCTGCGCGTCGGTGAACCCGACGCCGCTGCCGGTCTTGCCGTCGATGCCGGCGTCAATCGCGCGCTCTCGGCAGCGCATGTGCGCGATCGCAGGGATGCGATCTCGACCTGCGCCATGGTGATGGCGCAGTTCGAGATCGGCGACGAGCCGATTATCGCTGCCTTCGCGCTGGCGCGCCAAGCCAACATCCCCACGCTGCTCAACCCCTCGCCGTTCCGGCCGATTCCCCCGGAGCTGCTGGCGGATACGCACATCCTGGTCGTCAACCAGACGGAGGCGCAGGCGCTGGCCGCCGAGATCCTGCCCGGCGCCAGCGACCCGGCCGAACCCAGCCGTTTCGTCGAGGAACTCGGACCGGAGCTGCTGGCACGGGGGCCCAGTTTCGTCGTGCTGACGCTGGGCGCGGCGGGCGCAGTCGCGGTCACCACTGACGGCGCCATCGGGCAGGCGGCGATCCCGGTCGAGGCGATCGACACGCTAGGGGCCGGCGATGCCTTTGCGGCGACGCTGGGCGTCGCCCTGTCGCGCGGCGCCGGAACGGCCCAGGCGCTGCTACAAGCGGCGGCGGCAGGCGCGATCGCAACCCGGAAAGCCGGCGTCTTCGAGGCGCTTGGGACGCAGGCCGATATCGACCAAATGCTGGGAATGCAAGGGTGAAATACAATCTGTTTTATGGATCGTTTTTGGACTTTCCGTAAGCAGTCCATATTGCTAACCTCCCCCTTGCGAGAGTGCCTTGGCAGGCACCTTGAGGGCGAGGAGCGGTCATGTCGGGTCCCAGCGTCGATGCCGTAATATCCGCTGTGGACACCCTCCTTGCCGGGGCCCTCGACGCCGAGCGAATGCCCTCGGCGGTCGAGCAGTTGCGCCAGCTTTTCAACGGTTCGAAAGCCTGCTTCGCTCGTGTCGGACCCAACATGACGGCGTCCGATTCCGTCACCACGAACAGCGACGATGCGATGCAACGCCGCTGCTATGGAGACCTCGTGGAGGACTTCATCAGCTTCGGCGAAGCGCTCCGCAGCGTCCCTGTCGGCGCGGTCTATCGCGACAGCGAGGTGTTCGGCGAAGAGGCGCTCCGGTCCAGCCGCGCATGGCGCGAATGGATGGCGCCGCAGGATATGTATGGCGGCATCGCCTGCCGTCTCACCGAGAGCAACTCCTCCTACTGGTTCTTCGATGTGCAGCGCGGGAAGAACCAGGAGCCCTTCGACGCGGCCGAAGCGGCGCTGCTCGCACGGTTGTCGCCGCTGCTGCGTAAGGTCACGGAGCTCAGCCGGCAGGTCGGACATCTCAAGCTTCAGCGCGACGAGGCGCGCGGGGCGCTCGATGCGCTGGCCATGGCGATCGTGATCGTGGATCGCGACCTGCAGGTCTCCTATGCCAATGAGGGAGCCGACGAAATCCTCTCCGACCCCGAGGGCGCCGTCGGCCTCCGCCAGGGCCGCCTTTTCGCCCGCCAGCCCACAGACCAGCGCCAGCTCAAGCGGCTGGTCGAAGCCGCCCTGCGCTGCGCCATCGATCCTCTGGAGGAGCACCGCAGCAGCATGATCGTCCAGGGCAGTGGCGATGCTGCTCATGCGCTCTCGGTCTGCGTCATGCCCGTCGCCTCCGCCCGCCCCGGCACGACTCCGCCGGCCAGGGTGATGATGGCGCTGCGACCGATGGGTATGGCGACCGACCTCGTGGTCAGCAGCCGGCAGCTCTTCAACCTGACCGAAAGCGAGGCCCGCTTCGCCTCGGCGCTCGCCAGTGGCCTGTCGCTGACGCAGGCGGCCGAAGTGCAGGGCGTACGCATCTCGACCGCGCGGACCCATCTCGCCCGCATCTTCCAGAAGACCGATACGCGCCAGCAGAGCCAGCTTGTTTCGCTCCTGCGCGGCGCCGTGCTGCCGCTGCGGGCGCGTGCCTGACGCACGCTTCAGTTCCACGGGGCAATTCGGCTGTGGCAATATCCCGCCTCTTACGTCGCTGGCGGCGCGGCCCTGGGTCCAGGCCGGGGCGTGGGAAAGTTGAGCGGCCGAATGGGCATATCCAGCCGCAGCCATGGCCCCTGCGCATGCAGCCATCGATCTTCTTCCCAGCCGATCGAGGGGATGGTAGCGCCATCGCCATATACCCATCGTCATCCAAATGACGGAGAATCCCGAGGGCCTTCGCGCATGGCGCCTGACGCTGCCCCCAGTTTCTATCCAGCGGTGAGTTCGTTTCCGGCGGTTACGGAGCCTGTTCGGGCTGGTGAAGCGACGGTCTCTGGCGCTGTGCTTGTCGCATAGCGCGGCGCCAGGGCCCGTCGCGGGGAGAAGGTCGAGGCGAAGACAGACGGCGTCAGCCACCCGAGCTGGGAGTGAGGGCGTTCGGTGTTGTAGTCTGAGCGCCAGTTGGCCAAGGCGGTCCGGGCCTGTGGCAGAGACGAGAACAGCGTTTCGTTCAACAGTTCGTCTCGCAGACGGCCATTGAAGCTCTCGATGAAGCCGTTCTGCATCGGCTTGCCGGGGGCGATATAGTGCCATTCGACGTGGGCCTGATCTGCCCATGCCAGGATCGCATTGCTGGTGAACTTGCTGCCATTGTCGCTGACGATCATCTTGGGCCTGCCACGCGCGGCGATCACACGATCGAGTTCGCGCGCGACCCGAAGGCCAGACAGCGAGGTGTCGGCGACCGGCGCCAGGTTCTCCCGCGTGCAGTCATCCACGATGGCCAGGATCCTGAAGCGGCGGCCATCGGTGAACTGATCGGAGACGAAGTCGAGAGACCAGCGCTCGTTGGGCCGGAGCGGAACCAGCATCGGCGCTCTGGTGCCGATGGCCCTTTTACGCCCGCCGCGCCGGCGCACCGCCAGCTTCTCCTCGCGATAGAGCCGAAAGAGCCGCTTGTGATTCACGACATGGCCTTCGCGTCTGAGCAGAACATGCAGACGCCGGTACCCGAAGCGTCGGCGCTCGCGGGCGAGCGCGATCATGCGATCCCGCAGAGCGCGATCGCCAGGGCGCGCGGATCGATATCGCACGGTCATGCGGCAGCAGCCGATGGCTTTACACGCCCGCCGTTCGCTCATCGCGTGATGCTCCCGAGATGCGCGACAGCTTTCCGCTCGGCGGCGGGCGTCACCATTTCTTTCCCAGCAGATCCTTCAGCGCGACATTGTCGAGCATCGCATCGGCGAGCATCCGCTTCAGCCTCGCGTTCTCGTCCTCCAGCGTGCGCAGGCGCCTTGCCTCCGACACGTCCATCCCGCCGAAATTCGCCTTCCATTTGTAGATGCTGGCGTCGCTCACACCGTGCTTGCGGCAGAGATCGGCGACCGAGATACCCGATTCCTGTTCCTTCAGGATCGCGATGATCTGCTCTTCCGAGAAGCGGCTGCGCTTCATGTTCTGGTCCTCTCAATGGGCCAGAACGAACTTCAAACCGGATCAAGCCCGAGGGGCAACGTCATTAGGGTTGTTCGTTTCGGCTTTTGCCGTGGGCATTCTTGAAAAGAAAAACGCCC
>QBLV01000159.1:8260-9059 GCA_003241815.1 Hyphomicrobiales bacterium | reverse complement strand
ATCTCGCGCTTGCCTTCAAGGCGACGGGCGGCGTCTATCTCGCCGGTGGCATCGTGCCACGCCTGCTGCCGCTCGCCGACAGTGCGACCATCCATGCCGTCTTCAGCGGCAAGCCGCCGATGGAGGATCTGGCGGCGCGCTTCGCGCTCCATGTCATCACCGCCCATGACGGCGCCGAGCAGGGGCTGGCGGCGATTGCGGCGGCGCCGGAGCGGTTCGGCCTCGACGATCCCTCGCGGTTGTGGTTTGCCTGAGGCAGGCACGCCGGCCGGCGGGTCCAGATCGAGCGTTTTTGTCTGCGCCCCGTGTCCGCCATCCTTCCCATCCAGGTGCTGCGCGCGATCGCGGCCTTCATGGTCGCCGTGCACCATATCCAGGCCGATGCGGCCGTGGTCGCGCCGCAGGGCGGGCTGAGCCCTGTCTGGCGCGACATCCTGCCCTGGATGGCGGGAGTCGATATCTTCTTCGTCATCTCCGGCTTCATCATGGTGCATGCCTCGGGCGAACTCTTCGGCCGGCCGGGCGCGACCCGGCTGTTCCTGGAGCGTCGGATCGCGCGAATCGTGCCGCTCTACTGGGCCGCGACGACGCTGTTCCTGCTGATCGGCTACGTCGTCCCGGCCGCGCTCAATTCCGGCGCGCCCGACCTCGGGCAGATCATGGCATCCTACCTGTTCTGGCCCGCAGTCTCGACCCAAGGGCTCGTCCAACCGGTCTATTCGCTCGGCTGGACGCTGAACTACGAGATGCTGTTCTACGTGCTGTTCGCGGCAGCCCTGGTTCTCCCGCGCGCCTCGGT
>QBLV01000159.1:7031-8216 GCA_003241815.1 Hyphomicrobiales bacterium | reverse complement strand
GGATCTGGCCCCGCCGCTGCGCTGGGGTATCGCGGCTGCCGGCGTCGCCGTGCTGCTCTTCGGTCGGCATCTGCCGCTGCCGGTCGGTCCCTGGCGCGATGTCGTCCTGCACGGCACGGCCGCTTCGCTGCTGGTGCTGGCTGCGATATCGGGCCGTTACGACGGCGCGCATTGGCGCGGGTGGGCGATGCCTCCTATGCGCTCTACCTCGTCCATCCTTTCGTGATCCGGGGGCTGCGGGAGGTCTTCCTGCGGCTGGGATTGCATGAGCCCGTCCCGTTCGTCATCGCTGGGCTGGCGGGCGCTGTACTCGCTGCCCTCGTCGTCCATCGGCAGTTCGAGGTTCCCGCGACGCGATGGCTGCGGCGGCTCTCGGGCGCCTGACCCGGCAGAGCTATCGGAGTTTTTGGCCCTTCAATGATTGACCGACAACACCACCGGTGCGGCGCCGTTCGGCTCGCTTCGCCTTGATCGCGTCGACATGCTCGGGCTGCGGATGATAGCCGCGCTCCATGATCTCCAGCGAATATTCCTCATAGGTCAGGCCGAGTGCCTGCGCGTTCTCCTCCCGGCGCAGGGCGATGTCACGCGGCTTCTTCCAGGCTTTGCGATGAGCGAAGCGCCAGTCGAACGTGCTCCCGATGGCACTGGAGGAGGTCGCCGGGCGGCGCTTGCGGTCCTTGAGCGGCGGGCCGCCATTATGTCCAATCCCGATCTTGCGTTCGGGCGGAATGGTCTTCGAGCTCACGGGCATCGGCACTCCCTCACGCTGGGGATCGTCAGGCATATGATCGTCAGGCATTGGCAAGCGCCGTGCCATGGCCTCCGGACGTGACATCGCGGCCCTGCCGGGCTATCCCGCCTGCTTCCCCGTCACGGATACATCATGGCCCCCTTGCTCCATCTGCGCGACGTCGCGCTCACTTTCGGCGGTCAGCCCCTGCTGGAGGCGGCGGAGATCGCCGTTTCCGCCGGCGAGCGCGTCTGCCTCGTCGGCCGCAACGGCTCGGGGAAGTCGACCCTGCTGAAGATCGCGGCGGGCCTCGTCGAGCCCGACAAGGCCGAACGCTTCGTCCAGCCGGGCTGCACCGTGCGTTATCTGCCGCAGGAGCCAGACTTCACCGGCTACAAGACCTCGCTGGCCTATGTCGAGGCGGGGCTGGGACCCGGCGACGACGCCTATCG
>QBLV01000159.1:0-7021 GCA_003241815.1 Hyphomicrobiales bacterium | reverse complement strand
GTATCTCATCGACGAACTCGGCCTGACCGGCGAGGAGGATCCCGCGACGATGTCGGGCGGCGAATCGCGCCGGGCAGCTCTGGCGCGCGTGCTGGCGCCCGAGCCCGATATCCTGCTGCTCGACGAGCCGACCAACCATCTCGACCTGCCTGTGATCGAATGGCTTGAGCAGGAGCTGAAGTCGCTGCGCTCGGCGATGGTGCTGATCAGCCATGACCGTCGCTTCCTGACGACGCTGTCGCGCGCCACGATCTGGCTCGATCGCGGCCTGACGCGGCGCATGGACAAGGGCTTCGGTGAGTTCGAGGCCTGGCGCGACGAGGTTCTCGCGCAAGAGGAGATCGACCGGCACAAGCTGGACCGCAAGATCGCCCGTGAGGAGGACTGGCTGCGCTATGGCGTCAGTGCGCGCCGCACCCGCAACCAGAGGCGCCTGGGCGAGTTGCACGGCCTGCGCGAGCAGCGCCGCACCGCGCGCTTCGCCGTCGGCAGCGTCAAGCTCGAGGCCAGCGAGGCGCAGACCTCGGGCAAGTTGGTGATCGAGGCCGTTGACGTCGCCAAGGCCTATGGCTCCAACGTCGTCATCAAGGATCTGTCGCTGCGCGTCGCGCGCGGCGACCGGATCGGCATTGTCGGCCCAAACGGCGCCGGAAAGACGACGCTGATCAACCTGCTGACGGGAGCGCTCGCACCCGATTCCGGCACGGTGAAGCTCGGCGTTTCGCTGGAGATGGTGACGCTCGACCAGCGCCGCGAAAGCCTCGACCCGTCGATCCCGCTGGGGGATGCGCTGACGGGCGGTGGTTCGGACCAGGTCATGGTCGGCGACACGCCGCGCCACGTCATCGCCTATATGAAGGACTTCCTGTTCCAGCCGCTGCAGCGGCGCACGCCGATCGGCGCCTTGTCGGGCGGCGAGCGCGGCCGGCTGATGCTGGCCCGCGCGCTCGCCCAGCCGTCCAACCTGTTGGTGCTGGACGAGCCGACCAACGATCTCGACCTCGAGACGCTCGACCTGCTTCAGGAACTGCTGGCCGACTACAAGGGCACGGTCCTGCTCGTCAGCCATGACCGCGACTTCATTGACCGCGTCGTCTCGGCGACGCTGATCTCGGATGGCGACGGCGTCTGGACCGAGTTCGCCGGCGGCTACACAGACATGCTGGCGCAGCGCGGTCGTGGTGTCGGGGCGAAGGTGCGGGTCGTGTCGGGCAAGTCGCCGGCCGGCGAGGTTGCGCCGGTCGCGGCCGCACCGGCTCTGGTCAACAAGCGCAAGCTCTCTTTCAACGAGAAGCATGCGCTGGAGACGCTGCCCAAACGCATCGAGGTGCTGCAGGCGGAGGCCGCCAAGCTGACGACGGCGATGGCGGGCGATCTATATACCCGCGATCCCAAGCTCTTCGCCAAGGCCACGGCGCGGCTGGACGAGGTCACGCGCGAGATCGCCCAGGCCGAAGAGCGCTGGCTGGCGCTGGAGATGCTGCAGGACGAGATCGGGGCGTGAGGGCTTTCGCTTCGGCCTGATGCTTCCCTCCTCGTCTTCGCTCGTCGAGCACTATGACCAAGACGTGGATGGTCGCCACGAGGCAAGCGGGACGGCGGGGGCTAGCCCCGCCATACATTTTCCGTCTCCACCCGATCGCTAAAACGCATTTGTTGGGGCCGCGGAATCTCCCCAAAGATCACCGCACAACAAAATGCGAGGAAACAGCATGAGACTTAAGGGCAAGACGGCTCTGATAACGGGCGCGGCTCAAGGATTCGGGCTCGGCATCGCGGAGACCTTCGTCAAGGAAGGTGCGCGCGTCGCGGTGCTCGATCTCAACGGCGACAAGGCCATGGAGGCGGCGAAGGCGATCGGCGGCGATGCCATCGCGATAACCTGCGACGTCGCCAAGGGCGACAGCGTCGACAAGGCCGTCGCGCAGGTGCTGGCAGCCTTCGGCCGGCTCGACATCGTCGTCAACAATGCCGGCACGAGCCACCGCAACATGCCGATGATGGACGTCTCCGAGGAGGAGTTCGACCGGGTCTTCGCCGTCAACGTCAAGTCGATCTATCTGATGGCCAAGGCGACCGTGCCGCATTTCCGCGAGCATGGTGGCGGCGTCATCCTCAACATCGGCTCGACGGCGGGCGTGCGGCCGCGCCCCGGTCTGACCTGGTACAACGGCTCCAAGGGCGCAGTGAACCTGCTCTCGAAGTCGATGGCGGTGGAGCTGGCGCCGGACCGGATCCGCGTCAATGCGATCGCACCCGTTGCGGGCGAGACACCGCTGCTGGCGACCTTCATGGGCGAGGACACGCCCGAGAAGCGGGCCCAGTTCCGCGCTTCGATCCCCTGGGGCCGGCTCTCGACGCCGCAGGACATGGCCAATGCAGCGCTGTTCCTGTGTTCTGATGAAGCCGAAATGGTGACCGGGACCGTGCTGGCTGTCGATGGCGGGCGCTGCATCTAAGAGCGCTGCCAATCCGTCATCGAGGCCGTCTGACGCGGCGTTCTGCGCTTCCGGTGCTCACGGACCAATGTCCGCTCCGCTCCGGTTCTCAAGCGCCGCGCCAGCCGACCACGCTGACGAATTCTCAGCTGTTCTCAGGCGGTGCGCGCCAATGACACCGGCTTGGTGTGCAGCGCGATTTCCTGACGCAGCATGACCATGCCGTCGAGCTCGAAGCTGCGCTGTTCGAGCGTGATGTGGGGTGCTTTCGCGTCGCCTTCGATCCGGAACAGGTGCCAGCTCGCCATTTCGCCATGGCCGAGCGGGCCGATCGAGGCCGAGGGCACGCCGACAATCGGCACGTCGCGGCCAACGCCCGGCCGCCAGGCCAATGAGAATTTGTGGTTATGGCCGTGGAGCACGAGGTCGGCGCCCTTGCGCGCCAGCATGGCCTCGAACGCCGCCGCGTCCACCAGTTCCCGCGAGCGTCGTGCTCCGCCGACATAGGGCGGGTGATGAATCAGGACGACGCGGATGAGACCCTCGTCGCGCGCGCGGTCGAGCAGGGTTTCGGCCTTGGCGATCTGCTCGCGTCCCACGCGCCCCGTCGCCATCAAAGGCAAAGTGGGGACCCCGGTGTTGAGGCCGATCAGCGCGATATTGCCGCGCCGGCGATACCAGGGATAGCCGATGCCGCCGTCGTCGCTGTCGACCCATGGGGCCAGGATGCCGGCCAACGCTTTCAGGGAGGAGCGGGTATAGGCATCATGGTTGCCCGGCACGAAACTCACTGCTTCGCGCGGACCCAGCGTATCCAGGAAGGGGACAGCCGTCCTGAATTCCTGCGGCAGGCCGATATGGGAAACGTCGCCCGTGCAGGCCACGTGATCGGGCATCTGCGCGCGGATATCCGCGACGATCAGCGCCAGGATTTCCATGTCATGGGCGTGCCGGCGCTTGCGACGCCAGTTGACGTAACCGGTGGCGCGCTTGCCGAGCAGCTGATGCAGCGAAAATCCTGCCAGCGGGGCAAGGTGCGGGTCGGACAGATGCGCGAGCTTGAACACGGCTTAAGCGCTTGCCCCGCGACCCACCCTCCGTCAAGCGTCCAGATGGACACGCTTGCGCGTGGTCATCCTTCTCGGACGTTTCAGTTGGCGGCGCCGGTCAGTTCGGAAACGATGCGCGAATCGGTCAAGGTCAGGGCGGGCTGCCAGACGAAAGCCGGCTTGGCGCGCAGACGAGCGATGATGAAAGAGAGAAGCATGACGGAAGTCCCCAGCGGTGAAGCGGTGATATCTGCCTCGTTTGCGGCGCGTTTGTGACGCAACGGAACCTGGAACGAGTGTCCGCTATGCGCTATTTGCATAGACAAATCAGAAACCATCCGAAGGTGACGGGCATGACTGGGCATTCGAGCGAGGCCGGCGCAAGGGAGCCGGAAGCGGGGCTGACAGGCCTGCAGCGGCTGAAGGTCGGAGTCCTGCACACCTATTTCCGCTTCGCCGCGACCATGTCGCGCTTTATGTGGTGCGGGATTTCGTCGTCGACGAAGTCAAGAAGCCGGATATGGAGATCGCGGAGGCCCGCTTCTTCCCGCTCGATGCGCTGCCAGACGGAGTGACGCCGGCGACGCGGCGCCGGCTGGCGGAGATTACAGAAGGAGCCGTGCCGGCCATGGACTGGTGATGAGCATGCTGTCGAGTGACATCATGATGATTGGATTCGTCCTGCTCGGCGCCGTTATTGGCCTATTCAACAAGCCGTGGTGGTCGGCTCTTCTTTGCGTATCCGGCGCAGTTGTACTGTTGTCGATTGGGCAAGTTCTGTCTGGCCGATCAGCGGCTAGCGCAGCGATCGTTCTCTCGCCGGAATCGTTGTTCATCGGCATAGGATTTTTCAGCCTTCCGGCGCTGGCCGGATGGGGTATAGGCAAGCTTCTGAATATCCTTGGAGGCTGGCCACGTCCGCGATCTCGGCTTTAGCCGGCCGACATCTTCAACTGCTGGCGGATGGACGCTTGCGCCCCGCTCTGCTACATCGCCGCGATCATGACGGACGGGCACCTCATTTCCCTGCTGCGACGACCGGCGCGCTGAACGCGCTTTCCGGCATGGCCGCGTGTGCGCGGACCTTGCGTTCACCTCGTCCAACATCGTTCTGCTCGCCCGCAGGTTAGCCGCCGTCATGACTTCGCTTCCGTTGACCATTCGCCATGAGCTTCCCGCTGATGGCCTCGCCATCGAGCGCCTGCATGAACGCGCCTTCGGCCCTGGCCGTTTCGCGCGCACGGCCTTCCGTTTGCGCGAGGGCGTGCCGCCGGATCCGGCGCTGACCTTCGCGGCCCATGTCGGCACGTTTCTGGTGGGCTCGATCCGCGTGACCCCGGTTCTGGCGGGTGGCCGGACGGCCTTGATGCTCGGACCGCTGACGGTCGACCCGGCTTTTGAGGGTCGCGGCATCGGCGCGGCCCTGATGAACCGCTCGATCGAGGCGTCGCGGGAGGCGGGTTTCGACCTCATCCTGCTGGTGGGTGATGCGCCTTATTACGCCCGCTTCGGCTTCAAGGTGATCCCGCCCGGCCAGCTCGTGCTGCCGGGGCCGGCCGATCCAGCCCGCTTTCTGGCGCTGGAACTGGTCGAGGGCGTGCTCGCGCAGCGGCGCGGCGCGGTTATGCCGCTGCGTCCGGGCGCCGGTTGAAGCGTCGCCCGCTCTCGCCGATCCAGCCGGCGACCAGCGCACCGAAGAGCAGGGCAAGCCCGAGCAGCCCGACGAAGAGCGGCGAGATCGACACGCCGCGCACGATGCCGGAATCGCTGATCCGCAGGCCGATCCAGTCCGCACCGGCGAACTGACTGCCGGACCGGACGGGCACGATGCGCGGAACCGAGACGCCGGAGCCGCTCTCCTGGCCAATGCGACGCGAGGAGCCGCCGGTCGCCTCGGCCAGCGCCTGAAGCGCCGCCGGGTTGCTGACGACCTCCATCAGTTCGCGCGGATTCTCGGGGCCGAGGCTGGCGAAGGCGGTGAGATTGTCTCCGGAGATGCGGTGCAGGCCGAACTCGCTGCTGGCGATGCGCGCGGTGAACAGGCCGGGGCGGCCGGGTTCGAGCGGCACGGAGCGCGACTGGCCGTCGGGGCCGGTGACGATGACGGGGGCCGGATTGTCGCCGAGCGTCTGACGTTCGACCTCGATGACGCCACCGCGCGCGACGGCGCGCAGCGCCTCCTCCTCGAGATCGGGCTCCTTCATCAGCCAGTGGCCGAGGCGGCGCAGCAGGTCGAGATGCGGGCCGCCATCGCGAAAGCCGCGCGCCCAGAGCCAGGCATGATCGGACAGGAAGAGCGCGACGCGGCCTTTCTGCTCACGCGCCAGCATCAGCAGGGGGCGGTCGCCGGGGCCGGTCATCACGGGTGAGCCGGTGCGGGCGCGGGCCCCGACCATGCGCAGCCACTCGCCCCAGCGCGGCGGCTCGACCTCCGAACCCGGCAGGTCGCGGGTGACGGGGTGGCGCTTGCCGGGTTCGCTGACGCGGGCGCGATAGGCCTCGTCGATGACGGAGCCATCGGGGGTGGCCGGCAGGATCTGGCTGAGCGGCGTGCGCGACAGGCTTTGCGCGCCGGCATATTCCGGCCCGGCCGCGATCAAAAGCGCGCCGCCCTCGCGGACATAGCGGACGATATTGTCGAAATAGACCAGCGGCAGGATCGACTGGTTGGCGTAGCGGTCGAAGATGATCAGGTCGAATTCCTTGATCTTGACCTGAAACAGCTCGCGCGTCGGGAAGGCGATCAGCGAAAGCTCGTTGATCGGCGTGCCATCCTGCTTTTCCGGCGGGCGCAGGATTGTGAAGTGGACCAGGTCGATATTGGCATCGGCCTTGAGCAGGTTGCGCCAGGTGCGCTCGCCGGGATGCGGTTCGCCGGAGACCAGCAGGACACGCAGCTTGTCGCGCACGCCGTCGATGGTGATGACGGCGCGGTTGTTGGCGAGCGTCAGTTCGTTGTCGAGCGGGGCGGCCTCGATCTCGACGACATTGGGGCCGCCACGGTCGATCCGGACGGGCACAGAGACGGTTTCGCCAACGGTGACCTCGCGCCGCGCGATGATCTCGCCGTCGCGGCGGATGGTCAGGCCGGCGCGGCCCGGCCCGCCCTTTTCGAGCACGCGAAGGCGCACCGTCTGGTCCTTGCCGACGATGCCGAAGCGCGGCGAATCGACCAGGACGATGCGGCGATCGACCTCGGCATTGCGGCCGGTCGTCAGCACATGCAGCGGCGCGCGCAGGCCGAGCGTCTCGGCGGTCGGCGGCGCGTCATGGGCGAGGCCGTCGGTGATGACGATCGCGCCGGCGACCCGCTCGGACGGAACGTCGGCGAGGCTGGCTGCCAGCGCCTCGAACAGGCGGGTGCCATCGCCCGATCCTTGCGCATCGCGGACCTCGACGATGCGGGATTCGACATTGGTCAAGCCGCGCAGCTGGCGTTCAACCTCGGCCTGGGCGTCTTGCGTCTGCGCGGCGCGGTCGGAGAGGCGGTTCGAGCCGGAACGATCGACGACGACCGAGACGACGTCCTTAACC
>QBLV01000158.1 GCA_003241815.1 Hyphomicrobiales bacterium | reverse complement strand
AGCGCGCACATGTCGAGCAGGTTGACGAAATTGGTGTAGCGGCCGAGCAGCGAGTTCATGCCGATCGGGTCGGCGGCCATTTCCGCCAGCGTCACCGGGCGCGGCGCGGTGGGCACCATCAGCGCGTCGATGCCCTTCAGGGCAGCCTTGGCGGCGAGCGCCAGCTCGGCGACGCGGTAGCGCGCCGCGAAGGTGTCGGCGGCGTCCGGCAGGGCCTTGCCGGCGATGACCTGCCGGATCACCGGCAGGATGGCGTCGGGATCCTTCGCCAGCAGATCGCGGATCGCCAGGAATCGCTCGGCCACCCATGGGCCGTCATAGAGCAGCCGGGCGGTCTCGGAGAGCGGCGCCATGTCGAGCGGGACGATCTCGGCCCCCAGGGCTTTTGCGCGCTCGACCGCCAGCGTGAAGCTCGTGGCCGCGTCGGCGTCTCCGGCGAAGTCGATGTCTTCCGGACGGGGCACGGCGATCCGCGTCTTCGGCGGCACCGCGCCGGGCTGGCCGAGGGGGACCTGACGCGAGAAAGGGTCGGCGGCATCGGGGCCGGCGATCACGTCGAGGACCGCCCAGGCATCCTCGACCGTGAGCGCAAAGACCGAGACGCAGTCGAGCGTGCGGCAGGCCGGAACGACCCCGGCCGTCGGCACGAGCCCGAGGCTGGGCTTGAGGCCGACAAGGTTCTGCAAGCCCGCCGGGACGCGGCCCGAGCCGGCCGTATCGGTGCCGAGCGACACCGGCACGATACCAGCCGCGACCGCGCTGGCCGATCCGGAACTCGATCCGCCGGGAACGAGGTCGGCGCGCAGTGTGTTGAGCGGCACGCCGTAGGGCGAGCGGGTGCCGTTCAGCCCGGTGGCAAACTGGTCGAGATTGGTCTTTCCGAGGATGATCGCGCCGGCCGCGCGCAGCCTCGCGACGACGCTGGCGTCCTGTGCGGGCTCGTAGGCGAAGGCCGGGCAGGCGGCCGTGGTGGGCAATCCGGCGACGTCGATATTGTCCTTCACCGCGACGGGGATGCCCCAGAGTCTGCGGCCCAGCGGCCCTTCCGCCTGCAAGCGCTCGGCCTCCGCCAGCACCTCGGCTTCGGGGCGGAGCGCGATGAAGATCGCCGCATCGCCATGGTCGCGGTGGCGAGCGTAAGTCGCCGCGACGGTCTGCGGGATGGTGGAGCGGCCGTCCAGGTGGTCGGCGAGGAGGCTGGTCAACGTCGGCACGACGGCCCTTTCACATACTGCGCCCAACGAATGGGCAGAATTCTGCATCATGCATGCAAGGATTATGCAATCAGGGTTTCCGGTCGGTGCTGGCCGTCGGAGCATGCTGGGGCCGAGATTGAGATTCCGGGGAATTTCATCGCGATCTCAAGGCCCTGGCGACCCTTCTCAGAGGCCGTGTCCGCCGGAAGGGCGTGACTCGGTCTCGGGCACAGCCCTTGCAAAGCCCGTTCCGTTCGTCCGTGAATAGAGGCGCCAGGCAGTGAGCCGCTTCGAAATCCCCGCAAAGCCCTCTCCGCTCAGCGTGGATTTCGCGCGCACGGCGCTCATCATCATCGATATGCAGCGCGATTTTCTCGAGCCCGGGGGCTTCGGGGCGGCGCTGGGCAACGACGTGTCGCGGCTGGTGGCAGCGGTGGCGCCCTGCCGCGCCATGCTGACGGCAGCGCGCGCGGCCGGGATGCTGGTGATCCACACCCGCGAGGGGCATCGACCCGATCTCTCCGACGCTCCTCCCGCCAAGGTCGCGCGCGGCCCGCTCGACAAGCGCATCGGCGCGCGCGGGCCGATGGGGCGCATCCTGATCCGGGGCGAGCCGGGGCACGACATCATCCCGGAGCTCGCTCCTCTCGCGCACGAGCCGGTGATCGACAAGCCCGGAAAGGGCGCCTTCTACCAGACCGATCTGGATTTGATGCTGCGCAATCGCGGCATCGAGACGCTGCTGGTGGCCGGCGTCACCACCGAGGTCTGCGTCCATACCACCGTGCGCGAGGCGAACGACCGGGGCTATCGCTGCCTTGTGCTGGGCGATGCCTGCGCCTCTTATTTTCCGGAGTTCCACGATGTCGGCCTGCGGATGATCGCGGCCCAGGGCGGAATCTTCGGCTGGGTTTCGACGACGGAAGATGTGCTGGCGGCGCTTTCGCCATCGGTGCGCGAGATGATGACCGCGTCGCCACATGGCAAGCTGGAGCCGGCCGCATGAGCAAGACCGAACCGACGGGCGGCTTCGATGCCGCCCTCCATCTCGACGCGATGGCGCCCGCGCTCGGCCTGACGATCACGCCAAAGCAGAGACCTGCGGTTCTGCAGTTCATCGCCATCGCGCATGTCATGTCGGAGCTGGTCCAGACCGTGCCGCTCGACGAGGCCTCGCTGGAACTCGCAGCCGTCTTCCGGCCGGGTGCGGTGGGGCAGAGCTCGTGAGCATCGACGTGTTGGCGCCGGCACACCGGATCGCGGCGCAGGTTCGGGATGGTTCGGTCACGGCCGAGGCGGTGGCGGAGACGTTTCTCGCTCGGATCGCCCAGGTCAATCCTGTCATCAACGCCTTCACTGACGTCACAGCGGAGCGCGCATTGGAGCAGGCGCGCGGCATCGACACGGCGCGCGCGGCCGGCCAGACGCTCGGGCCGCTCGCCGGTGTGCCCTTCGCGGCCAAGAACCTGTTCGACATCGCGGGGCTGCCGACGAAGGCGGGCTCCAAGATCAACCGCGAGCGCGCACCCGCCCAGCGAGACGCGGTGCTGATCGAGCGGCTGACGGCGGCCGGCGGGGTGCTGCTCGGCGGGCTCAACATGGGCGAATACGCCTATGACTTCACCGGCGATAACGCCCATGACAGCCCCTGCCGCAATCCGCATGATCCGGCGCGGATGGCAGGCGGCTCGTCCTCCGGCTCGGGCTCGGCCACGGCGGCGGGCCTTGCGCCGCTCTCGCTCGGCTCCGACACCAACGGCTCGATCCGGGTGCCGAGTTCGCTGTGTGGCATCTTCGGTCTCAAGCCCACCTATGGGCGTCTGCCGCGCACGCGCAGCTTCCCCTTCTGCGACTCGCTCGATCATCTCGGACCTTTCGCGCGCGACGTCAGCGATCTGGCGATGGCCTATGACCTGCTGCAGGGCGGTGACGCGCATGACCCGGCCTGCGCGCAAAGGCCGGTCGAACCCGTACTGCCTTCGCTGCGGCATGGTGTAGGCGGCCTGCGGATCGCGGTGGCCGGGGGGCATTTCTCGACGGAGGGCATGCCCGACGCGCAAGCGGCAGTGACGGCGGTCGCCGAGAGCCTCGGAGCGACGCGGACGCTCGCTCTCGAAGGCGCCGGCATCGCACGGGCCGCCGCCTTCCTGATCACGAACTGCGAAAGCTCGACCTTCCATCTCGACCGGCTGCGGGAGCGGGCCGACGATTTCGACCCGGAGACCCGCGACCGCTTCCTCGCCGGCGCGATGCTGCCGGCGGCCTGGTATGTCCAGGCGCAGCGGGCCCGGCGCTGGTTCCATGACGAGATGATGCGGGTCTTCGAGGGCGTCGACCTGATCATCGCGCCGGCGACCCCGTGTCCGGCGCCGCTGATCGGCCAGAAAGTGCTGGAGTTGCGCGGCGAGTGCGTTCCGCTGCGGCCCAATCTCGGCCTGTTCACCCAGCCGATTTCCTGCATCGGCCTGCCGGTGGCGGCGGTGCCAGTGTTCGGAGCGGGGCTGCCGATCGGCGTCCAGATTATCGCTGCGCCCTGGCGTGAGGATCTGTGTCTGCGTGCGGCGTTTGCGCTTCAACAGGCGGGCGTGTGCGAGGCGAGGGCGCCAGTGCTGGGCTGAGCTGAGGCGTTACGCGCCGCCGATCAGGATGCCTGCTGCGAGCACCAGCCCCCCGCCCAGCACGATCTGGAAGGCGGCGCGCAGGAAGGGCGTTTCCATGAAGCGGTTCTGGATCCAGACGATGGCCCAGAGCTCGACGAAAACGACGATCAACGCCACCGTCGTGGCCGTCCAGAAATGCGGGATGAGATAGGGCAGGGCGTGGCCGAGCCCGCCCAGGGTCGTCATCACGCCCGAAGCGAGCCCGCGCTTCCAGGGCGCGCCGCGGCCCGAGAGCTTGCCGTCGTCATGGGCGGCCTCGGTGAAGCCCATCGAGATGCCGGCGCCGATCGAGGCCGAGAGGCCGATCAGGAAGGTCGTATGCGGATCCTGCGTCGCAAACGCCGTGGCGAAGATCGGAGCGAGCGTCGAGACAGAGCCGTCCATCAGGCCGGCAAGGCCGGGCTGGACCCAGGTCAGGACGAACTGGCGCTTGGCGACTTCGTCTTCGTCGGTGCGCGCCTCGCCATCGAGGTGCTCGGCGGTGAGGGCCTGGGCCCTGGCCTCGTGCCCGGCTTCCGCCGCCGCGAGCGTCCCGAGGAGCTTGCGCGTCTCGACGTCGGTCGAGCGGCCGGCGGCCGCGACATAGAAGTCGCGCGCCTGCCGTTCCATGTCCTGCGCTTCCGCACGGATCTGATCGAGGCCGAGGTTCTCGACCAGCCAGACCGGCTTGCGGGCGTAGAAATCGGCGACATGCTCGCGCCGGATCGGCAGGACAACGTCGCCGAAGCGCTGCTGATGCAGCGCCAGCAGGCGCTGGCGATGCCCGTCCTCCTCTTGTGCCATGCCATCGAAGATCGCTGCCGAGGCCGGGTAGTCCGCCCTTAGCTTCTGCGCGTAGATCGCATAGATGCGGCCGTCCTCTTCCTCGGAGGAGATCGCCAGAGCGAGAATCTCCTGCTCGGAGAGAGCGTCGAAGCGGCGCTTGCCACTGAGGCCGGACAAGGAGAAGCGGGAGAGCATGGGCGCGACCTCTATTTAGAATGTTTCTAAACTAAGGTCGCTGCGCCGGATTTGCAACGGCGTTACGTGGCAGGCAGCCCTGCCCCCGAGGCGCGCGAAACGAAAATGCCCGGCCTGGGGCCGGGCATGAGCGCCAAATCAAATGCGAGGGATCAGACGGTCAGCTTGCCGGCCTTGGCGGCGGCGTAGCGCTCGTTGACCTTGGCCCAGTTGACCACGTTCCACCAGCTCTTGAGGTAGTCGGCGCGGCGGTTCTGGTACTTCAGGTAGTAGGCGTGCTCCCAGACGTCGTTGCCGAGCAGCACCATGTGCTTGTCCATCAGCGGGCTGTCCTGGTTGGGCTTGCTGAGCAGCGCGAGCTTGCCGGCCTTGTCGACCGTGACGAAGACCCAGCCCGAGCCGAAGACGCGCAAGCCTGCGGCTTCGAAATCGGCCTTGAACTTGTCGAAGCCGCCGAGGTCCTTGGTGATTGCTGCAGCGACGTCACCGGTCGGGGCGCCACCGGCGCCAGGCCCCATGATCTCCCAGAACATGCTGTGGTTGGCATGGCCGCCGCCGGCATTGCGCACGGCAACGCGCACAGCCTCGGGAAGGGCGGTGATATCGCCGAGGAGTTCGTTGATGGGCTTGGCCGCGAGGACGCCGTGGTCCTTGGCGGCGTTGTTCAACCCTGTGACGAAGGCCGCGTGGTGGCGGCTGTAATGGATGTCCATGGTCGTTGCGTCGATATGAGGCTCCAGTGCCGCAGCCTCATAGGCGCGCTTGGGCAAGGAGAACGGGCCGGTGGGCGCGGCGGGGGCCGCGGCCTGCGCCCAGACCCTCGGAGCTGCCGCGACGGCGATGCTGGCTGCGCCGAAACCGAGCAGGGAGCGGCGCGAGAACGAGTTCGTGATGATCATGAGGATCCTCCAATGGCGGCGTCGGCTTTACAGCCTTGCCCCAACGTTATGCGGGAGCGGCGTCCGCGGATGCAATGATATACGGTTTTCCGTGCACGGCGGTTCCCATGTCGGCGCGGCTTTGCTGTGACAGCGGCTGGGCGCCCACCGGAAGGGCCGGTCGGTGCCGCGGCCCACCGCGGAAAATGCCCTTGAAAGTTGCATTAACGGTCGATTTACCGCGTTTTGCTAGTGTCAAGCTGGATCACTGAGGCCCGAAAAGGACCCGCCGACCATGCATGCGCTCGCGCTGAAGGCCCCTGAGCCGGCCAATGAGGATGTGCCGACGGAAGCGGGGGCGGAGCGTGCCGTGCGCGAGATCGCCGAGCGCTTCGGCAAGCTCGGGGTCGAGATCACCGACATCTCCGGCCGCATCGGCGACGTGACCCGGCAACTCGAGGGCCAGACGGACGGACTGCACCGCATCGTGACAGCCGTCGAACAGGTTTCGCGCGCCAATCGCTCGATCCAGCAGGCAGCGGAGGGCGCGCAGACGACGGCCTCCGTCGTCCGCAGCGGGCTTGAGCGCGTCACCGGGTCCGTCAAGCTCGGCCTAAACGCGGCGCAGGCGGATATTGAGGCCTTGTCGCAAGGCGCGCAGTCGATCTCGCAGGCGCTGTCGCAGGCCGTGGCTGACGCCCATAAGGTCCGGGCTTCGAGCGACGCCATCCAGTCGATCACCCGCGAAATTCAGCTTCTGTCGATCAATGCCGGGGTCGAGGCGGCGCGCAGCGGCGCGGCCGGGCGTGGCTTTGCCGTGATCGCCGCAGCGGTCAAGCACCTGGCCGAGCAGACCCGCGAAGCGACCGCGCTCAGTGCCAAGCAGCTCGAAGCCCTGGTCAAATCCGTCGACCTGCTCGCGATCAAGAGCGATGAAAACGCATCGACCGCGCGCCGGGCCAGCGACGAGAGCCAGAACATCTCGCAGCAGCTTGGCGAACTCGACAGTTTCAGCCGCTCTGTCGTTGGGCTGATCGGCGACATCGATGCGATCTCGAACCCGACGCGGGAGAACGCCGTCGCCTGCGCCAAGGTCGGCGAGGATCTGAGGGCGCTCGTCGATGGCGTCGATCAGTCCAGCGAGAATCTCGACAAGGCGGCCCAGCGTGGCGATGCGCTGGTCGCGATCAGCGAGGCCATCCTCGGTGCGATTGCGGCCTCGGGCGTCCGAACGGCGCAGACGGAACTGATCGCGACCGCCATGGACACGGCCGCGACGATCGGGGGCCTGTTCGAGCAGGCGCTGGATCGCGGCGAACTCAGCCTGTCGGATCTGTTCGACGAGGCCTATCAGCCGATCCCGGGCAGCGATCCAGTCCAGTACAAGACGCGCTTCCTGGCGCTGTGCGACCGGGTGCTGCCGCCGATCCAGGAGGCCCTGCTGACGTCCAACCGTCGCATCGTGTTCTGCGCGGCGGTCGATCGTAACGGCTTCCTGCCCACGCATAACCGGAAGTACGCGCAGCCGCAGGGCCCCGACCCGGTCTGGAACAACGCCAATTGCCGAAACCGGCGCATCTTTAACGACCGCACCGGGCTGGCAACCGCGCGCAACCGCAAGCCGTTCCTGCTGCAGACCTATCGGCGCGACATGGGTGGCGGCCAATTCCTCGTGATGGAGGATCTTTCGGCGCCGATCATGGTCAAGGGCCGGCACTGGGGCGGCTTCCGCTTCGGCCTGAATGTTTAGGGCTTAGTATAGAGCTTCGTGTTCTGTTGGCGTTGTCGCTGTTCAGTTGAGTGAGTTGCCGAGCCCCGCGTCATGCATATAGCGCCCTCATTTCCCAATCTATCGGTGCTGCTGATCGATCCCAGCCCGCACTACCGGCGCATCGTCCGCACGATGCTCTATCAGGCGCAGCTGCATCGCATCTTCGAGGCCTCCGATCTAGCCTCGGCGGCGACGATGTTCATCCAGAAGCAGCCCAACATCGTGATCCTCGACTGGGATATGCCCGATAACGGCAGCCCGAAATGCCTCGCCGCGATCCGCTCGTTCAAGACCTCGCCTTTCGCCAAAGCGCCGGTGCTCGTGATGATGGAACGACCAGACAAGCGCTCGGTCGTGCAGGCGGCCAAACTCGGCGCCCATGAGATCATCACCAAGCCGATCTCGCCCAACAATCTCTGGCTGCATCTCTCGGGGATCATCAATATTCCGCGCAAGTATCGCGAGCTGAGCGGCAGCATATCGCTGGTCCCGCGGGCCATCAGCAACAGTATGTTCTGACAGCGGCCGCCTGCCGCGTCCGCCTGCCGGAGCGTTTCGGGCAGTCATCCCCTTGCGCCCGCTGCGCGCGGCCTTGCTCTCCGCGTGCGATTGCGTCCCTCGACGGGGTTTTCCGCCACGGGTTCGCCCAAAACATTGACGCAAGTTTCTTTGGTTAGGGAAATTTTTACCAGTCTGGCGTGATGTTGAGTGGCGCAATCCTGGGTCGTGTCTCAATGGTTATCACCGTCTCGCTCCCTGCCTTTCTCGGCCGCTCCGAAGCGGCGACCTTCCGCAACCAGTTGCTCGTGGCGCTGGAGCAGAAGGAGAGCATAGCCGTCGAATGTGCCGAGGCCGGGCCGCTGCCCAGCCTGTGGATCCAACTGCTCCACTCCGCCGCCGTCAGCGCCAAGGCGCGCGGTCTGTCGGTCTCGCTCAAGGCGGCGTCTTTAGAGTGCCGCGACTCGCTGAAGGCGATCGGTTTCGATCCCGCACACAGCGCTCTCGTTTTGGAGTGATACGAATGCGCATTCTGGCCATCGACGATACCAAGACGCTGCTCAGCCTGCTGAGCCTGACTTTGCGCAATGCCGGCCACGAGGTCGCAGAGGCGGAGAATGGCGAGGATGGGCTGACGAAATTCGACCAGTTCAAGCCCGATCTCGTGATCACCGACCTCAACATGCCGTTGATGGATGGCATCGAGTTTACCAGGGCTTGCCGGGCGCGGCCTGCCGGGCAGAACACGCCGATCATCGTGCTCACGACGGAGAATGGCGCGGAAATCAAGGCGGAGGGCCGGCGTGCCGGCGCCAGCGCCTGGATGGTCAAGCCTTTCGAGCCCAACACCCTGCTCGGCCTCGTCGCCCGCTACCAGAACTGAGGCTTAGCGTTCATGGATCCGTTGGCCGAACTCAAGCAGACCTTCTTCCAGGAGTGCGAAGAACTCCTGGGTGCTCTGGAACAGCGCCTTCAGGCGCTGGACGAAGGATCGACGGATCCCGAGGACGTCAACGCTGCCTTCCGCGCCATTCACTCCATCAAGGGTGGAGCGGGCGCCTTCGGCTGCACCGAGCTCGTCGCCTTCGCACATGTCTTCGAAGCGTCGCTCGACCATCTGCGCTCGGGCCGCGTCGCGGTCGAGGATGCGCCCTTCGCTCTTTTCCTGCGCTGTTCGGATGCGGTGGCGGACCTCGTATC
>QBLV01000157.1:2414-9328 GCA_003241815.1 Hyphomicrobiales bacterium | reverse complement strand
GGCAGACCGCGAGCGGCTCAGCGAAGGCGGCTTCCGCCGCGGTGACATGGTCGGCGACCTTCACCGCCTGCCGCTCCTCCACGACCAGCATCTCGCGGAAGCCGCCCTGGACATGAGGGAAGCGCATGGCGCTGCCATAGAACAGCATATCGGTGCAGTGCTGCTGCTGGCCCATCTGGCAGTAGCGGCAATGGCCGCAGGCGCGGCTGGGGTTGACCGCGACACGGTCGCCGACCTTCACCCGCGTCACCTCGGACCCGACCGACTCGACACGGCCAGCGATTTCGTGACCGAGGATGAGGGGTTCGCGCACCCGGATCGTGCCGAAGCCGCCATGGAGATAATAGTGCAGATCGGAGCCGCAGATGCCGCCGGCCTCGATTTTCACACGCACCTGCAGCGGGCCGGGTTCGCCGACCGCGACCTCGTCGACGCGAAGGTCCTTCTCGGCATGGATGACGACGGCGCGCATGGTGGCTTCTCCCTGCGAGGCGCGGCTGTCGCTGCTCCTCATTGTCTAATCGTTTGAAAGA
Organism: Hyphomicrobiales bacterium; assembly: GCA_003241815.1. Lineage (GTDB taxonomy): Bacteria > Pseudomonadota > Alphaproteobacteria > Rhizobiales > Beijerinckiaceae > Allobosea. The sequence goes on along the minus strand of QBLV01000157.1, from coordinate 8,795 downwards.
TGCTTACCGAAAGCGGCGGCACCCGCGCAAACGCAAACTGCCGCGCAGTCCCGATGGTCGCGAGGTTCCGCCATGTCTTTGTCGCTGTTCAGTCTGGAGGGCAAGGTCGCCCTCGTCACCGGTTCGGGGCAGGGCATCGGGCTGGCTCTTGCCGAAGGCCTCACTGAGGCTGGCGCGCATGTTGTGCTGAACGGGCGCGACAGGGCCAAGCTGGAGCGGGCGGCGGAGACGATCTCGGCGGCCGGTCGCAAGGTCTCGGTCGCGCCCTTCGACGTCACTGATCACGCTGCGGTCGAGGCCGGCGTCGCGATGATCGAGGCCGAGATCGGGCCGATCGACATCCTTATCAACAATGCCGGCATGCAGATGCGGGCGCCGATCACGGAGTTTTCCGTCGAGGGCTGGCACCAGGTGATGGCGACCAACCTGCATTCGGTGTTCTACGTCACCCAGGCCGTGACGAAGCGCATGCTGCCGCGAAAGCGCGGCAAGGTCATTAGCATCGGCTCGGTGATGAGCGAGCTGGGGCGGGCCACGATCATCCCCTACACGGCCTCCAAGGGGGCGGTGAAGATGATGACGCGCGGGCTCGCCGCCGAACTCGGCAAGCACAACATCCAGGCCAATGCGATCGGGCCCGGCTATTTCACCACCGAGATCAACAAGGCGTTGATCGCCGACGAGGCCTTCACCGCCTGGGTCTGCAGCCGCACACCGGCGGGACGCTGGGGCGAGACGAAGGAGCTGGTCGGCGCCGCGATCTTCCTGTCCTCGGCGGCGTCCGACTACGTCAACGGCCATCTGCTGATGGTCGACGGCGGGCTGACGGCTGTGGTGTAGAGCTCGCGCGCGAAAGCGCTCAGCTTCTTTTCCCCTGCGGATCGGGATGGCCGTCGATGCGCATCTGGAACAGGAAATAGGTCGGCGAGCAGAAGCCGTAATCCTTGACCACGCCGGTGGCGCCCGGCACGTCGTCGGGGATCGCCTGGCACATATAGTCCTCGCGGCAGAAACTGGTCGCACTGCAGGTGCCCCGGTTGCCGCGCGTCACGGCCTTGGCGAGGCAGGCGTCGAAATTATTGGTCGCGACGCAATCGTCGAAGGCCTTGCCGCCGGCCAGCCCGCAAATCTCGGGCGGTACCTTGCCGCCGGCGAACCCGGCGAAGCTCCGGTCGGCGGGACGGCACTGGCGGTAGGCCATGCCGCCCGGCACGCCGATCTTCGCAGGCCGGCAGTTGAACGCAGACTGCGAGAAGCCCTTGGCAAAGGCGCCGAACTGGCCGGTCGGCGTGTAGCGGTCGAGATAGGGCTTGCCCGTGGCCGTGTTGATCAGGCCGGTCAGGCAGGGCTGTCCGGAAAAGTTGCGGGCCTCCTCCAACCGCAGGCATTGCCCCAATTCCAGCCCGATGGACGGGTTGGCGGCGATCGCCTTGCAGGTGGTGCCGGCGCCGCAGCTCCAGCTCTCGCCGAACGTTCCGCGCGCAGCTTCCGTCAAACACGGCATGGTCGCTGCAGTCGGACGATAGGAGAAGGCCTGTCCCGGCTGCCATTGTGCCGGTGGGGCGAACGAGAGCGGGCGGTAGCGATCGGGCGGGCGGCCGGCCGCGACGGCTTCGATATAGGCGGCGCGACGGAAGGTTTCGGCGTGGAAATGCGGCGAGACGCCGGTCTTGATCCGGTTGAGCGCGGAGGTCGTCGCGTCGTCGAGCCCAAACATGTGGAAGCCGGCCGTGGCGTTGGCCTGATGGCAGCCCATGCAGGTGCCGTTGTCGAGCCGCTCGATCACGGCCCGCGCCGTCCTGACGAGCCGCGTGCCGGCGAGGTCGAGCCCTGCGAGCGCATCGATCGGCAGGACCTCGGTGAACGGGTGGTTGGCGAGCCTGGCGCTGCCGAAGGTCGAATAGGAGATCGCCTTGGTCGCCAGGAAACGGTCGGGCAGGAGATAGGCGCCCTGGTCGATCGCCGGGATGTGGTTGCGGACGTAAGTGACGAGGTCGCGCCGCAGTGCATCGTCGCTCTTGAGGCGGGCGATGTCGGGCGTGTTCTCCAGCGGCTTCGGCGCCAGCGCCAGCGCGCCGCCGAGCTGCGTGGGCGAAAAGACACGCATCAGATAGGCTGCCTGTCCGCCGAACTGCGTCTCCATGCCGGACGGAAAGCGCACGATCTGGGCATTGATCTCGATTTGCTTGAGCTTGAGGCGCGCTGGCGCCAGCGGGCCCTGCGCCAGGGCTTTCGCCTGTGCGGCCGAGTCGGTGCCCTCCTGCGCGCTCAGCCAGAGTCCGGCGGCCTCGGTGCAGTCCTGTGCGGGGCCGGCGGCCATGGAGAAGACCGCGTTGAGCGTGAAGGGCAGACGCGAGGCGAGACGGCGTTTCAGCTTCGCGTCCGTGAAATCATAGGCGAGCCGATAGATCAGGCGCATCTCGCCGCAGCCCGTCTCCCCGCCCAGCGCGGCGATGTCGCGCCGGTCGAGCCGGTTGACGATCGCTGTCAGGCGGAACTGCGCGATCGGGGAGTTCAGCCAGCCGAGATCGATGATGCGGCCGACATTGCCGTCGGTGACCTCGTAGAGTTTTCGTCCGTTGGCTGCCATTTCGGCCCGCAGGGCGGAGACGTCGTCCCGCACGCTCTGCGCCAGGACGCGGTAGGCGGCGCCGTCGCGAGAGAGATCGGCCGTCGACGAGGCCCCGTGGTGACCGAGGATGGCGCCCAGCGAATAGCCCGCTGACTCGGCCAGACGCAGGGTCGCGGGCTCCTGAACATCGACGGGACTGGTGGCACGCAGATGCAAGGGCTGCGCATGGGCCGTAGCCGCGACAGCGATGCAGCTCAGCGACGCGACCACCAGCCATCGCGACCAGCGCATGCCTGTCCCCCTGCCATGCCGGTTCACACCGCAGCGGGAGGATAGCGTCTCAGCGGGCGCCGTCCAGACGCGGGGTGGATTTACCGCCGGATCAAACGTGTCCAGGGTCGCGTGCGTCGTTGCTGCGGCTCAGGGCGCCGTCAGCCGCTGCGCATGCCAGGCGATGTGCTGGGCCATGAAGGTCGAAATGAAGGTGTAGGAGTGGTCGTAGCCGTCGCGCATCTGGAGTTCGAGCGGGATACCGGCCGTGGCGCAGGCCGCCTCCAGAAGCTGCGGCCGCAGGCCTTCCTCGAGAAAGCCGTCGGCGGTGCCCTGATCGATCAGCAGATCCCTGACGCGATGGCCGTCGGCAATCAGCAGCGTCGCGTCGTAAGGACGCCAGGTGCTCTCGTCGGGGCCGAGATATTTCTCGAAAGCGGGGCGTGACCAGCCGGCCGTCGAGGGCTGCGCGATCGGTGCGAAGGCTGAAACCGAGGCATAGCGCCGTGGATTCTTGAGTGCGAGCGTGATCGCGCCATGCCCCCCCATGGAATGGCCGAAGATGCCCTGCCGGCCCATATCGACCGGGAAATGCCTGGAGACGAGGTCCGGCAATTCGTCGCGGATGTAGCTCTCCATGCGGTAGTTCTTCGCATAGGGAGCCTGCGTGGCGTCGAGGTAGAAGCCCGCGCCGGACCCGAACTGCCAGTTGTCCGGCTCGTCGGGCACACCTTCGCCGCGCGGGGAGGTGTCGGGACAGATGATCGCGATGCCGTTGGCGGCGGCGGCCGCACGGTACTCGCCCTTGTCCATGACGTTCTGATGGGAGCAGGTCAGGCCCGAGAGATACCAGAGCAGGGGGACCGGCCCGTCCTCGATCTGCGGCGGCAGGAAGATGGCGAAGGTCATCGGGCAGGCGCAAACCGCGCTGTCATGGCGGTAGACGCGCTGCGAGCCGCCGAAGGCCTTCGAGGAGGAGAGGAGTTCCATGGGGTGTTCCTTGTGCTCTGGTCGTGGCCGTCATGGTCGGGCTTGACCTGACCATCTCGGAAACCAGTGCCTTTTATGGGGCAGTCACGCTCGGCCGGGAGGTGCTGCTCTTCAGGCACGAGATTCTCGGGTCTGCGCTGCGCTTCGCCAGAGAATGACGCATGCCGTCAGTAAACCACCACGCTGCGGATCGACTTGCCCTCATGCATCAGGTCGAAGCCGGTGTTGATCTCGTCCAGGCTCAGTTTGTGCGTGATCAGATCGTCGATGTTGATCTTGCCCTCCATGTACCAGTCGACGATCTTGGGCACATCGGTGCGGCCGCGCGCGCCGCCGAAGGCCGTGCCCTTCCAGACGCGGCCGGTGACGAGCTGGAATGGGCGCGTCGCGATCTCTTTGCCTGCCTCGGCGACGCCGATGACGATCGATTCGCCCCAGCCACGATGGCAGCATTCCAGTGCCTGGCGCATCACGTCGGTGTTGCCGGTGGCGTCGAACGAGAAGTCCGCTCCGCCACCCGTCAGGTCGACGATCGCCTGCACGACCTTGTCGTTGCCGATCTCCCTGGGGTTGATGAAGTCGGTCATGCCGAACTTGCGCGCCATCTCCTGGCGTGCCGGGTTGATGTCGACGCCGATGATCTTGTCGGCGCCGACCATGCGGGCGGCCTGCAGGACGTTGAGGCCGATGCCGCCGAGCCCGAAGACCACGACATTGGCGCCCGGCCAGACTTTCGCCGTGTAGATCACCGCGCCGATGCCGGTCGTCACGCCGCAGCCGATATAGCAGATCTTGTCGAAGGGGGCGTCCTCGCGGACCTTGGCCAGCGCGATCTCGGGCAGGATGGTGAAGTTCGCGAAGGTCGAGCAGCCCATATAGTGGAACACCTCGCCGCCATCGCAGGAGAAGCGCGAGGTGCCGTCGGGCATCACGCCCTGGCCCTGCGTGGCGCGGATCGAGGTGCACAGGTTCGTGCGGCGCGACAGGCAGGACTTACAGCTGCGGCATTCGGGCGTGTAGAGCGGGATGACGTGGTCGCCGGGCTTCAGAGAGGTCACGCCCGCGCCGACTTCGCGCACGATGCCGGCGCCCTCATGGCCGAGGATCGCCGGGAATTTCCCTTCCGAATCCATGCCCGACAGCGTGTAGGCGTCGGTGTGGCAGATGCCGGTCGCCATCACCTCGACGAGAACCTCTCCGGCCTTCGGGCCGCCGATCTCGATGGTCTCGATGGTGAGAGGCTTGCCTGCTTCCCAGGCGACGGCGGCGCGGGTTTTCATCGGGCGTTTCCTTCTTTTCGTCTGATTGGGGCGAACGTCATTTCAGATAGGGGCGGATCACGCGCATGATCTCGCCGATCTCGGCCGGCTCGGCGGCGGGGGTGCGCTCGCCGCAGGCGTGTCCCAGCAGCGTCTCGCGCAGATGGCTTTCCAGCACCTCCGCCATCAGGCCCGTGGCCGCGCCGCGCAAGGCCGAGAGCTGCTGCAGCAGCGCGCCGCAGGGCTCGCCGCGCTCGACGGCAGCGATCAGCGCATCGGCCTGGCCGCGAATGCGCTTCAGCCGCGTCACGGCGCGCTTCTTCTCTTCGGGCGTATGCGGCATGGGCTTCCCGATACTGGGGGGGTGTATCGTTCCGTCGTTTTAGGACGCTCCGCCGGAGCCGTCAACGCGGTCGCGACGCCGCACCTCACCCTGGCGTCAGGCGGCTGATCCGAACCAGTCCGAGCGGGGCGATGTCTCCGAGATCTGCCAGCGGCTTCCAGGCGGCGGCGTGGACCTCATCGATCTGAGCGACGAGCGGTGCGTCTGGATCCGCCAGGAAGAGATATTGCAGGTCGTGATGGACATGGGCGGGTTCGCCCCGCGCCGGCTTGCCGGGCACGTCGTGGCTGTCGATGAGGAAGGGCAGGTCGCCGCCCCGATGCCAGGGATGCAGCCGAAGACCCTTCACACCGGTCTCCTCCAGCGCCTCGCGCGCGGCCGAGGCGTGGAAGCTCTCCGCTCCTCCCAATGCCCGCCGGGCTGGAGCCAGCGCCCGATCACGACATGGTCGATCAGCAGGATCCGGGCATGGTCGGGCGAGAGCACATAGGCGCTGGTCGTGACATGGCCGGGGAAGGTGTCGCGCCGGTCGAGCGTGTGGCCTTCGGCGATCTGCCAGCGCAGCAGCGCGAGATGTTCGTGGGGGCCGGCGATCTCGCTGCGATAGCGCGTGACGGCCTCGACGAGGCGAGCGGTGAACGTTGCGATCATTGCTTTCACGATAGCCGATTCGGTGCTGCATTGCAGGCTTCCCTAAATGAAGCCGGTGGATTTGCTTGATTCCGCCTGCGACTTGTGGCTTTGAGCGCCGCTTGCTTGCAAGGCTGCCACGATCAGTGTCCGAAACATTTGACTGCCCTTATTGCGATGCCACGCTGAACGGCGGCGCGCTATCCTGCCGCTGCTGTGGGCGCGACCTGACGCCGGTGCTGCCGCTGCTTCGGCGGCTGGGTGCCGCAGAGCGCCGCATCGCCGGGCTGGAAGAGGCGCGCGCCGCCCTTGAGCAT
>QBLV01000157.1:0-2404 GCA_003241815.1 Hyphomicrobiales bacterium | reverse complement strand
TGGGCTGGCCGAGGTCCGCCGCTTTCGGGCCGAAAGTGTGCCCGCGCCGACCGCAGCGGGAGATGCCGGACCCGACGAGGTGGCGCTGGCTGCGGCTGAGGATGCGGCCGCCGCCTCGCTCTCGCCGCCTCCACGCCGTCGGATCTGGGCGCTGGCGCTGGGATTGGTCGTGCTCCTCTGCGCCTATGGCAGCGTGGTGATGTGGCTTGACCTGCCGCTCTGGGTGCTGCGGACGGCCTCGATCGTGGTGCCCTTCGCCACGGGTGTCCTCTATCTCGACGTCCGCCCACGCCTGGCGAAGATCGACATCGCGGTCGCCGTGAGTTTCGCGATTTTTTCCGTCGTGGCGATGAACGCGTGGCTGGCCTGGAGCGACAACATACCCGTGCTGCCACAAGGAGTCGCCGCCTGGCGCGAAACCATGTTCTACGCGCTGAGCATCGGCGCCTCGTTCTTTGCCGGCCTGATGGTGCGTGTCTCTCAGGCCGCGCTCAGCGCCAAGGGGCTCGCCTCGTTGCCGGGACTGCGTGAGGGCATCTCCTCCGTTCATGGAAAACTGCCTCTCGAAACACTGAAGACGATCGAAACCGCCATCCTCATGGCCAGTACTGCCTTGTCCGTCGCCGCCGGCCTGATCGCCGGCCTTTTGGGATTGAAATAACCACGATGATCCAGCCGACCGCCTGCCGCCTTCTGACCGCTTCCTTCTTGGCCGCCTTTGCTTTCCAGCTGCCGCCCGCGCACGCCCGTGCCGCAGAACCCGTCCAGTTGATCACCCGCGAGGAGGCCGGCTTGCCGGCGCCCGACGCGGTCGGCGTGGCCGTCCGCAACCTGACGCGCGGACCGGGCATCGATACGCAGGGCACGCTGGGTCTGGGCGTCGCCGGCAAGCCACTGCGGCTGGCGGTGAAGTTCCTGCCGAGCAATGGCGTTCCGGTCGATCCCGAGAGCGTGCGGGTGATCTACCGCCGCCAGCCGGCGCTTGATGTCACCACGCGGGTCAAGGCCTTCATCACGCCCCAGGGCATCGAGGCGCCGGCCGTGCTGGTGCCGCCCGGCAAGCACATCATCGAGATCCAGGCCACCGACAAGGAAGGCCGCGTAGGCCGCAGCCAGATGACGCTGACGGTCTCGCCGGCGCCGTAGGGGCGCGGGCCGCAGCGTCTTCGGTGCCAGCGTGGGGTGACAGTGCCCCTCCGGTCCCCGAGCCGCACACGAAATCGCCGCCCGCGCTGTGAGGCGCGGGCGTTGGCAATGAGGGGCAGCGCCGCGAGGCGCGAGGGTAGAGGGCCGCCGCGCCTGTCCTCCACTCACGGCTCGCCTTGCGGATGGCTGCCCCACGGGGATGAGGTGGCGGCAGGACAGACGTCGTGTCGAGCGCGGGGATTACTTCCACATCCTCCCCTTGGCATACCCTGCCGACCCAAGCTCAAAGCCGTGTCCGGAGGACGATGCTTTCAAACCTCGGGCCATCTAAACTCGTCCTTAACCTCGATCGCTCATTTCCTCGTATTAATAGTGGCTTCGCGCGGGCTTTACCTGCTGCGGCTCGAGGATGGCAAAGCCATGCGGCTGATCGTCGGCACAATCATCGTCTTCCTCTGCGTCTTCGGCGGCTACGCGGCTATGGGTGGCCACCTCGGCGTCCTTTGGCAGCCGTGGGAGTATGTCATCATCCTCGGCGCAGCGATCGGTGCCTTCGTCATCGGCAATCCCGCGCCCGTGCTCAAGGCCGTGCCCGTCATGCTCGGCACGATCCTGAAAGGGCCCAAGTACAAGCAGGAAGCCTATGTCGAACTGCTGGGCATGCAGTATTCCTTGTACAGGCTTGCGAAGCAGAAGGGTCTGCTCGCGCTAGAGCCGCACATTGAAAATCCGGGCGAGTCGGCGCTGTTCAATGCCTTCCCGACTTTTGCAGCGAACCATCATGCGGTCGAGTTCGTCTGCGACTACATGCGCATGTTGTCGTTGGGCGCCGACAACGTCCACGAGATCGACGCTCTCATGGAGGCGGAACTGGAGACGCACCACCAGGAGCAGGAGCGTATCGTCGGAGCCATGCAGTCGCTCGCCGATGGAACACCGGCGCTCGGCATCGTGGCGGCGGTGCTCGGCGTGATCAAGACGATGGGGGCGATCTCCGAACCGCCGGAGGTGCTGGGACATCTGATCGGCGGCGCGCTCGTCGGCACCTTCTTCGGCGTCTTCGTCGCTTACGGCTTCTTCGGGCCCATGGCACAGTCGCTCAAGGGCACCTTCGAGGCGGAATCCAAATACTACCTGTCACTCAAGGCGGGCCTCCTCGCCCATATCAGCGGCCAGCCGCCGGTGATGGCGGTGGAATTTGCCCGCAAGGCTCTGATGAGCGACGTCCGCCCGACCTTCAGCGAAGTGGAAGCGGCAA
>QBLV01000156.1 GCA_003241815.1 Hyphomicrobiales bacterium | reverse complement strand
CGGAAGCCTTATGCTCCGACGGATCGTCCATCCGTGAGCATTTTCAAACGGACTCTTAGAAAACGGTGGCTGTCCGTTCCGGATCGTCCCGGGGCACGAAAAGCCGCAAAGTCTTCTGAGAAAAAAAAGCAAACCGAGCGCCCCTCATCAGTGGCTCCTATTTACCCCTGCCCCGGCTTCACGATCCGGCTCAGCCTGTTGTCGGTGAACATGTAGATCTCGCGGCCGCCGGGCTCGGCGTAGAGCACCTGCGTCTCGCGCTGGCCTTTGCCGCTCTCGCCGATCAGCACGTCGGTCGGACGCGTGCCCTTGAGCTTCACCAGTTCGCATTCGGTGATGCCCTCCGCGATCGACGGCGGCAATGCGCGGCCAGCGGGCGGCTCAGTGCTGCATTCGCCATCGGGCAGCAGGTTCGCCTCCTGTGGGCCAGCGCGCGACGGACCGCCGCTCGTGGACATGGCCGTCGCGGTTGGCGCCGCCTGGGCCGATTTGCCGTCTGCGCCGCTCGGCATGAAGGAAAATCCGCCCATATCGACGGCGCACCCGCCGAGCGCGGCGGTGCAGAGCAGCAGAACAGACAATCTCACGCTTTTTTCTCCCAGCGGCCGGTCTCGTCCTGCTGCCAGTAGCTGGCGGCAAGGCCCGAGGCCCTGGCCTTCTTCCAATCCTCGCGCGCCGCAGTCAGCGCGTCGGGGTCGTCACCGTCGAAAATCAGGACGACGCGCTCGTAATCGGCCATTGCGTCGGGAATACGGACGCCCTCGGCGCAGACGCGGATCTGGGCTGCGTTGGGGTTGTGGGCGTGCGTCGTCAGCACCACGGGACTGGTTGCGGCGTCGGCCTCCATCGCCGTGACATGGGGCAGGAAGCTTTCGTCGGAATAGGTCCAGAGATGATCGTCGACCGCGCTCAGCCGCTCCTGGCTCGACAGCTCGACCACGACCTTCTGGCCGCGCGACAAGGCACGGTCGAGGATCGTCGGCAGCACCTGTTCGAGCGGGTGCGACTGGAGGTGGAAGAACAGGATCTCGGCCATCACATGCCTTTTCGCCGCATGGGCTTGAGCGCCTTTCCTGTCAAACCGACTCAGCCCTCGTAATGTTCCGCCACCAGCCGGTCGAGCAGGCGCACGCCCCAGCCCGAGCCCCAGGATCGGTTGGTCTCGGAATTGGGCGAGCCCATGCCGGTTCCGGCGATGTCGAGATGCACCCAGGGCGTGTCGTTGACATGGCGTTGCAGGAACTGGGCGGCCGTGATCGAACCGCCATGACGGCCCGCCGCGTTCTTCATGTCGGCGAATTTCGAATCGATCATCTTGTCGTAGGCCTTGCCCAGCGGCATGCGCCAAACGGTCTCGCCGGTGGCTTTTCCAGCAGCCGAGAGCTGCTCGCTAAGTTCATCGCTGTTGGAGAACAGGCCGGCATGCTCCTGCGCCAGTGCGACCAGGATCGCGCCGGTCAGCGTCGCCAGGTTGATCATGAACCGCGGCTTGAACTGCTGCTGCGTGTACCAGAGCACATCGGCCAGAACGAGCCGCCCCTCCGCGTCGGTGTTGATGATCTCGATGGTCTGGCCCGAGAGCGAGGTGACGATGTCGCCCGGGCGCTGGGCGTTGCCGTCGGGCATGTTCTCGACGAGACCGATGATGCCGATGGCATTGACCCTGGCCTTGCGGGCGGCGAGCGTGTGCATCAGCCCGACGACGCAGGCCGCGCCGGCCATGTCGCCCTTCATGTCCTCCATGCCGGCGCCCGGCTTCAGGGAGATGCCGCCGGTGTCGAAGGTCACGCCCTTGCCGACGAAGGCGACCGGCTGGACGCTGCCCTTGGCGCCGTTCCAGCGCATGATCGCAACGCGGCTTTCGCGACGCGAGCCCTGACCGACGGCCAGAAGTGCGCGCATGCCGATTTTCTTGAGCTGCTTCTCGTCGAGAATCTCGACCTCGACGCCAAGCTTCTCGAGCTTTGCGGCGCGATCGGCGAACTCCTCCGGAAAGAGCACGTTGGGCGGTTCGTTGACGAGAGTGCGCGCGAGTTCGACACCGGCGGCAAGCGCCTCGGCCGCCTTGAAGGCCTTCTTCCCCATGGAGGGATCCGGCAGGCGCAACGTCACCGCGATCGGCTCGGCCTCCTCCGGCTTCTTGCTCTTGGTCTTGTACTCATCGAACACATAAGAGCGCAGCCGCAGGCCGAGCGCGATGTCGGCGGCGTGCTCTGCGCCGAGCGGCCCCTCCGGCAGGGCCAGGATCACGTCGGCGCTGCGACCATGGCCGAGGCGGCCGGCGATGGCGCCGCCGAGTTTGGCGAAATCGAGCGTGCCGCGCTCGGCTTCGGGGCCGACACCGACCGCGATCAGGCGCTCATAGCCGGCGCCGTCCGGAGCCAGCAGCGTCAGCCCTGAGAGCGCCTTGCCCTTGAAGCGCTCGGCGGCGGCCGCGCGGGCGAGCAGGCTATGAGCGCCCTCGCCCAGCCACTCCTCGGCGGCCCTGGGCGGCGCCAGCGTGTCAGACACCAGGATCACGAGATCCTGCCCCCCAATCGCGTTGAGGGCTTTGATCTCGAGCTTCAGGCGCTGCGACATGGTCGGCTCACGATGTTGCGAGTGGGCTTTGAACGGGGCGAAACGAGACTGCCGCAAACGATTCCCGTTTGCGCCTTGATTGCGCCTATACCATAGGGTGAGTTCCGCGAACCACCAGCACCGGGCCTGCCCCGCGTTGCCCAACCGGAAGTCCCCGCGTGCTGCTGCAGCGTCTCGACCGCTACATCCTGAAGATGGCGACGATCGCTTCGATCGTCCTGCTGATCGGCCTGACGAGCGTGATCTGGGTGACGCAGGCGCTGCGCGAGGTCGATCTGATCACGGGCAAGGGCCAGACGATCCTGATCTTCTTCACCGTGACGCTGCTGTCTCTGCCGGCGCTGATCGCCGGCATCGCGCCGGTCGCGCTCTTCATGGCGACGCTCTACACGCTGAACCGGCTGAACGGCGATTCCGAGCTGATCGTGATGAATGCGGCGGGCGTGGCGCCGCACCGCATCACGCGCCCCTTCATCGTGCTGACGATCGCGGTCTCGCTGCTGGTGGGCTGGATGTCGCTGTCGGTCATGCCGACCGGTTTCAGGATGCTGCGAGACCTGATCACGCTGATCCGCGCCGATTTCGTCGCCAATGTCGTCAAGGAAGGGCAGTTCGTCTCGCTCGATTCCGGCATCACATTCCATTACCGGGAGCGTTCCGGCGATGCCCTGGTCGGCATCTTCATGCAGGACAGGCGCGACCCCAACCAGCCCTCGATCTACATCGCCGAGCGCGGTCGCACCGTCGAGGTCGATGGCTCGAGCTTCCTGATGCTGGAGAAGGGCACGATCCAGCGCGAGACCAAGAACACCGAGACGACCTCGATCATCTCGTTCGAACGCTATGCCCTGAACCTCTCGGCGCTGTCGGGCGATCCGACCGGCGGAGCGGGCGAAGGAGACGGCGACAAGGTCGTCTACAAGCCGCGAGAACGCTCGACCTGGCAGCTTCTCAACCAGGATCCGAACGAAATCTACTACAAATATCAGGAGGGCCGATTCCGGGCCGAACTCCATAACCGCCTCTCGGCGCCGCTCTATCCGATGGCCTTCATGCTGATCGCCTTTGCCTGCATCGGCGAGGCGCGCACCACCCGTCAGGGCCGCGCCTTCGCGCTCCAGGCCGCCATCCTGATCGTCGCCGCGACCCGAATCGGCGCCTATATGGCCTGGACGGCGAGCGTCCGGTCGCCCTTTGCCGCCATGCTGCTCTATATCCTGCCGGTCGTCGCCATCGCCGCCGCCACGGCGGTCATCCTGTACGGCCAGCGCCTGAGGCCGTTCCTGTCGCGGATGACGGCGCCGCTGCTCTTGCCCTTTGCCGGGCTCACGGCACGGTTCAGGCGCGTCTGATGCTGCTGACCTCGACCTTCGGACGCTATCTGACGACGCAGTTCGCGCGCTCAATCCTGGGCGTGTTCGGCACGTTCTTCTTCCTGATCGGAACGCTCGATTTCGTCGAGCTGATGCGGCGGGCCGGCGATTCGCCGGCTGCGACGACACCGCTGATCGTGCAGCTCGCGCTGTTTCGCGTGCCCAGCGTGGCCGAGCAGATCTTCCCCTTCGCCGTACTGTTTGGCGGCATGTTCGCGCTGCTGACGCTGAGTCGGAAGCTCGAACTCGTCGTCGCCCGCTCCGTTGGCGTCTCAGCCTGGCAGTTCCTTCAGCCGGCAGCCATGGTCGCGGGGGTGATCGGGCTTGTCTCGATCCTGATCTACAACCCCGTGGCGGCCGAGCTGAAGCGCCAGGCGACGGCTCTGGAGACACGGCTGTTCGTGCGCGCCGCCCAGTCGAGCTCGGCACCGGACATCTGGCTGCGGCAGCGCAGCGTCGATGGACAGGCGATCATCCGCGCGGCCGGATCGCTGCCGGACGGCAACGGGCTGTCGCAGGTTGCGATCTTCCATTTCTCCGCGGGCGGCGGGTTCAGCGAGAGAATCGATGCCAGGCAGGCCGTGCTCCATCATGGCTACTGGGAGTTGACGGATGCCCGCGTGGTGTCCGCCATGGAAGAGCCACAGACTTACAAGAGCTATCTGTTCGCAACGACGCTGGAGCCCGAGCAGGTGCGGCAGAGCTTCATACCGCCCGAGGCCGTCGGGTTCTGGGCGATGCCAGCCGTGATCGAGCGGACGCAACGCGCCGGCCTCGACACGACCCGGTATGAACTGCGCTATCAGTCCCTCCTGGCGCGGCCGCTGCTGCTGATCGCCATGGTGCTCGTGGCAGCATCCGTTTCCTTAAGATTTTTCAGGTTTGGTGGGGTGACCAAACTGGTGATAGGTGGTGTGGCTGCAGGCTTCATGCTCTATGTTGCGACGCAGCTGTCGGAGGAGCTCGGCTCATCGGGCATCGTCAATCCGGTGATCGCGGCGTGGCTGCCTGCAACCATCGGCGCGATGCTGGGTGCTCTGGCCCTCCTCCATCAGGAAGACGGGTAAAACGTACTGTGCCTATGGTTAATTTAGGATTGAGCGTATGCTTCCGGGCGTGACACGCATGGCTCGTTTGGCCGCGGCGACCGCGCTTGCCTCGAGCCTTGCCTATGTCTTGGCTTTCGCTGGGACTGCCTCCGCGCAAACTCCGTCGGCCAAACCGCAGGATCGGATGGTCGTCGATGCCCGTGAACTCGTTTACGACAACGACAAGAAGACCGTGTCGGCGGTCGGCGATGTGCAGATTCTCTATCAGGGCCGCACGATCGAGGCCGACAAGGTCACCTATGACCAGGCCGGCAAACGGGTCGTCGCGACCGGCAATGCCCGCATCACCGAAGCGAACGGGACCGTCATCACCGGCGATCGCTTCAACCTGACCGACGACTTCCGCGACGGCTTCATCGATTCGCTGCGCGTCGTGAACCCGGACAAGACCCGCTTCAGCGCGCCGCGGGCCGAGCGCACGGACGGCGAGACCTTCATCTTCGAGAAGGGCATCTACACCGCCTGCGAACCCTGCAAGGACAACCCCGAAAAGCCGCCGCTCTGGCAGGTCCGGGCTGCGCGGATCATCCACAAGAAGGCCGAGCAGACGATCTATTACGAGGAAGCGCGCCTGGAATTCCTGGGCGTGCCGATGGCCTACATGCCCTATATGTCGGGGCCGGATTCGACGGTGAAGCGGAAGTCCGGCTTCCTGTCGCCGAAGTTCATCAATACCGGGGCGCTCGGCTTCGGCGTCGGCCTGCCCTATTTCATCAATCTGGCGCCGAACTACGACGTCACGGTCACGCCGACCTATATGAGCCGGCAGGGCCTGCTCGGCCAGGTCGAATGGCGCCACCGCCTGATGAATGGCTCCTACACCGTCCGCGCATCGGGCATCTTCCAGCAGGAGAAGGAAGCCTTCCTTGCAGCCCCGCTCGGCGCCGGGGACGACACATTCCGTGGCTCCGTCGAGACGAACGGCAAGTTCTTCATCAATCCGCGCTGGTCGTTCGGCTGGAATGCCTCAATGTCGACGGATCGCTGGTTCTACAAGAACTACCGCATCCTCAATGAGGGCGTGAGTTCGACCACCTATCTTCAGGAGTCGATCTCGACCGCCTATCTGAACGGCCAGAGCGCGAACGCCTGGTTCGACATGCGCGGCTATTACTTCCAGCCGCTGACCTCGACCGACTGGCAGAAACAACAGCCCGTTGTGCTGCCGGTGATCGACTACAACAAGCGCGTTCACAAGCCGAGCTTCCTCGGCGGCGAACTGACCTTCAACGCCAACGTCACACATCTGACCCGAGACGCGGCGGCGTTCCAGCAACTGCCGCAGCAGACGGCCTATTTGGTCAGCGGCACGACAAGCGCCGGTACGGGCTATTCACTGTATGATGGCTGCGCCGTCTACCGGAAGGACAGCTGCCTGATCCGCGGGCTCGCCGGCAATGTCGCGCGAGCCACGGCCGAGGTCTCCTGGCGGCGCAACTTCATCGATCCGATCGGCCAAGTCTGGACGCCATACGCCTCGGTGCGCGCCGATATTTTCTCGGTCAACCCCGACACCACCGGATATCCGAACTCCAATGTCCGGACGATCGCGGACACCTCCGACGAGGTCTTTGGCCGCGCGATGCCTGCGATCGGCCTGATGTATCGCTACCCCTTCGTCGCCAAGACATCCTGGGGCACGCATATCATCGAGCCGGTGGCGCAGATCGTGGCGCGCCCCAACGAGACCAGCAGCCTGCGTGTCGCCAACGAGGATGCACAGAGCCTCGTCTTCGACGCCAACAACCTGTTCGAGTGGAGCGGCAAGTTCTCCGGCTATAACCGGGTCGAGGGCGGCACGCGCGCCAATGTGGGTGCGCTCTACACCGGCCGCTTCGGCAAGGAGGGCTTCGCCAATCTGTTGTTGGGCCAATCCTACCATCTGGGCGGACGCAACTCTTTTGCAACCGGGGATCTCCTCAACACCGGCCTCGATTCCGGTCTGGAGACCGACACCTCCGACATCGTCGCCCGTGCTCAGGTTTCACCCTTCGCAGGCCTGTTCTTGACCGGCGCCACCCGCCTCAACCAGACCACCTTCGAGACACAGCGCATCGATGCGGCCGCCACCTATGCAACGAGCGTCGTCTCGGCGTCGATCGGCTATGGCCGCTACGAGCCGCAACCCAATCTCGGCATCTACCGCCGCCGCGAGGGCGTTTCGCTGAGCGGCTCGCTTCTGGTCACGCCGAACTGGCGTCTGCGCGCCGGCGTGCTGTTCGACCTCGACAAGTACAAATACGACCGCGAGGTGCGCAGCGCGCAATACGCCAACTGGCTTGCTTCG
The DNA here is from genome assembly GCA_003241815.1 of Hyphomicrobiales bacterium. Classification (GTDB taxonomy): domain Bacteria; phylum Pseudomonadota; class Alphaproteobacteria; order Rhizobiales; family Beijerinckiaceae; genus Allobosea. The sequence goes on along the minus strand of QBLV01000156.1, from coordinate 1,982 downwards.
CCATCGACGATCGCGATCCCGAAATACACCGATACCGGGCTGTTCCAGACGGCGTCGACCTCGTTCGGCATCAACTATACGGACGAGTGCACGGTGTTCGACGTCAGCTATTCGCAAAGCTATGCCGACCGTCAGTCCGGCGCGACCAAGGACACCCGCACCGTGATGTTCCGCCTCGAACTCCGGACGCTGGGCGAACTCAGCTATTCCCAGAATCTCGGCGGCAACGCGTCCACCGGCGACGGCGTGACGTCCAGCCAGTGAGCGGTGCCCGAGTGGCCGCGCAATGGTGACGAGGACAGCCCTATGCGTTCGGAGGCCACGATGCCCTTGCCGCTCGCCCTGACGCAGGGCGATCCAGCCGGTATCGGGCCCGAACTCGCCCTGCTTGCCTGGCAGCGCCGGGAGGCGCTCGATCTGCCGGTCTTCGCCTGCATCGCCGATCTCGATCATCTGGCCAGGCTTTCCCGCCGTCTGTCGCTCGACGTGCCGCTGGTTGCCTGTGATTGGGAGGATGTCGGCCGACATTTCCCCGCCGCCCTCCCCGTGATCCCGCTCGACGAGGTATCAGCCATCGAGCCCGGACGCCCCGACCCTGCGACTGCGCCGGGAACGATCGCCGCGATTTCGCGCGCGGTCGCGGCCGTGCGGCAAGAGAAGGCCGGCGCCGTCGTCACCAATCCGATCGCGAAATCAGTGCTTTACGCGGCCGGCTTCGCCCATCCTGGCCATACCGAGTATCTCGCTCATCTCGCTGCCGATGGCGGCATGCCGCCACTGCCGGTGATGATGCTGTGGTGTGCTGAACTCGCCGTCGTGCCGGTGACGATCCATGTGCCGCTGCGGGCGGTGCCGGACTTGCTGACGACGGAGCTGATCGTTGAGACCGGCGTGATCGTCGCCCGGGCGCTGAAGCGCAGCTTCGGCATCACGGCACCGCGCCTCGCGCTCAGCGGGCTCAACCCCCATGCCGGTGAGAGCGGCGCGCTGGGCCATGAGGACGCAGCTGTCGTCGAGCCCGCGGTGGCGCGCTTGCGTGCGGTGGGAATCGACGCCAGCGGCCCTTACCCGGCCGACACGATGTTTCATGCCAGGGCCCGAGCCGGCTATGACGCGGCACTGGCGATGTATCACGACCAGGCGCTGATCCCGATCAAGACGATCGCCTTCGACGAGGGGGTCAACGTCACGCTGGGCCTGCCCTTCATCCGTACCTCACCCGACCATGGCACGGCCTTCGACATCGCAGGCCAGGGCATCGCCAGGCCTGACAGCCTGGTCGCGGCGTTGAAGCTGGCCGCGCGCATGGTGGTCCAACACGAACAGACGGCGCCATGAGCCAGATCGATTCCCTGCCGCCCCTGCGCGAGGTGGTCGAGCGTCATGGGCTGATGGCGCAGAAGTCTCTGGGCCAGAACTTTCTCTACGACCTCAACCTGACCTCACGGATCGCCCGCTCCGCCGGACCTCTCGAAGGCGAGACCGTCGTCGAGATCGGCCCTGGGCCCGGCGGGCTGACCCGGGCGCTGCTGGCGAACGGCGCGCGCCGCGTCGTCGCCATCGAGCGCGACCGGCGCTGCCTGCCGGCGCTGGAGGAGATCGCGACGCATTATCCCGGCCGCCTCGAGATCGTCGATGGTGACGCGCTGGCCGTCGATCTGTCCAGCCGCCTCGATGGAGGTCAGGCCCGGATCATCGCCAACCTGCCCTATAATATCGGCACGCCGCTGCTCGTCGGCTGGCTCAACCTCGACCCCTGGCCGCCGTGGTGGACGTCGCTGACCCTGATGTTCCAGCGCGAGGTCGCCGAACGGATCGTGGCCACCCCGGAACAGCGGGCCGATTACGGCCGGCTCGCGGTTCTGTGCAACTGGCGCTGCGAGACGAAGATCCTGTTCGATGTTCCCCGCACTGCCTTCGTGCCGCCGCCCAAGATCACCTCGGCTGTGGTGCAGCTGCTTCCGCGCCAGACCCCCGAACCC
>QBLV01000155.1:6861-9362 GCA_003241815.1 Hyphomicrobiales bacterium | reverse complement strand
CCACCTGACCGATTTTACCGGGCAGTGTCAGTCCAAAAAGAGCCAGGCCTTCATCAGTCCAACGCCGGCAGCCTGCTCCAAAATCAGTTTCCCAACTCCCCAAGCCGCCAGCCTGCAAAGCAGCCCTGTAGCGTGCCTCGCTGTCCTGCAGCGCCTGGACGACAGGACTCGATCTTTCGCCTTGGCTGGAGACGATGGCATGCGTCACGCGAACCACTCCAAGGCTTGCAGAAAGGTCATCGGGTTACACTCAATCGACCTGATTCGTTGTCGTCAAGCCATCGCAGCCATATGAGGAGTGCCGGCTTCCGAGCCACTGACGGCTCCGGCATCCACGAGAGGTGCTCCTGATCGCTTGCCTTGTGTCCGATGACCAAACCATGTGAACTGCGCCCCCAAAGTCGCTGCAGGAACGAGATTTGATGCTACGGGCCGTCGAAACCGGCCTCCCGACAAGGGTCGTCATTATCGCGCTCTTCGCCGTGATCATCCTGCCTGGTACCATCTCCGCAATCGTGCTCATGTCACGCAGCGCGCAAGCTGAGCGCAGCCGCTTCCAGCAGGAGGCCAGGGAGGTCGCGACACGGCCGCCTCCGTGGTGGACCAGCACATACGCGGGTGGCAGGCGTTAAGCTGCGCTCTCTCAGCCCGGCAGAATCTTGTCGATGGTGATCGGCAGACTGCGGATCCGCTTGCCCGTGGCATGATAGACGGCATTCGCAATCGCGGCAGCAGTGCCGACAATGCCGATTTCGCCTAACCCCTTGACGCCGATCGGGCTCACCTTGTCGTCATGCTCCTCGACGAAAATCACTTCGATGTCGTGAATGTCGGCGTTGGCCGGCACGTGATACTCGGCCAGCGAGTGGTTCATGATCCGCCCGAGGGAATGATCGGTCAGCGTTTCCTCATGCAGCGCCATGCCGACGCCCCAGACGACGCCACCGACGACCTGGCTGCGCGCGGTCTTGGGATTTAGTATCCGCCCGGCTGCCACAGCGTTTACGATCCGGGTGACGCGCAGCACGCCAAGGTCCTCGTCGATCCGCACTTCCGCAAAGACCGCAGCATGGGTATAGGACGAGTAGCTCTTGGGCAGCATCATCCCGACCAGACCGGGGCCTGCCGACTCCTCGGCTTCGATCTCACGACTGCCGCCAGCTGCCACCGCCTCGGCCAGGGAGACGGATCGCGATGCATCGGTCCGCACTAGGATCTTGCCGCCGGAGAAGGCGACATCGTCGAGCGCGGCGTTGGCAATCGGCGAGCCTTCGATCTTGCCCCCCTGCTTGACGAGTTTTTCCTGGAGCTTCTGGCAGGCCGCCATGACGGCGCTGCCAGCCGAGGCGGCAGTCCATGAGCCACCCTGGACAGGTGAGGTCGGCAATGAGGAATCGCCGAGCAGGACGGTGACATCCTCCATCGTCAGCCCGAGCGCGTCAGCGCCGATTTGGGCCAGAATGGTGTAGGTGCCGGTGCCGATATCGGAGGTGGCGCAGGAGATCGAGAGCTTGCCGTCGGTGCCGATCACTGCGCGAGCGGAGGTCTTCATCATGTTGGCTTCCCAGACGCCCGTGGCCATGCCCCATCCGATCTTTTCGCGGCCATCGCGCATCGAGCCCGGCTCTGCGCTGCGCTGGCTCCAGCCGAAGCGCTCGGCGCCCTCGCGGTAGCAGGCGCGCAGCTCCTTCGAGCTGAACGGCACCTCGTCGTTCTCGTCGCGCTCGGCATAGTTGCGAAGCCGCAGTTCGAGTGGATCGATGCCGGTGGCGACGGCCAACTCGTCCATGGCGCTCTCGAGGGCGAAGAGCCCCAGCGGTGCGCCGGGAGCGCGCATGTCGCCGGGCGAATAGGTGTCGAGCTTGGCGAGTTGATAGCGGAGATCGACATTCTCGGCCGGGTAGAGCAGGCCAGACCAGTTCACCACCACCTCCTGGTGGTCCTCGAACTGCGAAGTTGCCGCGACAGCCTGATGCTGGATCGACTGCAGCCGGCCATCGGCGCCGGCACCCAGCGCGAGCATGTTGATGGTTTGAGGCCGGAAGACATGGCCGAACATCTGCTGGCGTGTGAGTTCGAGTCTGACCGAGCGTTCGAGCGCCAGCGACGCCATCACCGCGAGGAAGAGCTGGTGCTGCGGGCGCAACCCCGAACCGAAGCCGCCGCCGACATAAGGCGCGACGACCCGGACGTCGTCGCTCGAAAGGCCGAAGACGGCCACGACATAGGCCTGGCTGTTCTGTACGCCCTGGGTCTTGTCGTGGACGGTGATTTTGCCTCCGCCGTGCCAGATCACGGTCGTGGCGTGCGGCTCCATCGGGTTGTGGTGTTCGGTCGCGATCGTGTACTCGGCGCTGATCTTCACCGGTGCCTCACTGAATGCCTTGACGGCATCGCCGCGCGGAGGCGGCGGGGGCGCTATGCCAGTGCGCCCCTTGGGCGGCTCGTAACTGTCGTTGCGGGCCTGGCCGAGGTCGGTCTCGTGCTGGTGCTCGTCATAG
>QBLV01000155.1:1133-6851 GCA_003241815.1 Hyphomicrobiales bacterium | reverse complement strand
CGTCATAGGAGACGCGCACCAGCGAGGCGGCATGCCGGGCGACGTCGAAGCTCTCTGCCACCACCAGCGCGATCGGCTGTCCGCTGTACTGAATCTCGTCGCTGTAGAGCGGCCGGAAGGGCTTGCCCGGCGGGCCGACCATGTCCTGGTAGTTGTATGAAAACCAGGCCGTCTTGGGCCTGTTCTCATGGGTGAAGACCTTGACGACGCCGGGCACGGCTTCAGCCGCAGCCGTATCGATCGCGGTGATGCGGCCCCGCGCGATGCGGCTCTCGACGATGTAGCCATGGGCCAGCGCGGGCGCGGTGAATTCGGCGGCATAGGTCGCGGTGCCCGTGACCTTGGCAGGGCCATCGACCCGGCTACGAGGCGAGCCGACATGGGTGTCGTTCTTCAGCATGATCGGGAGCCTTTCAGGCGATACGCTTGTCGGTCTGCGATTGCGGCGTGCCGGCCGCCGCCTGGGCAAGAGCGCGAACGATCGCGCGGCATGCCAGATCGATCTTGAAGGCGTTGTGCTGATGGCCCAGCGCGCCAGAGACCAGCAGGCCCGCCGCCTCGGCGAAGGCACGGTCGTCCGCCGGCCTGCCGACCAGCGAGTCCTCGGCGTCCTGCCGACGCCAGGGCTTATGAGCGACCCCGCCCAGCGCGATCCGCGCCGAGGCGATCACGCCGCCCTCGATCTCCAGCGCCGCCGCGACCGAGACAAGCGCGAAAGCGTAGGACAACCGATCGCGCAGCTTGAGATAGCTGTAATGGCCGGCATAGCCTTGGCTGCCTTGCGGCAGCACGACCGCGACGACGATCTCGCCGTGCCGCAGCGTATTGTCGTGTTGAGGTGAGTCGCCCGGCAGGCGATGATAGTCGGCAAAGGCAATCACGCGCTCGCCGGTGGGTCCGGCAATATGGACTTCCGCGCCGAGCGCCGCGAGACCGACGCACATGTCCGACGGATGGGTGGCGATGCATTGTTCGCTTGCACCCAGGATCGCATGGATGCGGTTGAGGCCGCCAATCGCGCCGCAGCCCGAGCCCGGCTCGCGTTTGTTGCACGGCGTCTGGATATCGTAAAAATAGTAGCAGCGTGTGCGCTGGTTCAGATTGCCACCGGTGGTGGCGGCGTTGCGCAGCTGCGGCGTCGCGCCGGCCAGGATCGCACTCGCCAGCAGCGGAAAGCGCGCGTTGACGCGCTCGTCATACGCGACCGTGTTGTTGGCAACGAGCGCGCCGATGCGCAGCCCGCCATCCTCGGTCTCGGTGATACCCTTCAGGGCCTCGACCCGGGTGACGTCGATCAGCGTCGAAGGCGTCTCGACATTGTATTTCATCAGATCAACGAGATTGGTACCGCCAGCGATGAGGCGCGCCGCCGGCTCGTCCGAGAGCGCTTTGACGGCCTCCGCGACAGTGCCGGCGCGGTGATAAGAAAACCGGTTCATTCGGCGGCCTCTCTTTGCAGCTGCCCGCGCTGCACAAGCACGTCCTCGATTGCGTCGACGATGTTGGGATAGGCGCCGCAGCGGCAGATGTTACCGCTCATATGCTCTCGGATCTCCGCGCGGGTGACCGCGTGGCCTTCCTCGATCAGCGCGACGCCTGAGCAGATCTGGCCCGGCGTGCAATAGCCGCACTGAAAGGCGTCGCGTTCGATGAAGGCCGTCTGTAGCGGGTGCAGAACGCCGTCTTGCGCCAGCCCCTCGATCGTGGTGATGCTCTTGCCGTCCTGCATCACCGCAAGCTGCAGGCAGCTGTTGATGCGACTCCCGTCGATGATGACCGTGCAGGCGCCGCACTGGCCGTGGTCGCAGCCTTTCTTGGTGCCGGTCAAAACGAGATCGTGCCGCAGCAGATCCAACAGCGTCGTCGACGGCGAGACGTCGAGCGACAGGCGCACGCCGTTCAGGGTGATCTCGATGGGGACGGTCTGGGTCCCGACGATGGCATGGGCGGGCAAGGCTTGTTCTCCTGCGATCGAAGGGCGAGAGCAGCGTTGATCAGGGCAAGCTCTGATCCGATGCCGGTTGCCGTGACAACAGGACCGGCCGCGGCATGTTCCACAGTTTCGGATTGGAACAGTTCGGCAATGGCTGGCGGATTGTCGCGCTCCGCATCGGGCATCATGGCTGCCAAGCGACGACGATGGGATTAAATCAAGGGCAATCGAGCGAGGTCGCGCGAAAGCGATCTCTGCTGCGGTCAAGATGCGCCGGTCATCACGATCCCGGCAGTCGCGGCCGGTTCGCCCCTCAGAGATCGATGGACTTGGAACATGTCGGGATTCCGACTGTTGTGCCCCCACGCCAACAAGGAATTCGCCACGTTATGCAGTCGATTTGCCTGAAGACCGTTTCACTCGCGCTGTTCCTCGCCACGAGCGCGCTCACCCCCGTTCTTGCCCAAACGGCGCCCCCCGCCCCGGCGGCGATCGCGACGACCTCAGCCAGGGCCGACGCCGACATGGCCGAGGTCCTGTCCGTTCTGGCCGGTCTCCGCGGCAAGCCGATCGAGTCGCTTGAGCCGAGCGAGGCGCGCAGGCAGCCGACGCCGACCGACGCGGTGATGCAGATCATCAAGGACAAGAAGCTCGACGTGAAGCCGCATGAACGCCTCAACGTCTCCAACAGCCGTTTCGCCGATATGGGCAATCTGAAGCTGCGCTGGTACGTGCCGGAGAACGCGACAAAGGAGTCCAACCTGCCGATCATCATGTTCTTCCGCGGCGGCGGCTGGGTGATCGCCGATCTCGATGTCTATGACGCGACGCCGTCCGCGCTGGCCAAGAAGACCGGTGCTGCCGTGGTCTCCGTCGATTATCCGATGGGTCCGGAGAGCAAGTTCCCGGCAGCCCATGACGAGGCGATCGAAGCCTACAAATACGTGCTGAAGAACGCCAAGGGCTGGGGCTACGACGCCAGCAAGATCGCGCTGGTCGGCGAGAGTGCCGGCGGAAACCTGGCGATCAACACCGCCATCGCCGCCCGCGACCAGAATCTGACCAAGCCGGTGGCAATCGTCTCGATCTATCCCGTCGCAACCACAAGCATGGACACGCCGTCGAAGAAGGAGCAGGCCGCCGCCAAACCGCTGAACACGCCGATGATGGCGTGGTTCGTAAAGCACGCGACCAATGGCGGCAGCGATACCCAGGATCCGCGCCTCAACCTCGTCGCCGCGAATCTGAAGGGCCTGCCTCCGACCACGGTGATCAACGCCGAGATCGACCCTCTGAAATCCGATGGCGACATGATCGTGGCCAAGCTCAAGGCAGCCGGCGTCGAGACCACCCATCAGCTCTATACCGGCGTGACGCACGAGTTCTTCGGCATGGACGCCGTCGTTGCCAAGGCCAAGGAAGCCCAAGCGCTGGCCGTGGCCCAGATCAAGAAGGGCTTCGGCGGTATGTGACAGAAGCGCGGCGTGTACATCTGCGCCAGCGATGTTCTGAAAGCAGGCCCGCTCTCCGGAGCGGGCTGTCGTCTCCTACAGTCCATCGGAGCATGATCTTGGATCGTCGCACTGCACTTTGGGGCCTTGCCGGAACCCTCGCCACCGCCGGGCCCACTATCGCGGCCACTTCCGTCACGATCGACCGCAGCGACGGTGCGGGCAGCGGCCGCAGGCCTGCCGTGCTGCTCCTCCACGGGGCCGACGGCATCACGCGCAGCTCTCAATATCAATTCGCCGCTGCCGCGCTGTCGGCCCAAGGCTACACGGTGTTGTTTCCGCACTATTTCGAGATCACCGGTGAACGCCGCGCTTCTTATAGCGAGATCGGCACGAAATATCCGCGCTGGCTAGGCGGGCTGAGAATGGTTGTCGATGAGGTGCTAGCCGACCCGGCGATCGACCCAGCCCGGTTTGGCGTCGTCGGCGTCTCCCTTGGCGGAGCGCTTGCCTTGTCGTTGGCCGCCCACGACCAACGGATTAAGGCCGTGATCAGCTATTTCGGGTTCCGGCCGGGCGATCTCGACGCCGGCAGCCCGCAGGCTCCGACTCTCATCCTTCACGGGGACGCCGACCGCGTCGTTCCGGTGCGGAACGCCGCCCAGATCGAGGCCACGCTCCGGGCGAGGGGCGTGCCCGTCGAGAAACATATCTATCCTGGCGAGGGGCACGGCCTCAGTGGTGCGGCCCAGCTTGATGCCGCCACCCGCACTGCAGACTTCCTCAGGCGCCAGCTCGGGCACTGAGGGGCCGAACCTCGAAACGATCATGGGCGTGCGCGAAGTGATCCGGACTCGCGTCGATCAGTGCTGCGAGAGCGGTCCGCCCTCGCTAGGGAAGGGATCCCAGCCGCGGGAAAGCGGCACGCGCAATCCTCCCAGGCGGAACACCTCCGGCTTCCAGCACAAGGCATCCAGCCGTGGTCTGCGCCGGTCGGGGTCGCGCCACAGTCGATTACGGCATCACGCCCGAACCCGGGTGTGGGCATCTTCGTAAGGCGCCGCGCTGGGCTTGCAGTTTGGTGATGCGGCTGGATCTCCCGCTCCTTCCCGGCTGGCAATTCCGCCGCACATCACTTGCCTATGGTTTGCCGGCAAACCCGTCCTGCATAGGAACAACTTGCCATCCGGACTTAATCCGAGGCTGGAACAGCCTGCAGGACACGCGAGGGCACCAGCCTTCGAGATCCACACCGACCAGCAGGCGACCGTTAGACCAGGATGATCTGCGCGACGGCCGTCCATCCGCGCGACGGCTGCCCGAGCCGAAAAGACATCGTCGATCAATCGAGGGGGCCCGCCCATAGCGTCGCGGCGACGTCCTGGGCGGCGACGTCTGCCTCGCCTTCCTCGCGTTCGATATCGGCTTCCGAATGCGCGCTGAACTCCAGGTCGGCTCGATAAACAGATTTCCCAGCTTCGTTCTCGACCTGGACTCCGAAGCTGGCGCGCTTTCCGTTCGGCAGCTTTTCCCTGGCCATCTCGGCCAAGGCGACCTGAGCGTCGTCAGTGGCCGCCTTCGTATCGGAAAACTCGATTGAATCATTGGCGCCTTGAAAGCCAGCGCCATCGTCGGTCGTGATCTTGTAGTGGGGCATGCGCGTCTCGCTCCCGTGTCGCGAGATTGAAACGGGGCTGCCGAAGGTCTGTTCCCGCACCGCGACCGATCGAGGCGACTGGAACTTTTTCCGTGATGCGGCGGTTCTGGTGGGCATCATAGCGCCGGTCCGTAATCTGGGAGAACAACGCCATGATAAAGATGATCATCGCGTGCCTGATCGCCACGGCAACCTCCATTGGCGCCATGGCCCAGACGTCAACAACCGCCCCGACCCCGACCTCGCCTGTCGATGCCAACGCCCCGCTGCCCGGCGCCAACAGCTTCACCGAAGGGCAGGCGAAGAGCCGGCTCGAAGCCAACGGCTACACCGCCGTCACCGACCTGAAGAAGGACGACAACGGCGTCTGGAAGGGCTCTGCCATGAATTCCGGCGCCAAGGTCGCCGTTTCCGTCGATTATCGCGGCAACATCGTCCGCAAATGATCGAATGCCCCTCACACCTAGACCTTTGGAGATCTACATGACCCGCACAATCACCCGGTCTTATGAGACTTATGCGAGCGCCGAGGACGTCGTTGAGAAACTCGAAGCCGCAGGCATCTCGGATTCCGATATTAGCGTTATCGGCAAGGATGATCGCGCTGAGGATGACAGTAACGCAGCCGAGGGCGCTGGCATCGGCGCCGGGGTGGGCGGCGCGGCCGGCCTGCTTGC
>QBLV01000155.1:0-1123 GCA_003241815.1 Hyphomicrobiales bacterium | reverse complement strand
CTGCTTGCCGGGCTCGGCATGCTTGCAATCCCCGGCATTGGTCCAGTGGTCGCCGCCGGTTGGCTCGCCGCAACGGCAGCTGGTGCGGTTGCCGGCGCCGCCGCTGGCGGCCTGGTCGGTTCGCTGACGTCGGCTGGCGTCGATGAGGACGAGGCTCACTATCACGCTGAGACCGTCCGCCGCGGCGGCACCGTGGTATCCGTGAAGGCTGCGGACGAGCACGCTGCCACCGCAGAGATGATCATGGACGGCGCGACGCCCATCAATCGCGAAACACGGGTCGCCGATTATCAGAAGGAGGGCTGGACCCGCTTCGATGAGAAGGCCGATCCGTACGATCGATCGATCACTGCGGGCGGCCGCGCCATGCCGCCTGTTATCTAACAAGTCCGGCTACGGGATTGTCGAGGCCTCCGGAGAGATCCGGGGGCCTTTTCACGTTGCGCTCCGCAAGTGCGTGGAAGGCAATATACCCGCTCTCAAGGCCTGCCTGTGAGTGGGCATCCGCCTCTACCCTAGGATCGGCATCTTGCTCGACCCCACGATTGGCCATTTTTTATTTCGCAGCATTGACGAAAGCCTCATTTCGATCAGGCGGAGTTCGGCTTGCGGGCCTATCGGGCTCGAACTAAGCGTCTCACAATCGACGCGGGGAACTCCTGCTGCGAACCAAGCGGCAGGTCGCGTAGTGACCCACCTGCCTCATCATGACACGCTCTCGGCGCCTAGAACGATGTCCGAAGTGTCAACGGACCAGAGGATGCTTCTGCAAGAGTAAGACTAGCTATTAAGCTGTCACGTTAGCGCGCAACAATTTCTATGATCTGGCGTTTCCCCGCACGGAGGGCCTGTCATGCGCAAAAAACTATGGATTCGAGACTTCACATTAGCTGCCGGACTTGGCTTGGCTTCAGCTTATTTGTTTTCACGGCTGAAACGGTCGGACAGCAGTGCGCGGGACGACGAGTACGAAGCTAACGCAGCGCATCGCGTTCAAGATGGCTCCGGCGCTAATGAGCCTACCGAGATTCCTGCGCGGGGCTGGTGGGAGATTGCCCGTCGCACCTATCTAGAGCAGGTTCACGATTTTCCGATTCTGGCGGGATTCCCAAGTGTCGCGAAC
>QBLV01000154.1 GCA_003241815.1 Hyphomicrobiales bacterium | reverse complement strand
GCCTGCCTCCGAGCCCGCGCGCCTGCGCCAGCTCGCCGAGGCCGCCTTCGTGCAGGGCCGGGCGCAGCCACAGAAGACCGCAGCGCCCAAGGCCCGGGCACCGGCACCGGCACCGCTCCCGGCCAAGAAGGTCGCCAACAGCCGCGCCAGCGATTCCGGCTGGGAAGAGTTCTGAACCGACCCGACGCGCTCCCCGGGGCCTGGACCGCGACGCGGTTCAGGCCCCGATCATGTCGAGGCCTGCGCTGCCGCGCAGCCGGGCGGCGTCCCGGAGCGGCGGCGCGCCAAATAGCCGGCGATACTCCCGGCTGAACTGCGACGGGCTCTCATAGCCGACTCTGAACCCCGCCGAGGCAGCGTCGAGCGCCGTGCCGAGGATCAGCCGCCGCGCCTCCTGCAGCCGCAGCTGCTTCTGGTATTGCAGCGGGCTCATCGTGGTGACGGCCTTGAAGTGCTGATGCAGGGCCGAGGGGCTCATACGGGCCTCCCGCGCCAACGTCTCGACGCTGAAGGCCTTGTCGTAATTGCGCTTGATCCAGCCGATCGCGCGGTTGACCTGCTGCAGCCTGCTTTCGCCAGTGGCGATCTGGCACAGCCGCACTGCCTGCTCGCCATTCATCAGGCGGTAGAGGATTTCGCGTTCGGCCAGCGGCGCTAGCATCGGAATGTCGCGCGGCGTCTCCAGCAGCCGCACCATCCGGAGCGCAGCATCGAGAACCTCCGGCGTCGCCGGATTGAGCGCGAGACCCGGCCTCGCGCCGCTTCCAACCGCCTCGTCCACGCCTGCCTCCAGCATGATCGAGCCGAGCAGGACGGGATCGAGGTTCAAGCGGATACAGAGATAGGGCTGCTCAGCGGACGCCTCGATGACCTGTCCGACGACCGGGACGTCAACTGAAACGACGAGGTACTGGCTGCGGTCGTAGCAGTAGACCGAGCTTCCCAGCATCACCTGCTTGCGTCCCTGGACGATGATGCAGAGAGCCGGCTCGTGCAGCACGTGCAACGGCTCGGTCGGCCGGCAGGAGCGGATCAGCGCCAGACGCGGGATCGCCGTCTCGTGAATGCCGTCGGTCGCGACGAGCCGCCCGGCCAGCGCCGCCAGTTTCTCGACCTGTTGCATATGCCGCCTCCATTACCTGCCGTGCGGCGTGCTGAAGCCGCCCAGGTGGGGTTTTGTACAATGATCACGGGTCGGCGCGATCGAAAAACTCCGATCGTGGAGGATCAGGCAACCCTTGCGGCGCATCGGTCTACCGCTTCCGGCCTGTGCCGGGGCATTGCTCCTGCCACACCGGCGGCCCTTTCCGGCGCCGCCTGCAACCACAGGAGAGCATCATGTCTGGACTTGAAGGCAAGGTCGTCGCCATCACCGGAGCCAGCAGCGGCATTGGCGAGGCGACCGCGCGGCTGCTCGCTGCGCGGGGCGCACAGGTCGTCATCGGAGCGCGCCGCGGCGATCTCCTCACGGCGCTGGCCGGCGAGATCGCGGCTGCCGGCGGCACGGTGCACCAGCGTGTCGTCGACGTCACCCACGCGCGGGATGTCGAGGATTTCCTCGGCTTCGCTCAAGCCGCATTCGGCCGGCTCGACGTGGTCGTCAACAATGCCGGGCTGATGCCGCTGTCGCGGCTCGATGCCGGCAAGATCGACGAATGGGACCGGATGATCGACGTCAACATTCGCGGCGTGCTGCACGGCATCAAGGCAGGCTTGCCGATTATGAAGCGGCAGGGCTCCGGCCAGTTCGTCAACATCTCATCGATCGGGGGCCATCAGGTCTATCCGACGGCTGCGGTCTATTGCGCGACGAAATTTGCCGTTCTCGCAATCTCCGAGGGCTTGCGCCAGGAACATGACGACATACGTGTCACGGTGATCTCGCCCGGCGTCACCCGCTCCGAGCTCGCTTCCACCATCACCGACCCCGGAGCCCAGGCCGCCATGGCCGCGTTCCGCCAGATCGCGATCGAGCCGGAGGCTATCGCGCGCGCCATCGCCTTCTCGATCGAACAGCCCGCCGATGTCGATGTCAGCGAGATCATCGTGCGGCCGACGGCCGGCCCGTATTGAACCTGTTGCTCGCGCGGCGCGACTGCAGGTTCTCGACTTTTGAATTTGGAAGACCGGAGACCCGACCATGCCTTTGACCCGGATGCTTCACTCGCTGAGCCATTTCGCCGCCGCGCTCGTTCCCTCCGCCCGGCCGACACGTTCGCTGGAGGTCGCGATGGCGGACGAGGCCGACGCCTTCGCGCGCGCGGCGCTCGGCCGCTGGGCGACCGAGGACGGTGCGATCGTCATCGAACTGCGGCCCGACGGCCGCTACAACAAGGCCAAGCAGGCTGCGCCTGCCTGGTATCATGGCCGCTACGAGGTCGATCGATCTCAGCTCTACTTCGAGAGCGACAGCGGTCAGGTGGCCAAGGGCGAGATGCGGCGCGGCGTGCTCAGCATCGGCGAGATGCAGTTCCGCCGCTCGCACCTCGCTCCCGAGCTCAATAGCCGACGGTGAACCGCTTGCGGCTGTGGGCCGGCTTTTCAAGCTCGTCGACCAACGCGATCGCATAGTCCTCGGCCGAGATCCTGCTGTCGCCGTTGCCGTCAATGAGAAGCTCGTCGAGGCCGAGGCGGAACCTGCCCGTGCGCTCGCCCGGCGCGATGATCGCGGATGGTGACAGGAAGGTCCAGTCGAGCGCCGTTTCCTGCTTCAGCAGGTCGAGATAGGCGCCGCCCTTGCGGGCCTCGTCGAGATAGATCGCCGGGAATTCGGGCGTATCGACCAGCTTTACGCCCGGCGCCACCTCCAGACTTCCGGCGCCGCCGACGACAAGATAGCGCTTCGCGCCGGACTGCTTCACGGCGCCCAGCAGCGCGTCGGGGTCGCTGGCCAGATAATGCACGGAGCTGATCACCGCCTCATGGCCGGCCAACAGCGTGGCAAGGCCGTCCTTGTCAAAGATGTCGCCCTTGACGGCGGCGACGCCGTCGAGTGCTGGCACCTTGTCCGGGTTGCGCACGATCGCTGTGACGGCGTGGCCGCGCGAGACCAGCTCCGTGAGAATGCGCGAGCCGATGAAACCGGTGGCGCCGATCAAAGCGATTTTCATGACAGAGGTCCTTTTCATTTGGTAACTAATGGATACCAACAATCCAGTAGGACCTTGATGGCTCGCTGTATGCCGCCCGTAAAGAAGGCACCTTCGCGAGACATGGTCACCGTGGGGAAACCGCATGCTGCAACGTCCTGACCCCTTCAGCGCGCAATGCCCGACGCGTCAGGTGCTCGACCGCATCGGCGACAAATGGGCCGTGCTGATCCTGATCATGCTCGACCGCGAGACGCTGCGCTTCAACGAGTTGCGCCGCCGCATCGAGAGCATCTCGCAGAAGATGCTGTCCCAGACGCTGAAGAGCCTCGAACGCGATGGGCTGGTGCGGCGCGAGGTCTTCGCCACCGTGCCGGTCACGGTCGAATATTCACTGACCGATCTCGGCCGCACCCTGGCGCAGACGGTTCAGGCGCTGACGCTGTGGGCGGAGCGCCATATCGGCGCGGTCCAAGAGGCGCAGCGACGCTATGATCGGGGGGAAACGCTTCTGCCCTGACGCCGGCCGGCGTCTGGACGGAAAGCGTCAGGACGGGCCCGTCAGGGGTTTGGCGCCGTCGAAGAAGCCGCCCCAGATGTCGGGCGGCGGGCCGTCGGCGCGGATGTCGCTGGCCTTGAAGGCGTCGGGGGCGGTCGTCGCAAGGTCGTTCCAGGCGATCGGCATCGCCACAGAAGCCCCGGGACGGGCGCGCGTCGAATAGGGCGCGATCGCGGTCGAGCCTCGGCCGTTGCGGAGATAGTCGATGAAGATCTTGCCCTTGCGGGCCTTCTTCGACAGCGTGGCCGTGTAAAGCGCCGGCTCCGTCTGCGCCAGCGCCTGGGCAAAATCGCGGGCGAAGTTCTTGACGCGGTCCCAGCCGGCGCGCGCCATCAAGGGCATCACGACGTGATAGCCCTTGCCACCGGAGGTCTTGAGCAGGCTGTCGAATCCGACTTCGTGCAACCGGTCGCGCACGGTCAGGGCCGCATCGCGGACGCGTTCGAGAGGCACGCCCGGGTCCGGATCGAGATCGAAAATGATCTGGTCGGGCGTCTCGACCGTGTCGATCGCCGCGCCCCAGAGATGGATTTCGACGGTTCCGAGCTGCACCAGCGCCGCCAGACCGTCGAATTCACGGATGAAGAGCAGTTCCTCGCCATCCTTGTCCTTCATCCGCAGCACGGCCTCATGCATGCCGGGCATCGCATGCTTCTGGAAAAAGGAATGCCCCTCGATGCCGTTGGGCGCCCGGACGAGGCTGAGCGGCCGATCGACGACATGGGCGCGCATCAACGGCCAGACCGTCGCGTAATAGTCGAGCAGATCCTGCTTGGTCAGGCCGATATCGGGCCAGAGCGGCTTGTCGGGACTGCTGAGCTTGATCGTTGTCGTCGTCCGTTCGACCGCTTTCCCGGATTTCTTGGCCTTCGACGGAGCCCCTTTCGATGATCTCGCCTTGGCCGGCCTTGGTTCGTCGGCCGCCGCTTCGGGGGCATGGCTTTCGGGACGCTCCGCGACCACCTCATCGGCCGGCTTGTCCTCGCGCAGGCCGAGATAGCTTGCATGGCGCAGCGTTTTCGAGGCGGTCCAGGCCCGGAACTCGACCTCGGCGACGAGCTCCGGCTCGACCCAGACGATGCCGCGCTCGCGCGCGGCCGTGCCGGTGAAAGGCGATGTCTCCTGCTTGATGTCGTCCAGCTTCGCCTTGAGCGAAGCGGCGGATTTGCGCGTGAAGCCGGTGCCGACGCGACCGGCTGGTTTCAACTCGCCGCCCTCGTGATAGGCGGCGACGATGGAGCCCAGTTCGCGGCCGGAGCCCTTGGAGGGCACATAGCCGGCGATGACGAATTCCTGCCGCTGCGTGCATTTAGACTTGACCCAGTCGCGGCCACGCCCGCTGCGATAGGGCGCGTCGGCGCGTTTGGAGATGACGCCCTCGAGCCCCATGCGGCAGGCATGGCGCAGCATGGTCTGACCCGGTTCGACGAAATGCTCGCTGAAGCGCAGCGGCGTCTCGCCCTCGATCGCCTGGAAAAGGCCCTCCAGCCGCTCCTTGCGCGCCAGGAGCGGATCGGCCCGCAGATCCTCGCCATCGAGATGCAGGAGGTCGAAGGCAAAGAAGACGAGCTGGCCCGTTTGCCCTTCCGAGAGTGCTTCCTGCAGAGCCGAGAAGGACGACACGCCGTTTTCGCCCATCGCCACCACCTCGCCGTCGATCAGCGCCGCGTCGCAGGGCAATTCGCCCAGCGCCTTCGCGAGGGTCGCGCCGAAGCGGTCGGTCCAGTCGAGCCCCGAGCGCGTCAGCAGAGTGGCCTTGCCAGCCTCGATGCGCGCCTGCAGCCGGTAGCCATCGAACTTGACCTCATGCAGCCAGGTCTCCCCTGCAGGCGGCTTGTCCTGAAGGGTCGCGAGGCAGGGTTCGACGAAACGAGGCAGGACGTCGCGTTGGGCCGCCGCCTTGGGGGCTGCCTTGGGGGCAGGTTTGGTCCGCGTCGGCTTGCTCCTGGCTTTCGCACGTGTTGCGGGCGCGGTCGCCTCGCTCGCCGAACTGACGTCGTCGGTGCCCGGCCGCTTCGTCTTCGCCCACACTTTGGGCTTCGCCGCCTTGCCGTTGCCGATCTCCTCGATGCTGAGCCCGGATGTCACCGAATTCGGCGCGGTTTCGAGGATGTCGCCATCCTGGCGCGCGGCTGCGTCATCGACCTTCATCAGAAGCCAGTTGTCGCGCTTCTCGCCGCGGCGCGGCTTCAGCCGGACGAGATGCCACTGGCCCGCGAGTTTGTGACCCTCCAGCATGAAGGACAGGTGGCCCTTCTGCATGCCGAAGACAGGATCGCCTTCGGGGACCCAGCGTCCCTCGTCCCAGATGATGACGGAGCCCGCGCCATACTGGCCTGCGGGAATCGTGCCCTCGAAGGAGCCATATTCCAGCGGATGGTCCTCGACATGGACGGCCAGGCGCTTCTCGTCGGGGTCGAGGCTCGGGCCCCGCGTCACCGCCCAGGACCAGAGCACGCCGTCATGTTCCAGCCTGAGATCGTAATGCAGGCGCCTGGCGGCATGCTTGTGAATGACGAAGGCCCCGCCCTGCCCCGCGGCCTTTTGGCGGGCTGCTGCGCCTTTCGGCTCCTTGGTGAGGGTGAAATCGCGTTTGGCGCGATAGAGATCCAGCGTCGCCATCGCGCCTTTCCTCCTCAGGCCGACTTACGTGCCTTGGCCGGCGGTTTCTTCGCATCAGCCTTTGCAGGCGCTGTCTTCTTCTTCGCCGCTGTGGCCTTGCCGCCGTCCTCGTCACCGGCAAGGCTCTTTTTCAGTGCCTCGAACAGGTTCACGACATTGGCCGGGCGCTCGGCCGCCTGCACGACGGGCGGCTTCTTGCCCTTCTGCTTGGCCTGGATCAGCTCCAGCAGCGCGCTCTCATAGCGATCCTCGAAGCCCGACGGGTCGAAGGCCGCTTTCTTCTTGTCGATGATATGGGTCGCAAGCTCGATCAGCTCGGGATCGATCTTGGGCTTAGTCATGTCGCTGAAAATCTCGTCGGGCTTCCGGACGGTCTTGTCGTAGCGCAACGTCGTCAGCAGCAGCCCCTTGTCGAAGGGCTCGATCATCACCGGCCGTTCGCGGCGATAGAGCACGATACGGGCGATACCGGCCTTCTTCTGGCGCGCCATGGCCTCGCGTATCACCGCGAAAGCCTCTTCCGAGACCTCGTCGGAAGGCGTCACGTAATAGGGCGTGTCGAAATAGATCTGCGGGATGTCGGCGCGATCGACGAACTGCTCGATCGACAGCGTGTGCGAGGATTCGATCTGAACGGCGTCGATCTCGTCCTCCTCGACGAGCAGATATTCGTCGTCGCCGATCTCGTATCCCTTGACCTCGTCGTCATTCTCGACCGGCTTGCCCGAAACGCTGTCGATGTACTGGCGCTTGACCGTATTGCCGGTCTTGCGATTGATGACGCGAAAGGAAACCTTCTCGCTGTGATCGGTCGTGCCCGTCAGTTCGACGGCACAGGAAACGAGCGAGAGCTTGAGGTAACCCTTCCAGGCGGGACGCGGTGCCATCAGGCGGCCCTCGCCTGGTAGCGCGGGGTAGAAGCGAGAGCGTCGGCCCGGACGAGATCCTCCTGGGACAATGCCGGGATCGGGTCCTCCAGGATCGCCAGCAGCACGTCGCGATCGAGCTGGCCGTTGCCGATGACGGCGGCGAGTGCCTCGCGGGTCTGCCGCTCTGCCCGCAACTGCGCGCCGAGCGCGATGATGAGGCGATCCTTGTCCGAAATCCGCATGACGCTACACCTGCTGTTGGACCTGACTCGTCCAACGGGTGGAGTTGCGACAGGTTCCGCCCGCACCGCTGGCGTTTCCCGCCATTTCGTGTATACCCCGCCCCAACCGGCCTTAAAACCGGCCGCGCGACCCCTCCCCGATGAGGCGCTCGCGGGCTTCGGACCCTGCTGGACGACATCCCGGCTGTGGCCCGCCAGATCAACACCCAACCGAAGGATCACACGATGTCGATCACTGCCGAGCGCAAGACCGCGCTCATGAAAGAGCATGCCACCAAGCTGAACGACACCGGCTCACCGGAAGTCCAGGTCGCGATCCTCACCGAGCGCATCAACAACCTGACCGGTCACTTCAAGTCGCATGTCAAGGACAACCATTCCCGTCGCGGCCTGCTCAAGATGGTCTCGCAGCGTCGTTCGCTGCTCGACTACCTGAAGAGCAAGAGCGAGCCGCGCTACAAGACGCTGATCGAGAAGCTCGGCATCCGCCGCTGACCGACGCCTGACGTTCAACGCCCGGTGCGGTTCGCTCCGGGCGCTTTCATATAGGGGGTCGCCGCA
This sequence comes from Hyphomicrobiales bacterium, assembly GCA_003241815.1. Classification (GTDB taxonomy): domain Bacteria; phylum Pseudomonadota; class Alphaproteobacteria; order Rhizobiales; family Beijerinckiaceae; genus Allobosea. The sequence goes on along the minus strand of QBLV01000154.1, from coordinate 1,564 downwards.
ATGGTGCGACATCGACCCCGCTACACCGCGGCAGCCGCATGGGGCGGCCTGCCGCATGACCCGCCGGGCGCCTCTCGTCCATGGCAGGATCGCCAAGCGCCCGGGCGCGGATCGTCCAGTCCGAATCCTGAGCGTTTCGCCGTCTTGCCCATGGGCTTGAGACGCCAGTCGGGTCGCATCCGATCCGAAAGACGCAATCCATGTTCGATGTCCAGACCGAAGAACTGATGTGGGGCGGGCGTAAGCTCGTGCTCGAAACCGGCAAGATCGCCCGCCAGGCCGACGCCGCCGTGCTCGCCACCTATGGCGAGACCGTCGTGCTCGCGACCGTCGTCTCCGCCAAGACGCCCAAGGCCGGGATCGATTTCTTCCCGCTGACCGTGAATTACCAGGAAAAGACCTTCGCAGCCGGCCGCATCCCCGGCGGCTACTTCAAGCGCGAAGGCCGCCCGACCGAGAAGGAGACGCTGGTCTCCCGCCTGATCGACCGGCCGATCCGCCCGCTTTTCGTCGAGGGCTACCGCAACGAGACGCAGGTCGTCTGCACCGTGCTGCAGCATGATCTCGAGAACGACCCCGACATCGTCGCGATGGTCGCCACCTCGGCTGCCCTGACCCTCTCGGGCGTGCCCTTCATGGGCCCGATCGGTGCCGCGCGCGTCGGCTACTTCGACGGTGCCTACAAGCTCAACCCGCTGGTCGACGAGATCAAGGAATCGCAGCTCGATCTCGTCGTCGCCGGCACGCCCGACGCCGTGCTGATGGTCGAGTCGGAGGCCAAGCAGCTGTCGGAAGACATCATGCTCGGTGCCGTGATGTTTGGCCACAAGCACTTCCAGCCGGTGATCGACGCGATCATCCGCCTGGCCGAGAAGGCCGCCAAGGAGCCGCGCGACTACACCCCGGCCGACAACTCAGTCGTCCTCGACGCCGTGCTCAAGCTGGTCGACAAGGACATCCGCGCCGCCTACCAGATCCGCACCAAGGCCGAGCGCTACAAGGCTCTGGACGCCGCCAAGGCCAAGGTTGCCTCGCTGATCTCGGACACGCCGGACGGCAAGACGACCTTCACCAAGGAGCAGGTCGGCGGCCAGTTCAAGGAAGCCCAGGCCAAGGTCGTGCGCTGGATGATCCTGGACGACAAAGTCCGCATCGACGGCCGCGACCTCAAGACGGTCCGCAAGATCGTCGCCGAGGCCGGCATCCTGCCGCGCACCCATGGTTCGGCGCTGTTCACCCGCGGCGAGACGCAGGCGCTGGTCGTAACCACGCTCGGCACCGGCGATGACGAGCAGTACATCGACTCGCTGGAGGGCACCTATAAGGAGACCTTCCTGCTGCACTACAACTTCCCCCCCTATTCGGTGGGTGAAGCCGGCCGCATGGGTTCGCCCGGCCGCCGCGAAATCGGCCATGGCAAGCTCGCCTGGCGCGCCATCCGGCCGATGCTGCCGGCAAAGTCGGAGTTCCCCTACACGATCCGCGTCGTCTCGGAGATCACCGAGTCGAACGGCTCCTCCTCGATGGCCACCGTCTGCGGCACCTCGCTGGCGCTGATGGATGC
>QBLV01000153.1:6927-9777 GCA_003241815.1 Hyphomicrobiales bacterium | reverse complement strand
GCAGCGGGCGGCGTCGGTGCGGTTGGTGGAGGCCGATGAGCGAACGCTTCAAGCAGTTCCAGGCCGTGTTTCCCGAAGAGGCCTGCCTCAATGCCTTGATGCGCGCCCGCCACGGCGGCAGCGGCATGACCTGCCCGGCCTGCAGCCGGCCCTCGACCTTCGAGCCCCGCCCGAAGCTGCGCGCCTTCTCCTGCGGTTACTGCAACTACATGATCCAGCCGGGCGCCGGCACAGCTTTGGACAACCGCCGCACGCCGCTGCAGCTCTGGTTCTTTGCTCTCAAGCTCATTTCCGAACAGGGCGCCAAGGCGGCGACGGGTCTGATCGAGCGTGAGGCCAGGGTGCCGGCGATTACCGCGCGCCGCCTGGTGGACGATCTGGTGGCCCTCGATGGCCAGGGGCTCGGCTGGTTTGAGCCCTTGCGCCGCCTGGTCGCGGGCGAAAAGGCCGCGCCCGCGACGCCTGTCGGCGCCAAAGCATCGCAACAGGCGAAGGGGGGTTCAGAGAAGGCGCAGGAGACCGACGCGAAGCCGTCACCGTCCACCTTCGGGCAGGCGCCTGCCGGAGCTCGGGGGCCGTCCGGGCGGATGATGATGATCGGGATTGCTGCCGGTATCGTTTGCATCGCAGTCACGGTGCTCGGCATCGCCATGGCCAAGCTCGAGCAGGAGGAGACGCCGCCGGCCCCGGAGATGGTGGCGATCCTGGCCGCGCCCGCGCTCCAGAACGCGGCGCGGCCGTCGCTGGTCCTGTCCTCGGTCGATAGCGATCTGGAGGCGGCGCGGCAGGCGACGGAATTCGCGCTCAACAACGATCCGACGCTGGCGGCGATCAAGGAGCAGGCGGGACCGGTTCAGGACGTGCCGGTCGTGCCGCTGGCGCTGCCGCCGTCGAACATCCTGCTGGTGCCGCCGAAACTGGCGCCCGGGCAAGCCATGCCGGGGCCGAGATCGCAGATTCCCAAGGCGCCGATCACCAGCGGCGGCGACCCCGAGCAACTCCTGACCTTCGGCCCGATCCGTATCCGCCGCCATCTCGTCGAGACGATCGTGCGGGCCGGAAAGGTCGTCGGCGCCGACCCGACGTTGCTGATGGCGGTCGCCGACAAGGAATCCTCGTTCTCGACCTCGGTGAAAGCGCAGACCTCGTCGGCGACCGGGCTCTACCAGTTCATCGAACAGACCTGGCTTGGCGTCGTCAGCGAGTTCGGGGCCAAGCACGGGCTGGTTGCCGAGACCAAGCTGATCGGGCGCAATGGCCGGCAATTCGTCGTCGCCGATGCGGCCGAGCGTCAGCGCATCCTCGACCTGCGGCGCGAACCCTATCTCTCGGCGCTGCTTGCCGGCGAAATGCTGAAGCGCGACACGCTGCGGCTGGAGAAGGCGATGGGGCGCCATCTCACCGGCGGGGAGATCTACCTGATCCATTTCCTCGGGCCCGATGCAGCCCAGACCTTCATCGAGACGATGGAGGAGAAGCCCGACGTCAAGGCGGCCGACCTTCTGCCGCGTCCGGCGCAGGCCAACCGGCCGATCTTCTACGCCGAGGCCGGGGGCGAGACCAAGACGCTCTCGGTCTCCGAGGTCCACAAAAAGTTCAACGAGATGATCAAGGTTCGGCTCGACCGCTACAGCACGGTGCGGCCGGGCGCGGCTCAGGCTATCGCTCGCCCTCCCGTCAGGAAGTGAGCGGCAGAGTCAGGATTTGCAGCAATGGACGCCTGCGGCGATCGCCGGGGCCTAGGACCAACAGGGGAGACGAAGACGATGGCAGCCAACCGTTTCGAGCAGGTCGATGAAGCACAGGCCGACGCGATCACATTGACGCTGATCCAAAGGAACGGCGAGACGCTCGGCCGCATCGCCTGCCCGGCGGAGCTGGCGGGCGGTCATCTGGTCAATGATTTCGTCAGCGACGAGATGGAGCCCAAGGAGGCCTTCCGATCGGCGGTCCGGCTCGCGAATGAAATCCAGGCGCCGATCGTAGTCGAGGATGCGCAAGGCCTCTGGCAGCAGGAATGGGGCGTGCTCTATCGCGAGGAGGATTGAGCCGTGGCGGCGGCACCGCTCAAAGCGCTGCTTCGCCGCCGAACACCGTCATTCGATCCGGAAATACCTCACCCCGATGCCGAGCTTGCCGCCCTGCCGCGTGACGTCCTGCTTCAGGCTGGCGAAGAAGTCGCTCGCAGGCGTCGGATTGGGGCCTGACAGCGCCGGCAGCGGCGCCTGGCTGACGAAGGTCAGGACCGTCTGTGGGCGTGGCGCCGCGCCCGGGGATGATTCGAGCTTGAGATTGAAACTGGCCCGACTGGCATCGCGCCTGAGATAGCCGCCCAGATTGTAGACCAGGCCGTCATCGCCGATCAGCACGACGGCGACATTGCGGCCGCCATCGTTGTCGACCGTCCCGCTCAGCACATCGCCGCTCTTCATGTTGAAAGCGTTGATCTGCAGCCGCGGCGTGCGGTCGATATTGTCGCCAAGCTGGCGCAGGAAATCCGCCATGGGGCATTGCGCGGCCGTGACCGGGCGCAGGTGAATCTGCGCCTCGAAGCCCTGAGCTGCCTTGAAGGCCGTGTCGAAGGCGACGAAGGGCTCGGTCGCATTGCCGAAACCCTCAAGGACCGCGCGTCTCTCGGTCAGCTCCGTCGGCCACAGGAAGAAACAGGGTCCCCCATCATAAGTCGCGACGTAGCCCTGGATGCGCTCGATCGGCGTGCGTGGCGGCGGCTCCGTCGATGAGGCCGGAGGCGGCTCGCTGCGGTTGGCAGGGACGGGCGGCTGTTGAGGCCGCGCGGGCGGTGCCTGCGGAGCAATCGCGGGCGGGCGCGGAGGTTCGACGCTGGGCGGC
>QBLV01000153.1:0-6792 GCA_003241815.1 Hyphomicrobiales bacterium | reverse complement strand
ACGCTGGTCGGCTGCGGCATCCTCGGATCCGGCAGGCTTGCCGCAGGCGGCTTAAGCTCGGGCGCGGTGAGCTCCGGTGGTGGCACGGCGGGCAGTGCCGGCGGCAGGGTGTTCATGCCGATCTGGGGATTGCCCTGCGTCGCGGGCGGGGCGCTCGGAACAGCGGTCGCAGGCTGGGATGGCGTCGGCGCCGGGATGGGGACGGGCGGCGGTGTCGCCGGCTCATTTCCAACCAGTTCCGGCGGCTTGTTTTGCGCCTGCGGAGAGGGCTCCGGTCGTGTTTCGGTCAGGGCCGGCGGCGCGTCGGTTGTCGGTGGCCGGTCGCCGCTCAGGATCGTCCAGCCATAAAAGCCGCCCGCTGCCAGCAGCGCGACGGCAGCGACGCCCGCCATCGCGCGCAACGGCGTTTTGCCTCCGGACGCCTTTGTGGGCACCACGGGCGAAGCCCAGGCCGCAACCTCGGACATGTCGGCGAGGCGGTCGGCAGGGTCGGCCGCGAGCATCCGCGTCAGCAGGGGCTTGATGCGGCCATCGATGCCTGAGAGATCGGGCACGCGGCGGCGCTTGTCGAGGATCTGGACCTGGGTGCCGCCCATATCGAGCGCCTTGCCGGCCAGCGCCTCGGCCAGCACCAGCCCGAAGCTGTACATGTCGGAGCGGCCGGTGACGTCGCCGCCAAAAAGCCCGAGCTGTTCGGGCGAGACATAGTTGTACTTGCCGGCGAAGCCGGAGCCGATGACCGTGCCTTCGCCGAGGATGCTGGAGCGGGCGATGCCGAAATCGATGATCTTGGCGCGCGCAATGTTGCCGCCCGGCAGGATGATGTTGTCGGGCGAGACGTCGCGGTGGACGATGCCGAGCAGATGGGCGGCGTGGAGGCCGGGCGCGATGCGCCGGCGCAGCACGTCGACTTCCTCGAGGCTCAGCGGTCCCTCCTTGATGCGCTCGGAGAGCGGCTGGCCGTCGACGAACTCCATCGCGAGATAGGGCGACTGCGTCACCGGATCGATGGTAAAGACGTAATAGCGGACGATGGCCTCGTTATAGAGGTTGTGCAGCGCTGCGGCCTCACGCCTGAACAGAGCGAGCGCGGCCTCGTCGCGGGCCATTTCCGGGCGGATCATCTTGATCGCGACGGCGTCTCCGGTCTGGATGGCGCGGCCCTTGTAGACCTCGCCCATGCCGCCGACCGCGATCAGGCGCTCGATTTCGTAGATGCCGTTCAGCGTCGTCCCGACGGAGACGGCGCCTGCTCGCGGGGCGAAGACGGTGCGCTCGGAGTCGCTCATGGTATGTCGCTCATGGCGTGTCGTTCCCCTGCATGCGCATATTGGGCATCCACTGCGTCGTCCGGGTCTCGTCCGCATGATAGCGCACGATGATGACCGTGACGTTGTCGCGCGCTCCGCGCTGGAGCGTCAGCCCCAGGAGGGCGTCGCAGGCCTCCTGGGCTCCCGCATCGCCGACGGCCTGCAGGATCTCGTCGTCCTGGACATGTTCGGTCAGGCCGTCCGAGCACAGCACGAAGACATCCTCGTTGGCGATCTCGCCCGAGTCGAGATCGAGCTCGGGTATGTCGTGGACGCCGATGGCGCGGGTGATGACATGGCGGCGCGGCGAGCGCTTCGCCTCGTCGGGCGTCAGCACGCCCCGTTCGACCATGTCCTGGACCTCGGTATGGTCGCGCGACATCTGTGTGATCTGCCCGGCACGGACGAGGTAGATGCGGCTGTCGCCGGACCAGACGCAGGCAAAATGCCGCTCATGGATGAGCAGCACGGCCAGGGTCGAACCCATGGGCGCGCCGCCATTGTCATTGATGCGCCGGCGCAGTTCGGCATTGGCCTGGAGCACGCCGTCTTCCAGCCGCGCCAGAAGATCGGGCGCGGACTGGGCCGCGCCAATGCGCTCGATGGCCGCCGCCACGGTCGCGCTCGCCAGCGCCCCGTTCTCATGACCGCCCATGCCGTCGGCCACGGCCCAGATTCCGAATTCCGGCTGGACGACCAGATTGTCCTCGTTGGCGCTGCGGACGCGGCCGACATGGCTGATCGAGCCTGTGTCGAACGCGGCGGTCACCTGGCTGAGGTCGTTCATGGTCCGGCTCGCCCCTGTTGGAGGAACGCATCGAATCGGCCGGTCAGCAGGCCGGTGAACAGATACGGGTCCGGCAGGCCGTGGCCGACCAGAGCGAGTGGCTCGAAATTGTCGCCGCCCACGGTCCACAAGCAGGTCGCATGCCCATAAGCGCGGGCATGGTTCTCGACGCGCAGCGCCGCCAGGCGCTCGGGGAAGCCCGACGCCGAGAGCGCGGTGACGATGGTGCCGTCCGACAGCCGGACCATCTCGGCGGGCGGCGGCGCCAGCAACGCGTCATTGGGCACGCGCAACTGGCCCAGCCGCAGCGACACCGCCTCGAAACTCGCCTCCGCATCGAGGGCCTGCAGCAGAAAATCCTCGATCTCGCCGAACCAGGCATCCTGCGGGTCGAGTTCCGGGTGCGGGATGGCGCCTCCGGCTTCAGCCACAGCGAACACCGTCAGCGGGAAATAGCGGCCGACGCCGTCGACCGAGGGCATGAAGGCACCCGCCACCGTCTGGCCGCAGAAGGCCTGGCCGATCCAGAAGCGCCAGATCGGCGCATTCAGATAGGCCTGCTGCCAGGCCGCTCCCATTTCAAGCCGGCTCGCGGTCAGGCCGCCCTGAAGCCAGGCCTCATAGACCTTGAGGAAGGCGGCCGGCGCATTGACCGCGATGAAGTCGCGCTTGCCCGGAAGCTTCCCGAACAATCCGCACGCCATCGTCTCAGATCCCCGCCGGGCAACGGATGTCCCGCAAAGCGGGCAGGACAAGCGGGTTCTTCAGCGAGCCGACGCCGAACTGATAGCCGACCTGGCGCCCGCCGGCCGCCAGCGTCAGCCCGATATTGTCTCCCTGCTTCAGCACCGAGCCGGTATCGAGCAGGCGGAAGAAGGACCAGACGCCGTCCTTCTCGAACAGTTTGGCTTCGCCCGACGGGGCGCTCGGCCCGCTGGAGAAGAAGCCGCCGCCGAAGGCGCCGCCTCCGCTCGCGCCGCCCAGCGTCAGCGTGATGGCGGTGCGGCCGATGCCGGCGCCCGGCCACATCACCGGAGCCGGCGTGTTGACGCCCTGCTGGCTCATCACAGTGAAGCCGTTGATTTCGAGCTTGGCGCTGGCGGCATCGGCAGAAAGGGCGGTCGGCACCACGATCATCTGGAAGGAGGGGAGGTTGCCGCCGGTCGGGAAGAAAGCCTCCTTGATCTCGCTGGCGCGCTGGAACTCGCGCAAGGTCGTCGGAGAGAGCGAGCGGGCGACGCGGCTTTCGACACGCCAGGTCCATTGCGCCTTCGAGCTGTCGACATAGGGTTCGAGCCGCTCCTTGTAGAACTTGTCCATGATGCCGCCGGGCGCGAACAGGCGGGCGAAATCCGCCAGCGGCACCTCGCGCGCGCTGCCCTTCACGAAGGGGTAGCGGTTGGACAGAATCTCGGTGCAGACGCGGCTGACCTGGTCTCCCAAGGCCTGCCGCAGCAGCGCGACGGTTGCGCCCGTCGCATCGCCCTCGAAATCGTTCACGGCCGAGACGACCATGCCGTCGAAGGGGGCGGGATAGCGCGAGGAATTGGCCCGCAGCGAGGCGATCAACGGCACGAGCGCGGCGTTCGCCGCTGCCGACTGGGCGGGATTGGTCGCGGCGATGGCGAGGTTCTGGTTGATCTCGGAGAAGATCTGCAGGAGCTGATCGACCGGCCTGCGTCCGAGATCGCCTTCGACCAGAACATGAAACGGCTTGAACTGGCTCTCGATGTCGGCGCCGAGCGCCTCGTTACCGCCACCGCCGAGGACGCGCTCGACGCCGGGCGCACTGAGGGGCAGGTTCGCGCCGAGCCGGCTCAGAGCATCGCTGGCCCGCTTCTCCAGAACATCCGTCGCTGCGGCTGCAGCCTGCTTCCGGGCCGAGGGACGCTCCTTGGTGAGCTGCGTCTCGTCGCGCACCGATTCGAGGATCTGCTTGAACGGCGAGGTCGCGGCCGCCACGGCACTCAGCGCCACATATTGCGGCTTGTCGGCGTTGAGCGGGCGCAGTTTGAGACGGCGCAGCGTTCGCTGCCAGTTCGCGACATAGTCGCGGCTGTAGAGCTTCAGCAGATCCTGGAAGAGCGTCGCATACTGCGCGATGATGGCCTGCTGGTCGGTGTTCTCGCCGAGAACCCAGCGTTCCTTCTCGATGCGGTCGCCGATGTCGCCGAGGCGATCGACGAAGGCGTTCTGGAAGCCGTCATAGGTGTAGAAATAGGGCACGCGGATCGCATCCAGATCCTCGCCGCCGACGCCCTCGAAGGCGAGCCTGACATCGGAGCCGCCGCGCCGCGCTGCGACCCAGTCCTTCTGGCTCTGGGAGCGCGCCTGCGTCCGCAGAAGCTCGTAGGCGCGCTCGGCGATGCTGAGGCGGCGCAGCGTGCGCTGGCTGTTCTCGATCAGCGACTGGTTCAGCCTGACGATGGGCTCGCTGGCGCCGTCGTCGAGATCGAGCATGGCGACGAGATGTTCTTCGAGGGCCTCGCGGCCCTTGGCGTTGGCGGCGCCGGGGAACAGGTTCTCGGCCCAGTCGAGCCGCATCCAGGAGATCACGAGGTCTCGGTCGAGCTTCGCCTGGCCGCCGACCATCATGTAGACCTTGAGCGCCTCATAGACGAAGCCGGGATTATTGGCATTGGCCTCGAGCTGCTCCTCGAGCCGGAAGATGATGCGCGAGCGCAGCATCCGCTCCAGCGCCTGCTGATAGGTGATCTCGGCGGCATTCTGGAGCCGGTCGCGCTGGCTGAGCCCGAATGTGGCAGGGATCGGCGTCGGTTCGGCGCGGGTGGCGTAGCCGGCGGGCAGGTTGCGCAGCTTGTGCAGCAGCGGCAGGACGCGGCTGAAATTGCGCTCCGAGATCGTCGTCTCCTGCAGCACCGGGGCGGCGCTGCTGCGGTAGTCGGACAGGCCGTAATTGGTCGCGGTGATCAGGTCGCTGTTGCGCGAGAAACTGGTCCACCACAGGCCGAGCGCCGCCAGCGAGATGATTGCGACCGTGGCGAAGCCCGCGACGCGCAGCATGGTGGTGCGACGCGTCGCGCCGAGATCGGTCGAGACCCAGCCGGCCTCGCCGATGATGACCTTCTGGATCAGGTCGGTGAGGAAGTAGCTCTTGCCCCGCCCGGAATAGGCGTCGGCGCTGGCATGCTCGCTACCGAAATTGCGCGACAGCGCGCCGATCAGCTGGTCGATCGGTGTTCCCTCCTGCGTGCCGGAGGTGAAGTAGAAGCCGCGCAGCGTGGCATTGGCGTGGTAGCGGGTCGGTTCGAAGACACGGCCGAGAAAATCGGTGACAGAGCGCTTCAGCGTCGCCATCTGGCTCGGGAAGCCGAAGATCTGGGCGCGGGCCGTCGGATTGGCCTCGTCCTGGAGCCGGTCGGGCAGGCGCTCGTTCAGGCGCTCGATCAGTGCGTCGTATTCGGGCGCGACGTCGCCGATCATGTTGCGGGTCTTGTCGGTGGTCTGGAAGGAGTGGCCCCAGACCATGCGGCGCTGCGGCTCCGAGAGCGCGCCGAAGAACTCGTTGAAGCCGGCGATCAGGTCCGATTTGGTGAAGACCGCATAGACCGGGAAATCGACCTTAAGCCGCTCGTTGAGTTCGAGCAGCCGGTTGCGGATGGCATCGGCATGGGCGGCGATCTCCTCCGGCGATGACGTCAGCAGATCCTCGACGCTGATCGCGACCATGACGCCGTTGATCGGCTGGCGCGGGCGGTTGGTCTTGAGCAGGTCGAGGAAGGCAAACCAGCTTGCCTTCTCGGCCTTGATGTCGGTGTCCTGCGTGGTGTAGCGGCCGGCCGTGTCGATCAGCACGGCCTCCTCGGCGAACCACCAGTCGCAATAGCGCGTACCGCCGACGCCGGCGACGGCTCCCGGTGCCGCGCCGCTGCGCGCGAGGGGAAATTTCAGCCCGGAATTGACCAGCGCGGTCGTCTTGCCGGCGCCGGGCGGACCGATGATGACGTACCAGGGCAGGTCATAGAGATAATCCCCGCCATCCTTGCCGCGCGCGCGGCGCAGGGTCGCCAGCGCATCACGCATCGAGGACGACAGGGCCGCACCGTCGCCCGTCGGTTCCTGCTGCTGTTCCAGCGCATTGCTGAGGGCGGCGGTCGCGCGACGGCGGCGGATGACGATTACGGCGATCCAGGCGATCGCCCCGATTGCCAGCAGAGCGACGATCGGCAGACGCACCCAGATCGAATCGAAGGGCCTGACCTCGCCGACGGCGAGGAACGGCGTGCCGAACCAGACCAACAGGCACAGCGCCAGCGTTCCGAGAAAGATCGCGCCGATCCTGAGCCATGTCGCGAGGTTCATCTGCTTGACCCTCCCTCAGACGTTGCGCTGGATCACGATCTCGACGCGCCGGTTCTTGGCGCGTCCCTCGCGGGTCGCGTTGGACTCGATGGGAGCGTCGGCGCCCTTGCCCTCGAAACTGATCCGGTCGGGCTTGCTCAGTTTCGTCTGCAGGAGATCGCCGACGGCTTTTGCCCGCGCCTGTGAGAGCTGCAGATTGGACGGGAAGCGGGCGGTGCGGATCGGGACGCTGTCGGTATGGCCGAGCACCTTGACGGTGCCACCCTCGGTTTCCAACACCGTCGCGATGCGCTCGATCAACCCCTTGAATTCGTCGCGCACGGCGGCCTGGCCGGGCTCGAACAGCGTAATGCCGACGAGCCTGACGATGAT
>QBLV01000152.1:3688-9875 GCA_003241815.1 Hyphomicrobiales bacterium | reverse complement strand
TCGCTGCGGTCGGTCACTGTCGCGGGACGAAAGAGCGTCGCGGGCTCGCCTTCCGACAACCTCGGCAGAAAACGGTCGAACCAGCCCGGGAATTCGTCGGCCGGAAGCAGGCAGCGCATGCATTCGGCTTCTATCAGGGCGGAAGACAGGAAATCGTCGCCGCTGGGCTCTCCCCAGGCTGGGCAATCGACATCCTCGCCATACCAGCGTCGCCCGGTGTCGAGCAGCACGGTGGCGAGCCCGGCATCCTGCGTCGCTTGCGCGTAGTCGGCGGCCATCCTCAGGCCGAAGGCTGTGTTGAAATGCGTGCCGACGCGCACCGGATAGGTCGCGAGCGGCAGGAAATCGCGCAAACGCCGGCCAAAGACCTCCGCCAGCGGGGCGAGAGCTTGGGACCAGCGCCGATCGGGATGCAGCGTCAGTTCCTCCGCCAGCTTCAGGAGCCAGGCCCAGCCATAGGGGCGCTTGAATCCCCGCGCGGTCGGCGCCGCCAGATAGGCGCACTCGGCCGCGATCTTGGCGGAAACGAATTGCGCGTCGAACAGGCTGGCGATCGCCGCTGCGCTGCCCGATTGCGGGAAACGGCGCAGCAGGCGCGCCAGCAGCCAGTAGCTGTGGACGCAGGAATGCCAGTCGTAACTGCCATAGAAGACGGGATGCAGTTCGCTCGGCGTGCGGGCGTCGTCGGGCCCGGCCAGCACATGCTCGGGCTTGTTGGGATATTCGCGCCGAACATGACCAAGCGCGATCTGCGCGAAGGCCTCTGCCATCTGCGGTGTCAATTCAGGCATTGCCATCGCCTTGTCTCCCGTCCGTGTTGCCATCGACGAAGCTTAGCGACCGAGAGCCTCGGGGCGTACCGCTTCTTCTCTCGGCCGCGCCGAAAACGTGGTCCTTGAGATCATCCGTGCGGAAGCCCGATCGCGGGTCGACCTTGCCGCCGCCAAGCGCGGTGATAGGCTGTCCGGCGGCAGCGGGGAGGGCGGCATGCGAATGGTCCGGGCGATCGCGACGCTGTCTCTGATCGGCGTGTCCGGCACCGCGCCGGCGCGGGAGCTCGCCGGGCGCTTCGGCTATCTCGGCGAGTGGGACGTCGCGGCGACGCTGTCGCAGGAGGCCGCCGTCGGTTCCTCCGCCTCCCTGACGGGATCGCTGCAGATGAAGCACAATGCGGTTTGCGGGCCGGGCGAGACGCCTGAAAAATCAGGCCATATCCGGATGAGCGTGCGGGGCGACCGGTACTCCGCGCAGATGACGCTGGCCGGCACCTCCTGCGCCTTCTCGGGTACGTTGTCGCAGTCCGCGCATGTCTTCGTGACCTGCGGCGGAGAGGGCCGGATTCCGCTGCGGCTCTGGTTCAAGTAGGCGCGGAAAGACGTTCAAGTGGGTCGGCAGACGCCGGAGCGTGCTGGACTGGCGTGGCGCAGCCTCAGGGCTCGCGCAGGACCCTGAAGCCGTTGGTGTAGAAGCGCACATCCGTCTCGTATTTGAAGCGTGCGGCTGACCGCAGATAACGCGGGTCGTTGTTGAAGGAGCCGCCGCGCAACACGCGCTCGCGGCAGCCCGGCGCGGTGAAGGCGCTGCCGTCGCGCGGCGTCGCGCGGTAGCTGTCGCTCCAGCAATCTGCGACCCATTCGGCGGCGTTGCCGGCCATGTCGAACAGACCGAAGCCGTTGGCGGGGTATTGCCCGACCTCGATCGCCTGCCGGCGCGTCGGATCGTTGCAGGCGACGCAGTTGGCGCGCTCCTTCACCATGGTGGCGCCCCAGGGATAGATCGTCGCCACGCCGCCGCGCGCCGCATACTCCCATTCGGCCTCGCTCGGCAGCCGGTACTTGCGGCCGGTCCTGGTCGAGAGCCAGGCGAGATAGGCGTTGGCATCATTCCAGTGGATGTCGGTGACCGGGCGCTTGCCCCGGCCGAGATTGCGGTCGTTGGGGCGGTGCGTGCAGCCGCCCTGATCGACGCAGGCGTCCCATTCCTCGAAGGTGACCTCGCGCAGGCCCATGTAAAAGCCGCTGCGGATCGTGACCGTATGGACCGGCTTCTCGAATTCGTAGAGCTCGTTGGCCCCCATTTCGAACGTGCCCGGGGGGATCAGCGCCAGTTCCGGGCAGCCTTCGCAATCGCGTATCGTCCGGGCGGAGGAGGGTGCGGGTGCGGGCGTCGGTCGGGCTGGCTCGCGCACGGAGGCGACAGCACCGGGAGAGGCGGGCGGCGGCTGCCGCGGTTGCACGGGCGGTGCGGCGGCCGGCGCAGGCACGGTCGGCTGGCGCGCGGCATATTGCTGCTCGCGTGTGCGGGCCAGCGGCGCGAAAAGCCCGTTCGGATAGGCGTTGAGGTAGGCGCGAAACTCCGCCGCGCTCTCGCTTGAGCGGATCGATTCCCAGAACGCCAGTTCATAGGCGTCCTGCCGCGCCGCCGGGGATTCCATCGGCGGCAGCGGGATCACCGCGCGGCTGGTCTGCGCGATCTGGGCCGGTCGCGCGACGGGCGTCACGATCAGCCCGGCGGGCGGCTCCGACGAGGTCCAGATCTGCTGGCTGCGCCGCGTCAGCCTCGTGACCGCCTCGCGGGTGCGGGCGAGCGCCGCCGTCATGTCGAGGCCCGGCGTCCTGATCGCCTTCAGCCACTCGTCGATGGCCGGATTGCCGCGTGCGCCGGCGTCTGCAACCGTACGGCCGGGCACTGCCGTGAACATCACGCTGATGGTTTCCATGCGTTCGACCGCGACGAGACCCTTGGCCTTGGCGTTGCCGGCCAGTTCCACCTGCCAGGGATTATCTCGGCTGGCATCGAGCACGACGAGCGCGCTTTCTGGCCGCGCCACGATCAGCGCGTCGAGCAGCATGTCCAGATCGACGGCCGCCTGGGCGACCTCGGGAGCTGACCGCAGGCGCGCATCAACGGGCACCAGGAAATTGCGGTTGCGCAGCTGGACGGCGTGGCCGGAATAGAACACCACCGCCTGGACGCCGTGCCTGAGCTTGCTGGCGAAGGTCGCGATCGCGTCCTGCAGGGCCGGGCCGTTCGCATCCTCGGCGGTGACGACGTCGAAAGCGCCCTCGCGCAGCGCGCTCGCGACCGCACGTGCGTCCGAGGCCGCATCGCCGATCGGCGCCAGCGGATAGGTTCCGTTGCCGATGACGAGCGCGACCCGGCCGGCATTCGCGTTGCCGACCTGGGCAAGGCCGGGCGTGGCCAAAAGCGAGTTGGCCAGCAGCAGGACCGCGCAGAAGGCGGCCGGCAGGCATCGCAACCAGGACATGTTGTTCTTCATTCCAGTCGGAGGGCCCTCAACCGTCCTGAACCTGATCACCGAACATACACCGTGATTTTGCGCGACATCACCGGTGGGTTATGGGGCGTGTGCGTATGGTCGCCGAGCAGCAGCTGCAGCGTATGCGTGCCCTTGGGCAACGTCACCACCACCTCCGTTTGGCCGTTGCCGAGATGGATGTTGTTGTAGTCGGACGGGATCGGCTGATCGAGCGGGCCGGGGTCGGTGTCGATCAAAAGGTGATGGTGGCCGGAATTCGGCCATTCGGTCCCGGCCGGCGCCACGCCCATCTCCTTGAGGCCCATGCGCACCGTGAAGCGCTCCGGCACGCGCAAGCCGTCGAGCGGATAGTGGAAATAGACCTGCGCACCCTTGGGTGCGGGCTGGCGCACCGGAGACTGGGCCAAGGCGTCGCGGGTCGATGGCGCCAGCACCGTCAACAGCAAGGCCGCGACAGAGCCATGGCGCAGCAGCCTGGCAAGGCAGCCGGTCGTCGGTTTCGGGAGACAGTGATGCTGGTTCATCGACGCCTCGCCGGTCTCTTGCCGCCCGGCGCGACCAGCACCGTGATGCGCTCCGACATGACGGGAGGATCATGCGGGACATGGTTCTCGTCCGCGAGGATGAGCTGGAGCGTGTGCTCTCCCATCGGAAGCGTGATCTTGCGCTCCGTCTGGCCGCCGCCGAGATGGATGTGGTTGAGGTCGGCGGGGATGGCCTGGTCGAGCGGCGGCGTCGGTGCGTCGATAATGAGATGGTGATGACCGGTGTTGGCCTTGGCGACCCCTGCGGGAGCCACGCCCATATTGCGCAGGCCAAAGCGGATCGTGCTGTTGGGGAAGATGGCTTCGCCGTTGCGCGGATAGACGAAATAGACCACCGCATCGTTGGGCGCCGGCGTCAGGGCGGGCTTGCCGCTTGCCGGCGCAGAGGCAGGGGCGGCGGGCTGGACCACGGAGGCGACCGCCTGGCCTTCCACTACGCGCACGCGGATGCGTGGCGACATCACCGGCGGATCATGCGGGACATGGTCGTGGTCGCCCAACAGCAGTTGCAGCGTGTGCTCGCCGGGCGGCAGGGTCAGTTCGGCTTCGGTCTGGCCACGGCCGAAATGCAGATGATTGAAGTCGCTGGGGATTTCGCGGTCGAGCGGCGGCAGCTCTGTGTCGACGAGCAGATGGTGATGGCCGCCATTGTCGCTCCTGGTCCCGGCCGGCGTCAGCGCGATGCCCTCGGTGCCGAAGCGAATGCGAGAGCGGGTCGGGATCATCGCCCCGTCGGCCAGATCGATGAAGAACACCCTGGCGCCGGGCGCGGCTGCGGTGCGTGGCTTCTCCTCGGCCTCGGTCACCACCTCGATGGTGATCTTCTGCGACATCACCGGGGGGTTGTGCGGGACGTGGTCATGATCGGCGAACAGGAGCTGGAGCGTGTGCCGCCCCGGGGTGAGCGCGATCTCCGCCTCGGTCTGGCCGCCGCCGAAATGGACATGATTGAAATCGCTCGGAATCGGCTGGTCGAGCGGCGGCAGCTCGGTATCGATCAGGAGATGGTGATGGCCGGCATTGCGCGCTGGCGGGCCGGCAGGCGCGACGTCCATGCCCGTCAGCGAAAAGCGCACCGTCAGCTTGCCCGGCACGCGGGCATTGTCCGGCAGGTCGATGAAGCCGAGCTTCGCATTGGCGGGTGCCGTGCTGCGCGGCCTCGCCCTTTCCTGAGCCAGTACGGGGCCGGGCATGGCGCTGGCGAGAATGGCGCTAGCGAGAGCCGCGAAACCCAACACCAGAACGGCCGGCACGAGGCAAAGCCGAATTCGGGGCATCGGCCTGTCCCTTTCGAGTGCTCCATTCCACCGAAAGCTACCAGCCCCATGCCGCAGGGGCAAGTTGATAACCGCGCCCGAACCACTTCCCTGTTCCCCACGGAACAGCGTGTTCAGTCTGGATTTTCGCAAGGTGTCGCGATAGGTTGACCTAAGGAAGGGCGCCATGATTGTCGTTGCCAGATTTTGTGCGCTGATCGCACTCGCGCTGCCGTTGCTGGCGCTGCCGGCGCTGGCAACGGAGCGCCGGGTCGCGCTCGTGATCGGCAATTCCGGCTATGCCAACGCCCCGGTCCTGCCCAACACGGTCAATGATGCCCGCGACATGGCCGCGTCGCTGCGCAAGGTCGGGTTCGAGGTGGTCGATGGCGTCAATCTCGACAAGCGCGGCATGGATCAGGCGGTGACGCGGTTTGCCCGCCTGGCGCAGGATGCCGACGCGGTGATGTTCTACTACGCCGGCCACGGTTTCCAGTTCAACGGCGAGAACTATCTCGTGCCGGTCGAGGCGCGGGTCGAGGACGAGATCAGCGTCCAGTACGAGACGACGCGGCTGAACGACGTGCTGACCGCCCTCAACTTCTCCAAGGGCGTCAAGATCATGGTGCTCGACGCCTGCCGCAACAATCCGTTCGTAAGCCAGCTCGCCAAGCGCCAGGCGACGCGCGGCTTCGCCGTCGGCACGGGGCTGGCACCGGTGGCCCGGGCGCAGGGCATGGTGATCGCCTACGCCACGCAGGCCAACGACGTCGCCGCCGACGGCACCGGCCGCAACAGCCCCTTCACCGCCGCGCTGGTGCGCGAGATCGAGCAGCCCGGCCTCGAGGTCGCGACGATGTTCCGCCGCGTCCAGAAGAGCGTTTATGACGCGACCGGCGGGCGCCAGACGCCGGAACTGTCGCTGTCGCTGCTCGGCGATTTCTATCTCAACCGGGAGGAGACCGACAGCGACGTCTGGCGCCGCATCCGGACGAGCGACGATCCCGCAGCGCTCAATGCCTTCATCCAGCGCTATCCGACGAGCTTCTTCACGATCGATGCGCGCACGAGGCTCGACCTGATCGAGCGGCGCGCAACGGAAACCA
>QBLV01000152.1:895-3678 GCA_003241815.1 Hyphomicrobiales bacterium | reverse complement strand
AGCGCGATCTGCTGGCCCGCGAATTCGCCGAACGAGAGCGGGTGCTGCTGGAGCGGGTCGAGCGCGCGGAAAAGGTCAGACAGGAAGCCGCGACCGATCTCGCCAAACGCCAGAGTGAAGCAGCCGCGCCCGCGTCGTCCGTGGCGACACGACCGCAGGCGCCGGCAGCGGGAGCCGTGAGGCCGGTCGCCGGTTCGGCGCGGGAGAAGGCCGAGCGCGAGCGGCTGGCGGACGAGGTGTCCCGTCGCGAGCGCGAGCTGGCTTCGCTCGAGACGGAAAAGCGCCGCCTGGCCGATGAGCGTGTGCTGCTGGAGCAGGCGATGGCCGCGCGAATGGGCACCTTGACCATGTCCTCCCCGCTTCAGCCGAGCCTGTCGCTGAATGCGCCGCCGCCGCCCACCGAGCGTTCCTTGACCGATCGTCCGGTGGGTGAGCCTGCCGTCGTTGCGCCGCCTGCCGCGCCTCGGCCTCAGACCGTCCGGACGCAGAATCCGCGGGCGCCGAGCGCCGCGACCTGCAGCGAAATCCTGCTGCGGGCGCAGCTTGGCGAACTGACGCCGCAGGCGAAGGAGCAATTGCAACTGTGCCGCTGAGCCCGCGATCGCCGCAGACTGATCTCGCCGGGCCGGCTCGTCCGGCGCCCCGCCCGCTGAACTGACTGGCAGACAAATCATGTGGTCGATGTTCCGCAGCCGTGACGCCCACCAGGTCCTGATGGCGATTGTCCTGATCGCGATCGCCGGCTCTGCCAGCGCACAGGCGCCCGTTCCGCCGACGCCGGTGCCCTATGCCGAAGCGCTGCGCAAGGCCGCAAGCGATCTCTTCGGCAAGGCCAATCTGGGCACGGATCGGGTCGAGCTGGTGATCGATCCGCTGATCGACGGCGCGTCGGGTGCGCAGTCGGCGGCGACGCGTGCGATGGAGACGTCACTCACCGAATTGGTCCAGGCATCCTATCCGCGCTTCGTCGTGCAGCCCTTCAGCGCCGAGGTGCTGGCGCGCGACCCGGTCGTGCTGGTGGGGACGCTGACTGCGGTCAACAACCAGGGCGGGGATGGCCCGCGCGACGCCTTCCGGATCTGCCTGACGCTCGCCGACCTGAAGTCGCGCACGGTCGTCTCAAAGGGCGTGGCGCGCTCGACGCTCGACAATGTCGATGTGACGCCGACGCAATATTACCGGGATTCACCCGTCTGGGCGAAGGACCAGGCGACCGACGCCTATGTGAAAACATGCCAGGGCACACCGCTCGGCGGAGCCATCGATCCGGCCTATGTCGATCGCCTGACCGCCAACGCACTGATCAACGACGCCATCGTCGAATACGAAGCCCAGCACTTCCGCGAGGCACTGGCCTTCTATCGGACGGCGCGGCGGCTTCCCGGCGGCGACCAGCACCGCGTCCGCACCGGCACCTATCTCGCCAGCGCCAAGCTCGGCCGCCGCGAGGATGCGGTCGAGGCCTTCGGTGATCTCGTCGATTACGGGCTGAGCACGGATCAGCTCATGGTGAAGCTGCTGTTCAAGCCCGGGACGACCCAATTCATCGACAATCCGCAGACGACCGAACCCTATCCGATGTGGCTCAGCCAGATCGCGACGCGCGTCCGGCAGAAGGGCGCCTGTCTCGAGATCGTTGGCCACACCTCGCGCACCGGCATGCCGCATCTGAACGAGCGTCTCTCGGTCACGCGGGCGCAGTTCATCATGGACCTGCTGCTGACCGGCATGCCGGACGGGCGCGGCCGGATGATCGCCACCGGCCGGGGCTTCAAGGAAAACCTCGTCGGCACCGGCAAGGACGACGCCAGCGACGCGCTCGACCGACGCGTGGAGTTCAAGGTCATCGGCTGCTGAGCGCTGTTTGCTGGAGGACGCTAAACCGGTTCCGGGCGAGAGGCCGCCGCTCGGCTTTCCGGTGCTTCCGGGTGGCCGTCCTTCAAATGAATGAAGCGCGGCAGCCGACGTCGCGCTCGGATGGCGCCGGCGCAAGGCGCGGATGACAAGGCGGGCAGCGACGATGAACGACACGGCCAAAAACGACACGGCCATGAATCCCTATGACGCCGTCGCCTATCCCGGCCATTCCTTCGCCCAGACGCATCCGGCGAGGCTGGCGACGATTGCGCATTTTCACGGCATGCAGACCGCGTCGCCCTCGGTCATGCGCGTGCTCGAACTGGGCTGCGGGCGGGGCGGCAACCTGATCCCGATGGCGGCGCAGTATCCGGGCAGCCATTGCGTCGGCATCGATCTGAGCGGCAGCGCGATCGCACATGCCAGGATCGCCGCCGCGGAGATCGGGCTTGGTAACGTCGTCTTCCACCATCGCGACATCATGGAGGTCGCAGGCCAGCTCGGGCCGTTCGATTACATCATCGTCCACGGCGTCTATTCCTGGGTGCCGGATTTCGTGCGCGAGAAGATCATCGCGATCTTCGGGGACCTGCTCGCCCCCGACGGGATCGCCTATGTCAGCTACAATGCGCTGCCGGGCTGTCGGCTGCGCGATCTGGCACGCGACGTCATGCTGTATGCGACGCGCGACATCTGCGACCCGAAGGAGCGCGTGCGCGTGGCACGCGCCTCGCTCAAGGCCTTCGCCGAGGCCAGCGACGCCGCGACCTTCCACGGAGCGGCTCTCCGGCAGCGGCTGGAACAGCTCTCCGAGACGCCCGACAATGTGCTCTATCACGACGACCTGAACCCGGGCGCGCGGGCCTTCGCCTTGCACGAGGTGCTTGGGGCGGCCGCGCGGCACGGCCTGCAGTTCCTGGCCGAGG
>QBLV01000152.1:0-885 GCA_003241815.1 Hyphomicrobiales bacterium | reverse complement strand
GGCCGAGGCGTCCTTCCCCAACATGTACGGCGCCGCCAAGGGGCCGGCGCAGGCGATGCTGGCGGAGATCCCGATCGACGAGGCGGCGCATCGGGAGCAGTCGCTCGATCTGCTGATCGGCAGGGGGTTTCGCGAGACGTTGCTGTGCCGGTCGGGCATCCCGCTGCGGCGCGGCATCAAGCCCGGCGCGCTCAAGCCCTATCACCTCGCCGCTCACGCAAGGCTGGTGGAGGAGCCTGAGGGCGAGGAGCCAAGGCCGGGTGTCGACCGCTTCGAGTTCGACGAGGGCGTGCGCCTGTCGGTCGATCTGCATCTGTGCAAGGCGGCCCTGCGCGTGCTCGGCGCGGCCTGGCCGGCCAGCATCGCCTTTGACGATCTCGTGGCGCGAGCGGTCGCGGAGGTCGGCGATGCGCTGGGGGGCGATGCAGAGGCGCAGCTCGCGCGCCTCGACGAGGCGCTGATCGCGATCTTCAAGGCGGGTCTGCTGGACATCAAGCTCGAGGCGCCGCCCCTGACGACCGTCATCGCCGAGCGCCCGCTGGCGAGCGAGGTGGCGCGCTGGCAGGCGACGACGACGCGCGAGGTCACCGATCTGCGCCACCGCACGGTCGCGCTGGACGGTATCGTCGTGCGCAAGTTCGTCTGCCTGCTCGACGGCTCGCGCACGCCGGAGATGCTGCTGAGCGATCTCAACGCCTTCCTGGACGAGGCCCATGGCTCGGGGGCCGATGTCGGCGACCTGCCCAGGCGCGCCACGGCCGAGGAGGTCGCCATGCATCTGAAGGACGTCGCGCGGCTCGGCCTGCTGCATGCTTGACGGGTAGGGCGGACAATTGTGCCAGCGATCCCATGGGCGTATCCTGACGCTGCGGCACGCCCTGGAGA
>QBLV01000151.1 GCA_003241815.1 Hyphomicrobiales bacterium | reverse complement strand
CTTCGGCATCATGCCGGCAGGCGGCGTGACGCCCTTGGGCAGGCCCGGAAAGCCGCCCGGCGGAAGGCCCGGCATGCCACCACCGCCGGCCATCTGCTTTTGCAACTCGGCGAGCTGAGCGGGGTCCATCTTGGATGGGTCCGGCATTCCTGCCGGCAGGCCACCGCTCATGCCGAACATCGAGCCGAGCTTGCCGAGCATGCCGCC
Organism: Hyphomicrobiales bacterium; assembly: GCA_003241815.1. Classification (GTDB taxonomy): domain Bacteria; phylum Pseudomonadota; class Alphaproteobacteria; order Rhizobiales; family Beijerinckiaceae; genus Allobosea. The sequence continues at coordinate 9,870 of QBLV01000151.1, read as the reverse complement.
CTTCTGCTTGCTCATCTGCTTCATCATGTCGGCCATGCCGCGATGCATCTTGAGCAGCTTGTTGATCGACTCAGGCGTCGTGCCGGAGCCGGCCGCGATGCGCTTCTTCCGGCTGTTCTTGAGCAGATCGGGGTTTTTGCGCTCGGCAGGCGTCATCGAATCGATCGCCGCGATCATGCGCTTGAACATCTTGTCGCCGACGCCGGAGGCGGCGAGCTGGCTCTGGGCCTGCTTCATGCCGGGCATCATGCCCATCACGCCGCCGAGCCCCCCCATCTTCTCCATCTGCTGGAGCTGCATACGCATATCCGACAGGTCGAACTGCCCCTTGGCCATGCGCAGCGTTGCCGCCTGCGCCTGCTCGGCATCGATCGTCTCCGCCGCGCGCTCGACCAGGCCGACGATGTCGCCCATGCCGAGGATGCGGTTGGCGACGCGCGAGGGATGAAAATCCTCCAGCGCATCGACCTTTTCGCCGGTGCCGACCAGCTTGATCGGCTTGCCGGTGACGGCGCGCATCGACAAAGCCGCACCGCCGCGTCCGTCGCCATCCATGCGGGTCAGGACAATGCCGGTCAGGCCGACGCGGGCATCGAAGGCGCGGGCCGTGTTAACCGCGTCCTGTCCAGTCAGCGCGTCGGCGACGAGCAGCACTTCGTGAGGGTTCGTCGCCGCCTTCACCTCGGCGACCTCGGCCATCAGCGTATCGTCGAGCGTGACGCGGCCGGCGGTGTCGAGCATCACGACGTCGAAGCCGCCGAGACGAGCTGCCTCGATGGCGCGCCGTGCGATCTGCACGGCCGACTGGCCCGCCACGATCGGCAACGTCTCGACGCCGACCTGCTTGCCGAGGATGGCGAGCTGCTCCATCGCGGCCGGGCGGCGCGTATCGAGCGAAGCCATCAGGACGCGCTTCTTGTTGCGGTCGGTCAGGCGCTTGGCGATCTTGGCCGTCGAGGTCGTCTTGCCCGAGCCCTGCAGACCCACCATCAGGATCGGCACCGGCGGCACGGCATCGAAGGTGATGCCCTCGCCATCGCCGCCGAGCATGTCGATCAGCGCGTCGTTGACGATCTTGATGACCTGCTGGCCGGGCGTGACCGACTTCAGCACCTCGGCGCCGACAGCCCGCTCGCGGACCTTGTCGGTGAAGGAGCGTACGACCTCGAGCGCGACGTCGGCCTCGAGCAGCGCCTTGCGCACCTCGCGCAGCGCGGCGTTGACGTCCTCCTCGGTCAGCGAACCCCTGCGGGTCAGCCCCGAGAGGATGCCTGATAGCCTGTCGCTGAGAGTGCCGAACATGCGGACCTGCTTGCTTGCCTTCAGGGACCGGCATCGCGAAGCCTCATCGCCAAACGGTTTCGCGCCCGAGGGCGCAGACGCGCTGTCGGGCGTTGACCTCCGGGCTCGTGAAGCGCGCTCGCGCGGCCCGGTTGGCGGATGCGGTCTCGACGATGTCGGCGAAACGGATGGCGCGGTTAAAGCCGGAGAACGTGGGATAAGTCAAGTTTGTGGGCGAAATGGCCCGCCTTGCGGCTCCGCGAGACACCGCAGACTTGAGCACGCCGCCAGCTTGGTTATAGACGACCGCTTCAAAGGGAGATCAAAGATGACCACGAGAGCCATCAAAACCTGTTTTTTCGGAATCGGCGCGATGGCGCTGGGCGCCTCGTCGGCGCTGGCCCAGGCCTGCCCCGGCAATTTCAAGGCCGACGGCGTGCCCATGGTCACCGGCATCACCTATCGCAGTTGGGACCTCGTCAAGGGCAAGGCTCCGGCCGCCGTGCTGAAGAATCTCGCCGCAGCCGTCGCCGCCGAAGGCTTCGCCGGCATCCGTGTCGACAACGCCACGAGCTCGGTCGCCGCAATCCAGGAGACCAGCGGCTCGGGCCGGCCGCAGACCCTGCGCGTCACCGCCCGCAAGAGCGGACCGGCAACCCGCGTCGATGCCGTCTTCGTCGTGCAGGCCGGGCAGGTCGCGCCGGAGGCTTACGTCCGCGACGCGCTCTGCCGCGTCATTGCCGGCGGTCGCGGCTGAGCCCGACGATCGCGCGCCGCAGAACCGCCGGGATCGCGGGGCACATCGCCAGCCACTCTTTCGTGAAAGGCGACGATGACCCCGCTGATAGCACGCCTCGCCGTGCCTGCCCTGCTCGCCGTGCTCGCCGCCGCCTGCGCGGGCGAGCCTCGACGCACGACCCCGCTCGATGCCCGCGCAGCCGAGCGCCTCGCCGCCGTCAGCCTCGACCCCGACGAGGCAGGCCGCATCTTCAACGCCTATCGGGCGAGCCTCGGCCTCGGTCTGGTCCGGCTCGATCCCGTCCTGACCGCAATGGCGCAGCCACAGGCCGATGCAATGGCGAAGGCCAACGCGCTCTCGCATGATGCCGGCGGCAGCTTTGCCGCGCGCGTCCATGCGGCCGGCCTCGACGCTGCACACGCGGCCGAGAATCTCGGCGGCGGATACTATTCCACGCAGGAAGCCTTCACGGGCTGGCGCGCTTCTTCGGGGCACGACGCCAATCTGCGGATGAAGGAGGCGACGCGCTTCGGCATCGCGCTGGCCAAGGACCCGCAAACGCAATACCGCGCCTGGTGGGCGCTAGTGATCGCTGGCGAACCGGAGAAGCGCATCGAGATGTCGGCAGGGCCGGTCGGCTGGTTCGGCTCGAACAGGCCGCGCTGAGCAGCCGGGTCGATTGTCAGCGATAAGGATTTTCCTTACCGTTGCCATCAACCGCCACCACCCCATGGGGGAGCCGCGATGATCGTCAGCAAACTCACGAGCAAGGCTCAGACGACGATACCCCAGCCCGTGCGCAAGGCTCTACGCCTGAAGGATGGAGACGAGATCGCTTATGTGATCGAGCGCGACCGCGTCGTTATGACAAGGGCCAATTCAGCCCCTGTGGATGATCCCTTCGCCACCTTCGATGAGTGGGACAGCGAAGCCGACCGGAAGGCCTATGCCAAGCTTTGAACGAGGCGACGTCGTGCGCGTTCCCTTTCCCTACACGGATCGGTCGACGCGTCAGCACAGGCCGGCGCTGGTCGTCTCGGCAGGGGGCATCGGGGAAAACGCCGCTCTGCTCTGGGTCGTGATGATCACCAGCGCGGAAAATAGGCCCTGGCCTGACGACGTCGCCCTGGACGACACCGATGGCGGGACGGGCCTGCCCGCCCCTTCCGTCATTCGGCCCTGCAAGATGGCCACGATCGAGGCGCGGCACGCGGAACCTCTGGGCAGGGTTTCGCCCACGCGGCTGGAACGAGTGACGGCCACCTTGCGAAGCTACCTCGGCCTGGCCTGACAGCCCTCGGCCATGGGGTCCCATTTGCAAACCACCGCAGCCGACGTCGCGCTGGGCGAATTAACCGCGATGCGCGCTCCATGCTCGGCGTCGGCGTCTTGCTGGCGACTTCTGCGAGCGTGTTCACGGCGCTGAAATGGACGGGCGCCGCCGATCTGATCTGGATCGGCATCACGCTGTTCCCCGCCAGCGGGATATTTCGGCTCGAATCAGCCTCCTTCGCGCACAGCGAGCCCCGGAGAGAAAGTCGCCTTTTTCGTCTCAGCTCACCTGCTTTCGACGCCAGCCGGCGACGATGCGGCCTGCTCGCCCAGCCATGCCAGGAAGGTCCGGAGCGGACGACGCGGTTCGACAGTCTGCCGTGTGACGAGCCAATAGGCCGTTCCGAGATCGACGGCTTCCGCGAACGGCCGGACCAGTTGTCCACGCGCCAGCCATGTTTCGGCCAAGCGCTCGCGCGCCAGTGCGACTCCCTGCCCCGCCGCCGCTGCGCGCAGGAGGAGAGACGAGCTGGCGAAACGCGGGCCCTTGTCGAAGTGCCGCGCCGTAGCAGGCCCGACCTCGACGCCTGCCTCCCGCAGCCAGCGACTCCATTGCGCCGACACATCGCCATCATGCAGCAGCAGCACCGAGCCGAGATCGTCGGGACATGCCAGCGTCTCAGCGATCCCGGGCGTGCAAACGGGCACCAGCCTGTCGCTCATGAAAGGCGCGACATTCACCCCCGGCCATGGACCAACGCCCATGCGAATGGCGAGATCGCATCCGCCTGAGCGTGGCGTGACGATATCCTTTGCTTCCTCCAGCCAGATTTCGATCTGCGGATGTCGCGTCTGAAAGGCCGGCAAGCGTGGCATCAGCCATTCGGCGGCGAAGGAGGACGTCGTGCTGATGCGCACGACATGATCGCTCACCTCCAGCAACTCTCGCGTTCCATCGTGGAGAAGGTCCAGCGCCCGACCCGCGATGCCGGCATAAGCGGCGCCGGCCTCCGTCACGACCAGCCTGCCGCCCTCCCGCCTGAACAAGGGCCGGCCGATCCAGTCTTCCAGCTGCTGGATCTGACGGCTCACAGCACCATGCGTGACGGCCAACTCGACAGCGGCGCCGGTTGTCGTGCCGTGCCGGACCGCCGCCTCGAATGTCTTCACCGCGTTGAGTGATGGCAGTTTGCGGGACAATCCCACGATCCTGTGAGTTTTTTGCACACCCTTACGAAGATCGCGCAATTCAGCCGCCGGAGCAAGCGTGGCAGAAGAAGCCATCGCAAAGAGGCAGCACATGATCGACAAGACCGCCGTCACGGACCACCCGATCGAACCCGCACTGGCCGGCCGATGGAGCCCCCGCGCCTTCGCGGCCGAGATGATCGACGATACCACCACCGCTTCGTTGTTCGAGGCCGCCCGCTGGTCCCCCTCGGCGAACAATCTCCAGCCATGGGCATTCATCCACGGTGCCCGTGGCAAACAGGATTTCGATCGGTTGCTGGGCTGCCTGAATGACAGCAATGCGAGTTGGGCCGGCAATGCCGCTCTGCTCGTCATCGGCATCGCACGCAGCACCAAGGCCGATGGCAGCGTCAATGCCTATGCGCGCTACGATCTCGGCCAGGCGGTGGCCCACCTGACCTTCCAGGCAACCGCGCTCGGGCTGCATCTTCATCAGATGGCCGGCTTCGACCGGGAGAAGACCCGCGCGGAACTCGGCATTCCCGCAGAGTACGAGCCGGTTTCGGCCATCGCCATCGGCTATCTCGGCGACCCGTCCAACCTTCCCCAGCCGCTTCGGGACCGCGAACTGGCGACCCGAACACGAAACCCGACCAGCACCTTCGTCTTTCCGGGGCGCTGGCCCGGATAGGCCGCGGCCGCCCCGAGCGGACCGTCACAGCTTGGGGCTCCTCTTTACAAACCGATCCGGTTGGGGATGGCTCTGACCGCCATCACGGAGCTACGCCATGACCTTCGAAACCTGGGCCGCCTTCGCTGCCGCCACCGCCGTCCTGCTCGTCATCCCCGGCCCGACGATCCTGCTCGTCGTGTCCTATGCGCTCGGCCAGGGCTGGCGCACTGCATTGCCCACCGCAGCCGGCGTCGCGCTGGGCGACTTCACGGCGATGACGCTCTCCATGCTCGGCGTCGGCGCCTTGCTGGCGACCTCGGCGACCGTGTTCACGGCGCTCAAATGGGCGGGTGCCGCCTATCTGATCTGGCTCGGCATCAAGCTCTTCCGGGCCGGCGGCACGCTCGACGCCAAGCCGCGCGAGGACGCCGCATCGTCGCTGAAGATGCTCGGCCACGCCTGGCTGGTAACGGCGCTGAACCCCAAGAGCATCACCTTCTTCGTCGCCTTCCTGCCGCAGTTCCTCGATCCGAAAGCCGATTTCTGGACGCAGATGCTGATCTTCGAGGCGACTTTCGTGACGCTGGCGGCCGCCAACGCCTTCGGCTACGCGCTGGTCGCCTCGCGCGCCCGCACAGTCGTGAAGAGCCCGCGCGCGCTCAGCGTCATCAACAAGACGGGCGGAGCCCTGCTGATCGGCGCCGGCATCGCAACCGTCGCGATGCGATCGGGCACGCGCTGACGGCGAAAGGCGTGACACGCATGACCGGCCGCGACGCCGACACCCTCGAATTCTACGCCAGCGAGGCACAGGCCTATGCCGGCCGCTCGCGCGCAGCGGAGCATGCGCGGATCGACGCCTTTGCCGCCGCCCTGCCCGCCCGGGGCCGCGTGCTCGAACTCGGCTGCGGCGGCGGGCATGACAGCGTCGAACTGCTGGCACGCGGACTGGACGTGATGCCCACCGACGGGTCGCCCGAGCTTGCGAAGCAGGCAGCGCATCGGCTCGGTCGGCCTGTCGCCGTGCTGCTCTTCGAGCATCTCGACGCGCAGGAGTCTTTCGACGGCGTCTGGGCCAATGCCTGCCTGCTGCATGTGCCGCGCAGCGCGCTTCCCGACATCCTCACCCGCATCCATGCGGCGCTGAAACCGGGCGGTGTGTTCTATGCCAGCTTCAAGGCGGGCACCGAAGAAGGCCGCGACCGGTTTGGCCGCTACTACAACTACCCCTCTGCGGACTGGCTCGAGAGCGCCTATGGCGCCGATCGCTGGCGGACGCTCGACATCGTCGAACGCGACGGCGGCGGCTATGACGGCGAGCCGACACGCTGGCTCCATGCCACCGCCGTCAAGCGTCCGTGAACGCGTGCTGGCTTGACGCGACAGCCCGAGCGCCCATCTTGCAGCCTATGAACCGTCGCAAGCTGCTCTCACTCCTCGGTGTCCCCGCCCTCATAGGCTCGACCGGCGCCGCCTGGGCCGCGATCTCGCGCTCGCGCAACCCGTATTATCAGGGCCCTGTGACGGAGAACTTCAACGGCATCGTCTTCACCGACGGCAGGCCGGTGACGAAGGGACTGGCGGACGTCCTGAAATGGCAGACGTCCAAGCGCGACCGCGAGGCTTTTCCCGAACATTTCCCTGCCCCGCCGCAGGACAAGCCGCCGGCCAGCGTCGACGGCCAGCGCGTCGTCCATCTCGGCCATGCCTCGTTCCTCTATCAGGTCGCGGGGCTCAACCTGCTGATCGACCCGGTCTATTCGCAGCGGGCGAGCCCGCTCTCCTTCATCGGCCCCAGGCGCGTGAACGAGCCGGGCGTCGCCTTCGACGACCTGCCGCGCATCGACGTCGTGCTGATCACCCACAACCATTACGACCATCTCGACATCGAGACGCTGGCCCGCCTCCACGAACGCGACACGCCGCGCATGATCATGCCGCTCGGCAACGATACGATCGTGCGGGCGCGCATTTCCGATGCCCGCACCGAGGCGCATGACTGGGGGGCCCGTCTGGCGCTATCGGACGCCGTATCGGTGACGCTGGTGCCGAGCTATCACTGGTCGGCGCGCGGCGCCTTCGACCGGCGCATGGCGCTGTGGTGCTCCTATGTCGTCGAAGCCGCCGGTACCAGGATCTTCCATGTCGGCGACACCGGCTATCATGACGGCTCGCTCTATGAGCGCCTCGGCGCCGAGCACGGTCCGGTCAAGCTCGCCGTGTTGCCGATCGGCGCCTATGAGCCGCGCTGGTTCATGAGAGACAACCACATGAACCCGGACGAGGCGGTGAAGGTCATGCTGGCTCTGAAGGCCGAGCAGGCGCTCGGCCACCATTGGGGCACATTCCAGCTCACGGACGAGGGGATTGAGCGACCGCCTGCCGCCCTCGCCGCCGCCCTCGCGCAGGCCGGCCTGTCCGAAGACCGCTTCAGGCCGATGCGGCCCGGTCTGAGCTGGCAGGCCTGAATTCTGCCTGGTGATCAGCGCGGCTGGACATAGACATTGATCTCGAGATTGGGATCGGCGGGGTCGGCAAGATCGCCGACATACTCCTCGAGGAAGGAGTCCTTCACGGTGATGCTCTTGGCTTCGAGATAGGCCGTGATCGTCTCGTAGGTCGAATCGATGTCGTCATAGGGCGCGACATGGACGAAGCGGAACGACGGCCCCGCAGGCGTCAATCCCGGCCGCACGCCGTTGCCGAAGGCGGCGTTGCGATCCCCTGCGGGCGCCGGACCGATCGGCAGCATCGCTTCGTAACGGAAGCCGTTGTCATCGGTTTCGAGGAACAGCGTCAGCGGCCGCCCCGCGACCGGAAGCTGCGCCTTCTCCGCCTCCTGGCGCAGGATGCGGAAGCTCTCGCTCAGGCGCTTGAAGCCCTCGTCCCAGCTCGATTGGCCCGACAGCATCAGCACCGGTTTGGAGACGAGCAGCACCTGATCGACATCGCTCGGGTCGCCGCGCTTGCCAGCAAGTGTCTCGTTGGGATTGATCGTTCCGGTCTGCTGCTGAGGGGTCGGCGGCTGCATGGGCAGCACCGGTCCCGGCGCCGGCAAGGTCGGGGGCGGCTGAACCGGCTGAGGCTCCAGCGGAACCTGCGGCACCGGAGCGGGCTGCACCGGCTCGGGCGTCACCGGCCTTTGCGGCACGGGTGCCGGCTGGACCGGCTGCGGACCGGGCACGACGTCCGGTACCGGCGCGGGCGGTGTGGGCGCAGGAGGCGCCGGCTGAGCCTGAACGGGAACCGCCGCTCCCGGCGGAGGCGCCAGCGGCACGGATTCGACGGCAGTCGGCGGGGCCACACGGGTCTGGGCGACGGCAACAGATGTCGCCACCAGCGCGGCGAGCGCCACAACAGCAATCCGGGAATGCCGCATCGTCACTGTCCTGCCCTGCCAAAACGAATCGCGCCCTTGCGGCGCAACGTAGAATGTCCACTTACGCCATCAAACGAACGGGAGGGTGGCTTTTTCACGTCGTCTCCCTCATAGAACCGCTCTTCATGGAATGTGTGACACAATGAACGCCCTGGCCCATCGCCGGTTCCTGAAGATGAACGGTCTCGGCAATCAGATCACCGTGCTCGACCTGCGCGGCACGAAGCTGCGCGTCAGCGAAAGCGAGGCGCGCGCCATCGCGGCCGAGCCCCGCGCCCGCTTCGACCAGCTCATGGTCCTGCATGACGCGCAGACGACCGGAATCGATGCTTTCATCCGGATCTACAACACCGATGGCTCTGAAGCCGGCGCCTGCGGCAACGGCACGCGCTGCGTCGCCTGGGCCATGATGGCCGACCCCGTGACGGGCGATCCCGCAAAGACTAAGCTGACCCTGCAGACTAGGGCCGGGCTCCTGCCGGCAAGGCGCGAAAGCGACCTCATCTTCACCATCGACATGGGGGCGCCCAAGCTCGCCTGGGACGAGATCCCGCTGGCCGAGCCGTTCCACGACACCGCGCATTTCGAGCTGCAGATCGGCCCAATCGACGAGCCGATCCTGCACACGCCCTGCGCCGTCAACATGGGCAACCCCCATGCGGTGTTCTTCGTGGACGACCCCTACCGCTTCAACCTCGCGCAGATCGGCCCGCTGCTCGAAAACCACCCGATCTTCCCCGACCGCGCCAATATCGAACTCGCCGCCGTGAAGGCACCGGACCATATCGTGCTGCGTGTCTGGGAGCGCGGCGCAGGTATTACCCAGGCCTGCGGCTCGGGCGCCTGCGCGGCGCTCGTCGCCGCGGTCCGCCGCGAGCTGTCGGCCCGCAAGGCCGTGGTCAGCCTGCCGGGCGGCGACATCACCATCGAATGGCGCGAAAGCGACGGCCATGTCCTGATGACCGGGCCGGTGGAGTTCGAATGGGACGGCACGCTGTCGCCCGAGCTGTTCGAGACCGCCGCCTGATGACCCTGGAGGTCGTCACCTTCGGCTGCCGCCTCAACATCGTCGAGGGTGAGGCGATCCGGCGCCAGGCGCAAGCCGCCGGGATCACGGACTTGGCCATCGTCAATAGCTGCGCGGTGACCGCCGAGGCGACACGGCAGGCGCGGCAGGCCATCCGCAAGCTGCGGCGCGAACAGCCCGACCGACCCGTGATCGTCACCGGCTGCGCGGCCCAGATCGAACCGGCCCGTTTCGCGCAGATGCCCGAGACGGCCCGCATCATCGGCAACGCCGAGAAGATGCAAGGCTCGACCTGGGCGGCGCTCGCC
>QBLV01000150.1 GCA_003241815.1 Hyphomicrobiales bacterium | reverse complement strand
GCTCTTCCGGTCTCGACGAGGATGTCGCGTTTTCCGGCGTGGTTGGCGGGTCCGACGATGCCTTCGTTCTCCATGCGCTCCATGATCGAGGCGGCGCGGTTGTAGCCGATCTGGAGACGGCGCTGGATGTAGGAGGTCGAGGCCTTCTTGTCGCGCAAGACCACCGCCACCGCCTGGTCGTAAGGGTCGTCGCTCTCGGCCTGGCCCATGCCGGTCTTGTCGAAGACCGCGCCGTCCTCGCCCTCTTCGGCGGCAGCCTCCTCCTCGGAGGTGACCGCGTCGAGATATTGCGGCCGGCCTTGCGTCTTGAGATGGGCGACGACCTTCTCGACCTCGCCATCCGAGACGAAGGGGCCGTGGACGCGGGTGATGCGCCCGCCGCCGGCCATGTAGAGCATGTCGCCCTGGCCCAGAAGCTGCTCGGCGCCCATCTCGCCGAGGATCGTGCGTGAATCGATCTTCGAGGTGACCTGGAAGGAGATCCGCGTCGGGAAGTTCGCCTTGATCGTGCCGGTGATGACGTCGACCGACGGCCTCTGCGTCGCCAGCACGACATGGATGCCCGCCGCGCGCGCCATCTGGGCGAGCCGCTGGATCGTGCCCTCGATCTCCTTGCCGGCGACCATCATCAGATCGGCCATCTCGTCGACGATGACGACGATGTAAGGAAGAGGCTCGAGGTCCATGACCTCTTCCTCATAGATCGCCTCGCCGGAATGCCGGTCGAAGCCGGTCTGGACGGTCCGGGTGATGACCTCGCCCGCGGCCTTGGCCTCGACCACCCTCGCATTGAAGCCGTCGATGTTGCGCACCGAGAGCTTCGACATCTTCTTGTAGCGCTCCTCCATCTCGCGCACCGCCCATTTCAGGGCGACGACCGCCTTCTTGGGGTCGGTGACGACGGGGGTGAGCAGATGGGGAATGCCGTCATAGACCGACAGCTCCAGCATCTTGGGATCGACCATGATCAGCCGGCACTGCTCCGGCGTCAGCCGGTAGAGCAGCGACAGGATCATGGTGTTGATCGCCACCGACTTGCCCGAGCCGGTCGTTCCAGCCACCAGCAGATGCGGCATCTTGGCGAGATCGACGATCACCGGCTCGCCGCCGATGGTCTTGCCCAGCCCCAGAGCGAGCTTGTGCTTGGAGCTCTCGAAATCCTGGCTGGCGAGCAGTTCGCGCAGGAACACCGTCTCGCGCCGGGCATTGGGCAACTCGATGCCGATCGCGTTCTTGCCGGGAATGACCGCCACACGCGCCGAAATCGCGCTCATCGAGCGGGCAATGTCGTCGGCCAGCGAAATCACGCGCGAGGATTTGGTGCCCGGCGCAGGCTCAAGCTCATAAAGCGTCACCACAGGGCCCGGGCAGGCCTGGACGATTTCACCCCTGACGTTGAAGTCTTCCAGCACCCCTTCGAGAACGCCGGCGTTCTGCTGCAGGATATCGACCGGGATCGCCGCATCGGCCTGCTTCACCGGCTCGGCAAGGATCGTGATGGGCGGCAGTTCGAATTCGGATTGGGGCTGGGCGACCGCAGCGGACTCCGCGATGCGGCGTCGCGGCTTCTCCTGCTTCTCCGGTTTGGGTGCAAGCTCCGGCCGCGTCCGGCGAGTGACATCGATGCCGCTTCTGGTGACGAGGCCTTCGGCCGGCGCCGCGCCGACCGTGACCGCCTTCGGAGCGCGCAGGACCGGCTGCGTCAGCGCGGCGGCATCGCGTTGAGGACGCGCAGAGAGCTGCAGATCGACGCGATAGGCCGGCGTCCAGTTGAAGCCTGGCTGGGCTGTCGCGATGGGTGCAGGCACCGCTTGGGGCGCGTTGATCACGGCAGGGACAGGCGGGCGATCGAGCTTGTCGCCTACCGCGTAGACGGTTGTGGAAGCGTCCACCTCAAAATGATGCGGTTCGGCTTGGTGCCGCTCGGCTTCGTCCCGCCCGGTTTGCGGTTCGAACTCCCAGAAGGCGGAATCGGACAGGAAGGCGAACGGTGTCGCTTGCGGTTCAACCGGAGCCGACAGCATGTCCGCAGCCACATCCGGCGCCGCTTCGATGGGAACCCAGACGGCCTCGCATTCCTGCTCTTCGGAGCCTTCGATCAACGCCGATGGCGCTTCCTCGATCAGATCCTGCTGATCGGCGGCCTGTGCAATCCATATCTCTTTCAACAGATGGTCAGGCGTGCGGCCGTAACGCACGCGACTCGACGCCGAGGGCAGCGCCATTGCGGGGACGGGCGCGACGGCGGCGCTTGCCGCGCTGCTCAGCGCCTCGAGCTGGGCCCGTCGGACCTTGTCGGGCGTGCGCACGAACTGGACGCCGGGCTGAAACAGCGATGCTGGCGCGCCAGAGTCTGTGACGTGGGGCCGTCCCGTCGCTTCCTCCCCCCTCACGCCGGCCGATCGGCGGTCACGGGCTGTCGCAACCTCGCCTGCAACAGGGTCGCCGACGAGGTGATGGACGCTGAATTTACGCATGGGCTCTGGCTAGCACTGCAATGGGTTGGCCGATCTGCCAGACCTATGGCGGCAGGGTTAAGGCTCCCTGAATTCCGTGAGGGCGTCGGTCGAATGTCCCGCATCGAGATCAAGGTCTCGATCGTGCGAAGCCCCCTACAGGCAGTTGACCCAGAGCACCCGCGTCTCGCCGTCCGCCGCATTGGCAAAGCGATGCGGGCGGGAAGACAGGAAGCGGAAGCTGTCGCCCTCCTGCAGGGTCCAGCTCTCACTTTCGACGCTCAGCGCCATGGCGCCGTGCATGACCAGGCCCGCTTCCTCGCCGCCATGGGTGTAGAGTTCGTCCCCGGTGCTGGCGCCCGACTCCATCTCGACGATGTAGAGACCGAGCTTCGACCCCTCGGCATGGGGCGTCAGCAACTGCTTGCGGATTCCCGAACGCCACAGCTGGAGTTCGCTGCGCGCCGCACCGCGCACGATCGTCGCCGTCCTGTCACCGGCAACGCCCGCCGGCGGAAACAGATCGCCGAGCCCGACGCCGAGCGCATCCGCCATGCTGACGAGCGCGCGCAGCGTCGGGGATGACTTGCCGCGCTCGATCTGGCTCAGGAAGCCGATCGAGAGTTGGGTCCGCGCCGCCAGATCGACCAGCGACAGACTGCGCTCGCGCCGCAAGCGGCGCAGGCCCGCCCCGATCTGCTGATCGACCTGAGGCTGGGACGGGGTGGCGGCAGGGCTGCTCATGAGGGCTCCGTTCGTCGCCCCTATTTCATGCACATGAAATCGCTTGCCGGCAAGTTCGTCCTATGCTCGTATCTTCATGCACATGAAAATCATCGTGGCCGCGCAGACCGCGCGCAATACGCAGGGGATCATCGCGATGGAACGTCGGACCTTTCTGTCCATGCTGGCGAGCGCCGCCGCTGTCGGCGGCATCCTGCCCGCCCAGGCGCAAGGCGTGCTCAAGGTCGGCTCGACGCCGACGGGCAGCCCGTTCACCTTCCTCGACACCAAGACCAACACGATCGAGGGCGTGATGGTCGACCTGATCAAGGCGATCGCGGCCGCTTCCGATTTCAAGGTCGAGGTCGAGGGCATGCAGTTCTCGACGCTGATCCCGTCGCTGACCGGCAACAAGGTCGATATCGTCGCCGCCGCGATGTACATCACCCCGGTCCGCAAGGAGGTCATCGACTTCTCGGACCCGATCTACACCTATGGCGAAGGCCTGATCGTTCCCGCGACCGACACCAAGGACTACGTCACGCTGGAGGACCTGAAGGGCAAGACGATCGGCGTGCAGATCGGCACGGCTTATGTCGACAAGCTCCAGACCTCCGGCCTGTTCTCCGAGGTCAAGCTCTACAAGACCCTGCCCGACATCCTCGCCGATGTGAACGCCGCCCGCGTCCAGGCCGCCGTCTTCGACCTGCCGATCATCGCCTACAACCTCTCGCAGGGGCAGTTTCCGAAAGTCCGCATCGTCAAGTCCTACAAGCCGGTGATCTCCGGTTCGGTCGGCATCGGCGTGCGCAAGAGCGACGGCGAGTTGCTCAAGAAGATCAATGCCGGTCTCGCCAAGCTCAAGGCCGACGGCACGGTCGACAAGATCCTGGCGAAGTGGGGTTTGGCGTAGTCTCGCTGCGCCATTCGCCAACCTGCGCCGTCATTCCGGGCGGAGCGAAGCGGAGACCCGGAATCCATCGAAGGGCGCGACAGCTCTAGGATGGATTCCGGATCGGCGCCGCGGAGCCTGTCCTCGGGCCTGCCGAAGGCAGGACCCGGGGGCGGCTTGTCCGGAATGACGGCATGGTTTCAGCCGCCTTCGATGACCCAGACCGCCGGATTTCGATGCAAACCTTCCTGCGCGATGCCACCCAGTTCCTGCCGCTGCTGCTGCAGGGCGTAAAGTTCACGCTGATCGTGGCGCTGGGCTCGCTCGCGCTGTCCACGGTGCTCGGCCTCGTCTGGGCGCTGATGCGGGTGTCGGGCATCGGCTGGCTCGGGACGATCGCCAAGGTGATCGTCAACACGCTGCGGGGCATCCCGATCCTGGTGCAGCTCTTCTACATCTATTTCGTGCTGCCCGAATTCGGCATCGCGCTCACGGCGCTGCAGGCGGCCATCATCGGTCTCGGCGTCGCCTATTCGGCCTACCAGTCGGAGAACTTCCGCGCCGGCATCGAGGCGATCGACCATGGCCAGGTCGAGGCGGCGCAATCGATCGGGATGGGCTGGGGCCTGACCATGCGCCGGGTGATCCTGCCGCAGGCGATCCGGCTCGTGCTGCCGCCCTATGGCAATATCATGGTGATGATGCTCAAGGATTCCTCGCAGGCCTCGACCATCACGGTCGCGGAACTGACCTTGCAGGGCACGCTGATCGCCTCCTCGACCTTCAAAAACATGACGGTCTATTCGCTCGTCGCTTTGCTCTATCTGGCGATGTGCCTGCCGCTGATGGGCTTCGTCAGTTGGCTCGAACGCCGCTTCGGCAAGGGGACGCGGCGATGAGCGCTCCGATGATCGAGATCGCCGGCGTCACCAAGAGCTTCGGCGCCTTTCCGGTGCTCAAGGGCATCACGGCCAGCGTCGACAAGGGCGAGGTCGTCTGCCTGATCGGGCCGTCCGGCTCGGGCAAGTCGACCATCCTGCGCTGCATCAACGGGCTCGAATCTTATGATGGCGGCGCCATCACCATCGACGGGGCCCGGGTCGAGCATGACAAGCCCTCGATCATCGGCATTCGCACGGCGATGGCGATGGTGTTCCAGCGCTTCAACCTTTTCCCGCATCGCACGGCGCTGGAGAACGTTGTCGAGGGGCCCATCTTCGTGAAGAAGGAGCCCCGCGCCGAGGCCATGGAGCGCGGGCGCGACCTGCTCGCCCGCGTCGGCCTCGCCGACAAGGTCGATGCCTATCCGGGCCAGCTGTCGGGCGGGCAGATGCAGCGCGTCGCCATCGCGCGTGCGCTCGCCATGCAGCCCAAGGCGATCCTGTTCGACGAGCCGACCTCGGCTCTCGATCCCGAACTCGTTGGCGAGGTGCTTCAGGTGATGAAGAGCCTGGCCGATGACGGCATGACCATGCTTGTTGTCACCCATGAGATGGGCTTCGCTCGCGAGGTCGCCGATCGCGTCCTCTTTCTCGACGGCGGCGTCATCGTCGAGCAGGGCCCCGCGCGCGACGTGCTGGGCGCGCCGAGCCACCCCCGCACGCAGGATTTCCTGCGGCGCGTGCTGCGTCCGATCTAGGCCTCGGACCGAAAAGTGGGATGCACTTTTCGGATGAATCCGATGCCGCACCCAAGGAGGCCATCATGGCCGAACCCTACCCGCTCAGCCCGTCGCTCTGGTACGCGACCGCGCCCGCCGCTGCACCGACCCTACCTCTCGCCACCGATGCGAGCGCCGATGTCTGCGTGATCGGCGCAGGCTTTGCCGGGCTTTCGACGGCATTGCATCTGGCGGAAGCCGGCGTCTCGGTGATCGTTCTCGAAACGCATGAACCCGGCTGGGGCGGCTCGGGCCGCAATGGCGGGCAGGTCATTCCCGGCATCAAATATGATCCCAGCGAGATCGTCGCAAAGTTCGGTCCCGTCGCGGGCGAGGCGCTGATCGGCTTCGTCGGCTCAACCGCGGACCTCGTCTTCGACCTGATCGCGAAGCATGGCATGGATGTGCCGCACAAGCGCACGGGCTGGATTCAAGGCGCGCACACGCCGACCATGGTCGAGACCGTGAAGCGGCGCGCGGCCGAATGGCAGGCCCGTGGCGTCGATGCGGCCTTTCTCGACAAGGAGGCGATCGCAAGGCTGCTTGGCACCGACCGCTATCTCGCCGGCTGGATCGATCGCCGGGCCGGCGGTGTGCAGCCGCTGGCCTATGCGCGCGGGCTCGCCAAGGCGGCCCTCGCGGCCGGCGCCACCATTCACGGCCAGAGCAAGGTCGTCTCGCTGAAACGCGACGGGGGCCGTTGGACCGTCCGTACCGCGCAAGGCGCGACTGTGACTGCCCCGCGCGTCGTCGTCGCGACCAATGGCTACACCGGCGACCTGATCCCCCAGCTGCGCCAGACCGTGATCCGCCCCAACTCCTTCATCGTGGCGACCGAGCCGCTGTCCGATAACATCGCCGGCACGATCCTGCCGGAGGGCCAGGTCACCTCGGACACGCGGCAATTGCTGCTGTATTTCCGCAAAGACCACCAGAACCGCCTCTTGATGGGCGGGCGCGGCCCGTTCCGCGAACCGAAGGACGCCTCCGACTGGGCTCATCTCGAACGCGTCGTCGGCAAGATGTATCCGCAGGTGAAGGGTGTTCCGTTCGACTTCCGCTGGTGCGGGCGCGTCGCCCTGACCCGCGATTTCCTGCCACATCTGCACGAGCCGGAGCCCGGTCTGCTGGTCGATATCGGCTGCATGGGACGCGGCGTCGGCCTGCAAAGCGCCATGGGCAAGGCGATGGCGGAGTACATCGCGACAGGCGACAAGGGCCGCCTGCCCTTCCCGGTCGTGCCGATCACGCCACTGCCGCTGCATGCGCTCAACGAACTCTACGTCTCGGCGATCATCGCCTGGTACCGGCTGACCGATGGCGGCATGAAGGACAAGGCGGCCTGAGCTTCAAGGACCGCCTCAGAGACGAACTGTTGAACAAGACCCTGTTCTCGTCCCTGTCCGGGGCCTGGATCGCCATGGCCCACTGGCGCTCCGACGACAACACCGAGCGCCCTCACGCCCGACTCGGCAGGCAGACGCCGTCTGTCTTCGCCTCGACCTCACCCCGCGACGTGCCTGGCGCCGCGCCGCGACAAGCACCGCGCCATAAGCCCGTCGCTTCATCAGCCCGGACGGGCTCCACAACCGCCGGAGACGAACTCTATGCTGGATAAAGACAGGGGGCGACGTTACTCGCAAAGACGACAGGGTGATCTTCTGAACCGTGGCACTCCGCTGCCGACGTATTAAGAAGCCTGCGCTGAAGTCGATCGAAATATGGAAAGTCCTCATAGCCAGTGACGCCCATTCTTCATTCGTTGCCGCAACCCAATCGCGTTTGCACCCTATGCAACTGACGCTGCGCCAGATCGAGGTGTTCCGGGTGCTGATGCGCTGCCGCACCGTGGTCGGCGCGGCGCGCGAACTGCGGATCGCCCAGCCGACCGTGACCAAGACCGTCCGCCGGATCGAGGATGTCTGCGGGCTCGATCTGTTCGACCGCAATCGCGGCCGGCTGGTGCCGACGGCGGAAGCGCACCGGCTGCTTGGCGAGGTCGATCTCGCCTTCGAGCAGATGGAGGGCGCGCTCGCTCGCGCACTTCGCATCGCCCGCGCCGATGGCGGCTCGCTTCACGTGGGTGCATCACCAAGCGTCGGCCGGGTGTTGGTGCCGATGGCGGCGGCCGATCTGCTCGCCGAGCATCCGGCCCTCAGCCTGCATCTCGACATCCTCTCTGTCAGTCAGGTCATGGACTACCTGCTCTCGGGTCGGGGTGAGTGCGCCGTCACCTTGTTTCCGATCCTGCATGCCGGGGTCCGCAGCGTGCCCCTCGGCAAGGCTCCGGTGGTCGCGGTCGCACCGGCAGGCTGGCTTCCGGATGGAGCCGGCGCGCTTGCGCCCTCCGACCTGGCCGGGCGGCCGCTCATCGTGTTCGAGCCGCACTCCGTACATGGACTGGCGGTCGATGCGGTCATGCAAGCTGGTGGCGTCACACCAACGCAAACCCATGTTGCCCGTTTCGCGGAAACCGCAATCGGCCTCGCCGAAGCCGGGATCGGCATTGCCATCGTCGACGTCTTCAGTGCGCTCGCGGCCGACCTGACCCGCGTCACCGTGAGGCCGCTCGACCATCCGCCGCCATATGTACTTCACCTCCATCGCCCGATCGAGCGGGCGCGAAGCCGGCTGATCCAGCGCCTGGAGGCATTGCTGCGACAGCACGCCGGCCAACTTGGATCAAACCCATAGCCTCAGGCTATGGCAGACAACAGATTTCGCACTTGCGGCCACCCGGCATTGCTGGCGTTGTCTTCGTCAACAACAAGCAAGACGGCTCCAGGGAGGATGCACATGACCTGCAATGACGGATCGCGGACTCAAGATTCGATCTCACGCCGAACCGCGCTCGGCGGCGCGCTCGCGCTGCTCACGACCGGGATGGCGCGTCCGGCCTTCGCGCAAAGCTATCCGACAAAAGCGATCCAGTTGATCGTGCCTTTCGCGGCCGGCGGCGGCGTCGACGTCGTCTCGCGCGTTGTGGCCGAAGCGGCCGGCGACATCCTCAAGCAGCGTATCGTCATCGAGAACCGCGGCGGTGCCGGTACGATTCTGGGGTCGCAGGCCGTCGCCAAGGCGGAAGGCGACGGATACACCCTGCT
Source organism: Hyphomicrobiales bacterium (assembly GCA_003241815.1). GTDB lineage: Bacteria > Pseudomonadota > Alphaproteobacteria > Rhizobiales > Beijerinckiaceae > Allobosea. The sequence continues at coordinate 1,289 of QBLV01000150.1, read as the reverse complement.
CGCCGCGCCGACCACGATGGTGATCAACCCTGCGCTGCGCGCCAGCATGCCCTTCGACTGGACGACCGATCTCGTACCCGTCGCGATGATCGCAAAACTGCCCTTCGTGGTATCGGCCGGGCTGAAACTCCCGGCGAAAACGATGAAAGAGCTCGAGGCGCTGGGCAAGACGCGCGGCACGCCGATCACCTTCGGTTCGGGCGGCGCCAATACGGTTGCCCATCTCGCGGGCGAGGTGTTTGGGCTGGTCTCCGGCGCGCCGGTCCAGCACGTCGCCTATCGCGGCGAGGCCCCAGCCCTGACCGACACGATCAGCGGCAATATCGACGTGATGTTCTCGACGCTTGCGGGCGCCTCCGCGCAGGTCAAGGGCGGCACGCTCAAGGCGCTGGCCGTCACCACGGCGACCCGCACCCGCCTGCTGCCGGATGTGCCGACCGTCGCGGAGCAAGGCTATGCCGGCTACGACCTCTCCGCCTGGGTCGCGCTGGTGGCTCCCAAGGGAACGCCGCCGGCCGTGGTCGCGGCACTGAACGCAGCCGTCAACGCTGCGCTTGCCAGGCCGCAGGTGGCAGCCCGCCTGCTCGAAATCGGCGCCGAACCTGCTCCGGGCACACCGGAGAGCCTCGCCGCCTTCATGGCCAAGGACGCCGCGACCTGGGCCGGCGTGATCAAGGCCGCCGGCATCAAGCCCGAATAAGTCTCCTTCTGCGGGATCGAGATGATGCTTGCGCTGAGAAAACTCGTCCCCGAGCCCGGCATCGCCTTGTGCGAGGTCCCCGAGCCCGCCGCTCCCGGACCGGGCGAGGTCATCGTCGCGGTCACGGCGGCAGGCATCTGCGGCACGGATCTGCATGTCGCCGACTGGACGGCGGGCTATGCAGCCATGAGCCAGGCGATGCCTGTGACACTCGGCCATGAATTCAGCGGCTCGATCGCCCGCATCGGCCCCGGCGTCACCAGCCTCGAGGTCGGCGATCGTGTCGTGATCCGCCCCTCCGTCGTCTGCGGTCGCTGCGAGCGCTGCCGCTCGGGGCGATCGGAGGACTGCATCACGCGACGCGGCATCGGCATCATGCGCGATGGAGGATTCGCCGCCCTGACCTGCGTCCCGGCAGAGAACTGCGTCCCGGTGCCCGATGACGTTCCCGACGGGCTCGCCGCCCTCACCGAACCGATGACCGTTTCGGCAGAGGCGGTCGATACCGCCGGCGTCCGCCCTGGCGACAGCGTCCTGATCATCGGGCCTGGTACGATCGGCCAGGGCATCGCACTCTTCACCGACGCAG
>QBLV01000014.1 GCA_003241815.1 Hyphomicrobiales bacterium | reverse complement strand
GTGCACGCCCATATAGGCGAAGGGGGCGGAGGGGGCGTCGCCGCGGAAGGTCAGTCTCCCGTCGTCGGCCAGGAAGAAATCGCCGTCGCCCTCGAAGCCGATGGAGCCTTCGCGGCGGGCCAGCAGGAGGGCGGCGTCCATCGTGTCCGGGTTCCAAAGACGCACGAGGTCCGCCAAGGCGTCGCCCCGGTCGACCCAGACGCTGTCGATATTGGCGACGAAGATCGGATCGTCGCCCAGCAGGGGGCGGGCCTTCTTCAGACCGCCGCCGGTTTCCAGCAGTTCGGCCCGTTCGTCGGAGATGAGTATCTCGGGGGCGCGTCCGCGCGCGGTCAGATGGGCTTCCAGGCGGTCGGCGAACCAGTGGACATTGACGACCGCCGTCTCGACTCCCGCGTCCGCCAGCCGGTCCAGCACATGGTCGATCAGGGCGCGGCCGCCGACCTCGACCAGGGCCTTGGGCCGGTCGTCGGTCAGGGGACGCATGCGGGTGCCCAGGCCGGCAGCCAGCACCATTGCGGTCTTGGGCGCTTTGGGGGGAGCGGTCATGCGCGCACCTCGGCGGGGACATGGCGGTCGAACCAGCGGGCGACGGGCGCCAGGGCCGGCTGTTCCAGATTGGCGTTCAGATGCCGCCACATGCGCGGCAGGAACTGGCGGTAGCGAGGCTTGCCGTCCCGCGCGATCAGCCGGGCGAAGATGCCGATGATCCGCGCCTCGTTCAGGGCGGCGAGCCCGGCGTAGTCGGCCATGAATGCGGCGCGGTCCACCTGGGGCCGCAGGGCGAAATAGCGGTCCAGGGCCTCGGCTTCCAGCGCCGGCGACACGTCGCGGCGGGCGTCCTGAAGCAGGGAGTGCAGGTCCCAGGAGGGGTGGGCGCGCACCGCGTCCTGGAAGTCGATCATGCCGACGCGGGCGGGGCCCTGGCGCTCGGGCAGCCAGATCAGGTTCTCGGCGTGATAGTCGCGGTGGGCCATGACCGAGGCCCCGCCCGCGCCCGAGGCGACCAGGGGCGCCCAGGCCTCGCGCCACGCCGTCACGGCGGCGGCGTCGAAGGCGACGCGGTCGTCCAGACGGGGCAGCCATTCGACGAACAGGTCGGCCCCGCCCTGAAGCGCCGTCTCGTCATAGGTCAGCAAGGGCCAGTCGCCGCCGGGGCCGTGCAGGGTCTGCGGCGGGCTCCCGGCCTCGTGCAGGGCCGCCAGGGCCTCGATAGCGGTCAGATACAGCGGCGTCTCATCGGCACCGTCCTCGATGACGCGGGCGAACAGGGCGTCGCCGAAATCTTCCAGCACGGCCAGGCCGTTCGGGGCGTCCAGGGCCGGGATTTCAGGGGCGGACAGGCCCAGCGCCTTCAGATGGGCGGCCACGGCGGCGAAGGCCTCTATCCGGCCGGCCGACAGACGGGCGACGGCGTTCCAGCCGGCGGCCTGGCGCTGTTGCGGCGTCCAGGATGGGTCGGCGGGCGGGCTTTCGGCGGCGGGCGCCTGGTCCATCAGCATCAGGCTGGCGCCGCCCGGCGTGGTCAGCCGCTCGTAGCGCCGCGTCGAGGCGTCGCCGGGCAGGGGCGCGCGCGCCGCCTCGGCCAGGCCGGCGCCCTTCAGGAAGTCGAGGCGAAGCTGTTCGCGGTCAGAAACGGACATGGTCGATCAGGTCTTCCCACCGGCCTGCGCCGGAAACGGTCGCAACACGGCCGTCGCCGTGTTCGGAAATTTCGATGGCCAGCCGGTCGGGCCCCAGGAACCGTTCCGGCGCCTCGCCCAGCCGCTCGGGCCATTCGATGACGGCGCAGCCCTCGTCCAGGGCCTCGTCCAGGCCGATCTCGAAGGCCTCTTCCGGCCGGGTCAGGCGATAGAGGTCGAAATGGGCGACGGGCGGGTCGGACTCGTAGAACTGTAACAGGGTGAAGGTCGGGCTGGGCACGTCCTCGTCCGGCGTGGTCAGGGCGCGGATCAGGCCGCGCGCCAGGGTCGACTTGCCCATGCCCAGCGGCCCGTACAGCAGCAGGCTGTCGCCCGGCGCGAGAAGAGGGGCGATGGCGTGGCCCAGACGAGTAGTGGCCTCGGCGTCGGGAAGTTCGATCTTCATGGGAACACCGCGTCAGGATCGGCGGCCAGGGTCCGTTCGGTGAAATGTTTCAGGGCCAGGGTGGCCTTGACGGCGTCCACGTCCAGGCGTTCGGGCGGGATCGGCTGACCGACCACGACGCCGAAGGGCTTGCCCGCCTTGTTCAGCAGTTCGTGGAACAGGGTCACGTCGCGCAGTTCCTGCGAGATCTTGTCGAACAGGTGGAACAGCCGGCTGTAGGGGCCGGTCACGTGCATGGGAATGACCGGAGCGCCATATTTGCGCGCCAGGGAGGCGGCGGTGGGCGCCCATTCGGGATCGGTCAGGACGCCGTTCTGCTCGCGGGCCAGACGGCCGGCGGGGAACATGACGACGCAGCGTTCGGCCTCGAAGGCCTCCTTGGCGGCGTTCAGGGTGGCGCGGGTCTTTTCGCGGGTGCGCTTGTCGTGAACCCATTCGACGGGGATCACTGTCTCGGCCAGTCGCGGCGAGACGCGCAGGGCGTCGGCGTTGGCGAAGAAGATGGCGTCGGGGCGGCGCTGTCGGACGGCGTCATAGACCGCCACCCCGTCGGCGATGCCGGTGGGATGATTGGCGACCACGACGCACCGGCCGGTCGCGGGCAAACGGTCCAGATGGGCGGTGGAGACCTTCAGGTTCAGCAGGTCCGAGACATAGTCCAGGGTTTCGGCGCCTGACAGGTTCTGGATGGCGTCGGCCATCCGCACCGCCGCCCTGTAGTTCAGCACGGAATACAGGGCCGGCCGCACGACCGGCCAGAAGGGAGAGGCGGTCAGACGCGGGGCGCGCTCGGCGATGAGGACATCGACGATATGGGGCGAGCGGCGGACGGGAAGGGCGGCGGAATTCATGGACGTCCGCTTGTCGCCGGTTCGGCGAAAGGGAGCAAGCCTACCAGAGGCGCGCCACGCCGAAGCTGTCGAACACCTGTTCATTGGAGACGAGCGTCAGGTTGTTGATCAGGCCCTGGGCGATCAGCAGCCGGTCGAACGGGTCGCGGTGCGTATGGTCCAGACGGCCGGCGTGGGACGCCTCGCGGGCGGTGATCGGCAGGATGTCAAAACCTTCGAGATCGACCTCGGCCTCGAACCGTTCGGCCAGCAGCCCAGCCTTGGGCAGTCGGCCCATGCCGTGTTTCAGGGCGATCTCATAGGCTGACACAGCGCTGACGAAGACATGGGCGTCGCCGTCCCTTATCGCGGCCTCTGCGGCGCGGCTGAGCCCGGCTTCCCCCGACATCCACCAGATGAGGGCGTGGGTGTCGAGCAGCAGCCTCATTCGCCTCGGCCCTCCCACAGACGCAGTTCGTCTTCCGGCAGGGGGTCGAAGAAACGATCATCCATGGCGACGAGGCCCTTCAGCCGACCCGGCTTGCGCTCGGGCTTGGCCGCCGGCTGGAAGGGCACAATCCGTACTGCGGGCTTGTCGCCGCGCGCAATGACGACCTCTTCGCCGCGTTCGGCGGCGGCGATCAGTTTGGAGAGATGGGTCTTGGCGTGGTGGACGGTGACAGTGGTCATGTCGCGCTCCTTGGTCCAAGTAACTTAGCTAACTTCTGAGCTGTCAGCAACTTTCGCCCGGCGAACGGTGGTGCTACGCCTCGCCGCTGCAAGTTTTGCGAGGAATGCCCCATGCGCCACCGTTCTCTCTTGTCCGCCGCCTGCGCGGGAATTGCCTTGTCGGGCGCCCTGATGAGCGCCGCTCCGGCCCTGGCCCAGGTTCCGCCCGCGCCGGTTCCGGCTGCGCCCGCGACGCCTGACGCCTTCACCTATAAGGATATGATCACGGCCAACCGGCTGGGGGATCCGCAGGTGTCGCCGGACGGGCGCTACGTCGTCTATTCGGTGACGACGACGGATGTAGAGGCCAACCGCCGCGCCGGCAGCCTGTGGATGCTGGATCTGGAGACGCCGGACGTGGCGCCGCGCCGACTGGCTATCTCGGACCAGGGCGCCAACACCGCCCGCTGGGGCGGGGACGGCAATCTGTATTTCCTGTCGGGCAAGTCGGGCGCCAGCCAGGTCTGGCGCGTGGCCTCGCCCACGGCGACGCCGGTGCAGGTGACCAATCTGCCGCTGGACGTGAACGCCTATCGGATCAGCCCCTCGGGCGACAAGGTGGCCGTGTCCCTGGCCGTCTATCCGGACGCGGCCGATCTGGACGCCTCGGTCGAGATGGGCAAGGCCATGGCCGAGCGGAAAACAACCGGCCAGGTCTACGACCGCATGTTCGTGCGCCACTGGGACACGTGGAACGACCACACCCAGAACCATCTGTTCGTCCAGTCGATCGGTCGCAACGGTCAGGCGACCGGAACTCCGGCCTGGGTGACCAAGGGCTTCGACGGCGACACCCCGTCCAAGCCGTTCGGCGACGAGAGCGACTTCGTCTTCACTCCTGCCGGCGATTCCATCGTCTTCTCGGCGCGCCTGGCCGGCAAGACCGAGCCGTGGAGCACCAATTTCGACCTGTGGAAGACCAACGGCCTGACCGGCGACGGGACCTTCACCAACCTGACCCAGGACAATCCGGCCTGGGACGCGGGGCCGGTGTTTTCGCCGGACGGCCGCACCCTGGCCTATCGCGCGATGGCGCGGCCCGGTTTCGAGGCTGATCGCTATCAGATCGTGTTGATGGATGTTCAGTCGGGCCAGAAGCGCGAGATCGCGTCGAACTGGGACCGTTCGGCCGACACCCTGCAATGGTCGCGCGACGGCCAGACCCTGTACACGACCGCCGGCGACGTGGGTTCGACCAGGCTGTTCGCCGTGGACACGCGCAACGGCGTCGTCACCCCGGTCACCGGCCCCGGCCACGTCTCGGCCTTCCAGCAGACGCCGTCGGGCTTCGTTTTCGCCCAGGACAGCCTGAAGTCGCCCAGCGATCTGTATTTCAAGACCTATCTGGGTCGTGAAATGCCGCGTCGCCTGACCCAGGCCAACCCGGCCTTCGACGCCAAGGCCTTCGGCGAATACGAGCAGTTCAGCTTCCCCGGCTGGAACAACGAGACGGTGCACGGCTACGTCATCAAGCCGGTCGGCTATGAGGAAGGGAAGAAGTACCCCGTCGCCTTCCTGATCCACGGCGGACCCCAGGGCTCGTTCGGGGACGGCTGGTCGTATCGCTGGAACCCCGAGACCTACGCCGGGGCAGGCTATGCGGTGGTGATGATCGATTTCCACGGCTCGACCGGCTACGGCCAGGCCTTCACCGACGCCATCAGCCAGCACTGGGGCGACCGGCCGCTGGAGGATCTGCAAAAGGGCTGGGCCGCCGCGCAGCAGAAGTATGACTTCCTGGACGGTTCCAACGCCTGCGCCCTGGGCGCCTCATACGGCGGCTATATGATCAACTGGATCGCCGGGAACTGGTCGAACGCGTTCAAATGCCTGGTCAACCATGACGGGGTCTTCGACACCTTCGGCATGGGTTATTCGACCGAGGAGCTGTGGTTCACCGAGTGGGAATACGGCGGCACGCCGTGGGACAAGCCGGAAGGCTATCAGAAGTTCAACCCGGCCAACCATGTCGAGAACTGGAAGACGCCGATGCTGGTGGTGCAGGGCGACCACGACTTCCGCATTCCGACGGCCCAGGGCCTGTCCACCTATACGGCGCTGCAGCGCCGGGGAATCGACAGCCGCCTGATCGTCTTCCCGAACGAGAACCACTGGGTGCTGAAGCCGGCCAACAGCCTGCAATGGCACAATGAGGTGTTCGGCTGGCTGAACAAATACCTGACCCCCGCCCAATAGGGCCGGGGCGTCGCAGACACGAAAGAGGGGCGCAGCCGCAAGGCCGCGCCCTTTTTCGTTAGAGACCTGCGCGGGTCTCGGCCAGTTGGTTCAGACGGGCGTATTCGCGCGCCGTCATGCAGCGCGGCGTGGACCAGGTTTCGCCGTTCGAGCGGGCGTTCAAGGTTTCGCGCGCGCTGACGAAGACCGGCTGAACGCCGAACTCGCGCTGGTAGGCGCGACGGGTGGCCGCGTCGGTCGCGCAGATCATGACGATCTGTTGGGATTCGGCGCGCTGCGGCTTGGACGTCTCGGCCAGGCTGGGGGTCGCGGTCGCCGCAATGGCGGCGAGAACCAGCGCGGGCGATGCAAATCGGGTCATTGAGCGGGTCATCGGGCATCCTCCTGTGGCCTGAATTAAGATCAGGGCTCTGATGAAATATGCGCCGAATTTTCGCGTTGTAAAGTTTTTGCGACAACTGAGCGCATAACTGACGAAATTTTAGGCCGGGAGAGGTCGGAGGGGACCGGGCGGCTCCAAACCGCGACTTGCGCGTTCTGTCTGGCTCACGGAGCCGATTGTTTGGCCAAGATGCTGAAGTGGAACGAATTGTGGTCGGACCTGCGTCGCAGGGGCATAGATCCGGCTGTGGTTCGCGCGCGAAGCTTTCACGATTGGGTGCGGCGGAATGACCCGGTGTACGCCGCCGTCCGACGGCCCGGACGCGCCGAGGCCTGGGCAGGGGGCGTCGGCCTTTTTCTGATCGGCCTAGTCGTTCTGGCTCTGATCCTGTTCGACTGGAACATGGTGCGCGGACCCATCGGACGCTGGGCCTCGGTGGCGTATGATCGCGACATTGCGCTTCAGGGCGACCTGGACGTCCATCTGTTCAGCTGGACGCCTTCGGCGGTGGTGCGGGGTCTCAAGATCGGCGGGCCGGAGTGGGCGCGGGATCGCGATACGGCCGATGTGGACGAAATCCGCGCCTCGGTGCGGCTGCGCAAACTGTTCGCCGGCCAGATCGAAATGCCGTTGCTCAGCTTCACCCGCCCCCAGCTGGTGCTGATCACCGACAAGGACGGCCGCAACAGCTGGGACCTGAACCCCGAAAAGCCCGACACGGGCGAGGGGATGAAACTGCCCGTCATCCAGCAACTGGTCATCACCGACGGCCGCCTGGTCTTCGACGAGCGGCGACGCGGTCTGAAACTGGAGGCGACGGTCGATGCGCGCGAGGGGCAGGGTGACGACGCCGGTTTCGTGCTGGACGGCGAGGGCGAGGTCAATGGCTCGCCGCTGACGCTCCGCGTCCGGGGCGGCCCTTTCATCAATATCCGTCGTGACCGACCCTATGACTTCGAGGCTAGCGTCAGCGGCGCGGGCTCCAGCCTGACCGCCAAGGGGGCCGTGATCCGGCCGTTCGACCTGGGCCGGTTCGACGCCACCCTGAGCTTGCAGGGGCGCGACCTGTCGGACCTGTATCTGCTGACGGGGGTCGCCCTGCCCAACACCCCGCCCTATCGACTGAAGGGCGCGTTGAAGCGGAACGAGAATATCTGGACCTTCAGTGATTTCGATGGCCGGGTCGGGGCCTCGGACCTGTCCGGCGACGTGCGGGTCGATGCGGCGAAACGATTGCGGGTCGATGCGGAACTGACGTCGCGCCGCCTCGACATCGACGACCTGGCCGCCGTCCTGGGCGCCCGGACCGTGACGAATGCGGCGGGATCCAATACCGAGGCGCCCGTGGCCGTCGGCGGCAAGCTGCTGCCCGACGCGCCGCTGCAGACCGAGCGCCTGCGGGCGATGGACGGAAGCCTGAGCTATCGGGCGGTCGCGGTGAAGGCCAATGACCTGGATGTGCGGGCGGTGAACCTGGGCGCGGAACTGAAGGACGGCGTCCTTGATCTCGATCCCGTCAGTTTCAACTTCAATCGGGGCGAACTGAACGGCACGGCCCGGATCAATGCGACGCGCGACATCCCCTACAGCGTCGTCGATTTCCGTCTGGCCGGCTATCCGCTGGAATCCATCATTCCCGCGCGCGACGGAACTGCGCCCCTGACCGGGCGCGCTCTGGGCCGTGCGCGGCTGGAAGGACCCGGCGCCTCGATCCATGATTTCGCAGCGGCGTCCAAGGGCTCGCTCAGCCTTGTGGTGCCCGACGGTCAGATGCGGTCGGCCTTCGCCGAACTGCTGGGCATCAACGCCAGCGCCGGCCTGCTGAAACTGTTGCGCGGAGACCAGTCCACGGCCCAGATCCGGTGCGCCGTCGCCGATTTCGACGTGCGGGGCGGCGCGGCGACGGTCAAGACCCTGGTCATCGATACGGATGTGGTTCTGGCCCAGGGCACAGGCACGATCGACCTGGGGGCCGAAACCCTGGACCTGCGTGTGGATGGCGAATCCAAGAAGCCGCGCCTGCTGCGGGTCTGGGCGCCCATCACGGTCAAGGGGGCCTTGACCGCCCCCCAGGTCGGCGTCGATGTCCGCGCCCTGGTCGGCCAGGGCGGGGTCGCCGGTCTTCTGAGCGCGGTGGTGGCGCCGGTCACGGCCCTGTTCGCCTTCGTCGATCCGGGCCTGGCCGAGGATGCGAACTGCGGCCGGCTGATCGCCGGGGCGCGATAAATCTGCAAAGGGTCTGGGCCGAGCGAGGGGCGACGACGTATTGGAAGCCATGGACTGTATCGCATGACCCGGCGGGGCCTGTTGGCGCCCATTGCGGGCCTGATGGCGGCCGCCTGTTCACCCCTGGGCCTGCTCAACAGTCTGGGGCCGAGGGACGGGGGCGTGCGACGGGTGGCGCGCGACATCGCCTATGGCGACGATCCCCGCCAGAGGCTGGACCTGTACGCCCCGACCGCGCAGGGAACCTATCCGGTCCTGGTCTTCTTCTATGGCGGCGGCTGGGATTCAGGGTCGCGCGACCTCTATGGCTGGGCGGCCCAGGCCCTGGCCGCCCAGGGGTTCGTTGTGGCCCTGCCCGATTACCGCGTCGTGCCCCAGGTGGTCTTTCCCGCCTTCATCGAAGACGCCGCCGTCGCCACGGCCAAGGCGGCGGATGTCGCCGCAGCCTATGGCGGCGATCCGGAACGGCTGGGGGTGTTGGGCCATTCGGCCGGCGCCCATCTGGCCCTGATGATCAGTCTGGACCGCCGCTATATGCAGGCGGTCGACCGCCCTGGACTGATCAGGGCGGCGGCGGGTCTGGCGGGCCCCTATGATTTCCTGCCGTTCGACGTGGGGGCGTCCCGCAACGCCTTCGGCCGCGCCCCCGATCCGACCCTGACCCAGCCCGTCACCTTCGTTCGCGCCGACGCCCCGCCGATCTGGCTGGGTCACGGCACGGCCGACGTCGTGGTCCATGCCGAGGACACGACCATTCTGGACCAGAGGATGAAGGCGGTCGGCGGTCGGTCCGAGGCGAAGCTCTATCCTGGTCTGGACCACGCCGACCTGATCGCGACCTTCTCGCCCCTGTTCCGCAAGAAGGCGACGATTCTGGCCGATGTGACCGGCTTCTTCCACCGCGAACTGGGCTGATCGCCGAGCGGGGACTTTTCAAGAATGCGACTTAATGCCAATATGTCGGCTGGTCGGATTTTAGTATTCGTACCGATCATTCACGGCCCGTTCCGAACCTGTCTGGCTCCGGCGCCCACGCGTGCCGAACCTGCTGGCTCCGGGGCGGGCCGTCTTCGTTTCCGCGCCCTATGGCGGCGGGAAGACTCACCGACAGGAAGGGTGGTGCGGGCGGCCGGGGTCGAACCGGCACTCCTTTCGGAACTGGATTTTGAGAGACCGGATATGCCCTATCCTTTGTGTATCCGGCAGTATCCGTTTTCCCGATAACCGATTGTCAGCACTAGCTTTTTTCGGTTCTCAGATCACACATACCTAGCCGGACGTACGCTACGGTTGGCTTTCTAGGTGCACCTATTCTGCACCTGAAATCCGACCTCAACGGAGGCTAGGAATGCCCAAAATCAAACTCACCAAGACCGCTGTCGACGCCGCAACCCCGCAGGAGCGCGATTACGAACTCCGCGATACGACGATACCCGGGTTCCTTGTCAAGGTCACGCCCGCTGGCCGCAAGATTTTCATGGTGGCTTATGTCGCTCACAACGGACAGCGCCGTAAGCCCGCGATCGGCCGCTACGGCGAGATCACCGTCGAGCAAGCCCGAGGGATCGCCCAGGATTGGTTGGCCGAGGTTCGCCGTGGCGTCGATCCCAGCGCCGAGCGGGCCACGGCCCGGCAGGCGCCGACGGTCAAAGAACTCTTCGACCGGTTCATCACCGACTACTCGGAGAGCCGCAACAAGCCATCCACCGTCCATTCGAACCGCGGCTACGGCAAGCGCTACATCATCCCAGTGCTCGGCCAGCTGAAGGTACCCGACGTCACGCGTGCCGACATCTCGAATCTGATGAAGAAGATGTCGAAGAAGCCTACGAACGCGAACCGCGTCCTCGCCGCCGTGCGGAAGATGTTCAACATGGCCGAGGTGTGGGGCATGCGCCCCGATGGGTCGAACCCGTGCCGCCACGTCCCGAAGTATCCGGAACGGGGAAAGACCCGCCTCATCACTGACAGCGAGATGAAAAAGCTCTTCGCCTACCTCGCGCGCGCCGAGGCGGAGGGGCTTGAGCATCCGTTCATCCTTCTGGCGATCCGGCTCCAGTTCGAATTCGCGGCGCGCATGTCGGAGATCCTGCAGCTCGAGTGGGCTTGGATCGACTACGACAATCAGCGCGTCGTGTGGCCCGACAGCAAGACCGGTGGCATGTCCAAGCCCATGAGCGCAGAAGCGCAGCGGCTCTTCGAGACGGCACCGCTGCTCGAGGAATCGCCGTTCGTCTGCCCGTCCGTCTTCGACCCCAAACTGCCGATGTCGAAGCACACTTATTACCAGGGCTGGCGGCGCATCCTTCAGCGTGCCGGGCTCCCGCATATCGGAACGCATGGCATTCGGCATCGCTCGGCGACCGACATCGCCAACTCCGGCATCCCTGTGAAGGTCGGGATGGCTCTCACCGCCCACAAGACGGTCACCATGTTCATGAAATACGTGCACACCGAAGATGATCCCGTGCGCGCTGCGGCGGAGGCAGTGAACCAGCGGCGGCAAGCGTTGCTTGGTGGACGCCCCGCGAGCTCGCCTCCCGTGCCCCCGCCGGTCGTCGATGTTCCTTCGGTGGCGCCTGAAGTCGAGGAGATCGAGCCGGTGCTGACGGCAGCCGGCAAGCCCCTTGGGTTCGAGGATGGCCAGTATGCTTCGCGCACCAAGCTCGGAAACTATCGGCCGTTCCGTCATCGCGCCGGGGAAAACCGTGCCGTCCCTCCCGGAACTAAGCGCGACGAGACAAAGGAGGCGAGCCATGCGTGAGGACGCTAACCAGCAGCGCCGATGGCCTACGGCGGACATCCTGCGCCGCGCCAGGTTTGTCGATGACGCTGGACCGATCCGGTTCGTCGATACCGAGGCGGCGGCCCGCTATCTCGCCCTCGAAGCACATACGCTGGAGTGCTACCGCTCCCTCGGCGGTGGACCCATTTTCCACAAGTTTGGAAAATGGGTCCGCTATGCGGTCGATGATCTCGATGCCTGGGCGGAAAGTTGTCGTCGCGCCACTACCGCATCACTGGCTGCTCCCCGCGTCCTCCCCCTTGACCGAACATAGCTCGGAGGCTATATGACTTGGGAAGTCATTTTGTACGCTGCCTTCGAGGACGAGCTACGGACTTTCGAGCCTAGCGTGCAAGACGCCTTGATCGTGGTCGCCAAGTTGCTCGCCGATTTCGGCCCGCAGCTCGGTCGCCCGCATGTCGATACGCTCAAGGGTTCGAAGCACGCCAACATGAAAGAGCTGCGCTTCGAAGCCGCCGATGGCGAATGGCGCGCGGCCTTCGCCTTCGATCCCGAAAGGCGAGCGGTGGTGTTGGTGGCCGGCGACAAGTCGGGCGGGAGCGAGAAGCGCTTTTACAAGCGGCTCATCGCAAAGGCGGATCTCAGGTTTTCCGACCATGTGGAGACCCTGAAATCAGGAAAGAAGGATAGCTAGCATGGCCCGCAACCTGAACGATTTCATTGCCGAGTTGCCGCCTGAGCGCCAAGCCGAGATCGAGGCCCGCTATCAGGTGCTGAAGCAGGAAGTCGAGGGCCTGCGCGAAATGCGTCAGATCGCAGGAAAGGCCCAAGAGGACATCGCCACGGCGCTGAACATCAAGCAGCCTTCGGTCTCGAAGATCGAAAAGCAGGCCGACATGTATCTGTCGACGCTGCGCAGCTACGTCGAGGCGATCGGCGGCAAACTCGAACTGACCGTGAAGCTGCCCGGGCGGCCAGACCTTCGGCTCCAAGGCCTCAGCGATGGAACTGTCCCGGATGACAGTACGACGCGTACCGTCGCGCGGCGTCGCAAGCATGCCTAGCCATGCGCGTTGGACGCGGACGTCGATCCGCGAATTTGGAGTGAAAGAATGGCGATTACGGCCAAGGACGTCGAAGAGCTGCATACCTATGCCGAGGGCGTCATGGGCCGCGCGGATCATCATGCAGGCAAGGTGAAGGGAATCGCACTTGCCCTGCTCGGCGGCATTATCTGGCGTGGAGAACCGGACTCAATCCGGATAAGGCGCTTCGCGGGCAGCCCCGCGAACATGCTCTGGGTGAATATCGGCGGGAACACCTACGTCTTCGCCTACAATCACACGGCCGAGAAAATCGAGATCCGGGACCGCACGCAAACCGGAGCCGTCTTGCACAGCTTCGACGACAGCAACACTGCCGCCGACATCGAGTCGGCGTTCCGCGCGCTATGACCATGCTGGTGGCGCGCGCGCAACTCAACTTCGTGACCGATCTTGTCGTTCGGTTTGAGCGCTACGACAGCATGATGCGGCCAGTCGCCGAATATCAGTCGCAGTACATTGCGATCATCGCTTTGCTCCGGTCCATCGGGCACGTGTTCGACAAGGTCGATTGCGCGGATGACCGGCGCCAATCCTGGAGCGCAGCGAAATGGCGGGAGTGGAAGGAGGCTCCGATTTTCCGGGAGTTTATTGAGCCGGCGCGCAACGTGCTGCTCAAGGAGTTCCAGGGCGGGCTTGAGCTTCGCAACAATGCCTTCGACACCATCGCAGTGGTAGCCGACCCCGGCGTGCCCGATGGCGTCTCGCATGTCGCTGCCTTCGACTCCGCCAAGCTGCGCGATGCCGAGGGACGACCAATCCTCCCGAAAATCCGAGAAGCCCTGACGTTTTGGGATCGCTGCCTGAGAGAGGCTGAAGCTCATCTACCCGAAGCGACAGCCTAGTGACCGCTGGCTGGACCCCTGTCTTCGTATTGCCGAATATCCCGCTCCAGGCGGCGATTGGCTGCGACATCGCCGCACTCGCGCCGGCCCATGACCCGCGAGTTGCCGCGATCAAGCGCGCACAGCCCATGTTCCGCCGCTTCCTCAATCGGTTCTCCGACAATTTCGGGCAGAAGTTCGAGCCCTCCGTTTTGTTGGTGCATTCAGCAGCACCGCCGGCCTTTCTCGACATTTCCGCGCTAGCGAGCTTCCGTGATCTCATCGCGATCGCGACAACGACCTGTGGTCGGGCGCTCGAACTGCGTCATCGTCGCGGACATCGCGTCATGTTCGGTGAGGCTTTCGCGATCTATCCTTGGATGCTCGATCGCCACTATGAAGATGTCATCGGCAGCACGCCGGCGATCCTTGGCACACACGAGGTTGCAAGCTTCAAAGGTCAGTCGTCGCCCGCAATCTTCCGCACGCCCGTCGACGAAAACGACATCGACCAACCGCTGCTTGCCGCGCTCTTGGCGCGCTGGATGCGGCGTTATGAGGCCGCCGAGGCAGCATGGGAGGACATCGTTCTTATGCGCTCGTTGAACATGGCCTATAACGCCTCGCTCCTACCGGCCGGAACGGACACCACGTTCTATGATGTCGGGCGCGTGGTCTCGCTATGGGTCAGTGCATTCGAGATCCTCGTCCATCCCGGCGGAAGCGGCCAAGCCAATCGCGACAAGGTGTTCGAGCTGATCGAAAAGACGCCGTGGACAATCGCGGCCAGCGCCGCGCTAGCCCATGACACGGGGGGAAAGACCAAGGTCAAACGAACGCTGGCGTCTTGGGTCTATCAAGCCCTCTACGACTGCAGAAACGATTTCCTGCACGGAAATCCAGTCGACCGCACGAAGTTGATCCTTCCGCTTCCCCAACGGACAGTGTTCGAATACGCCGCGCCGCTCTACCGTCTGGCGCTTACATCCTTCCTCCCGCTCCTCTATGCCAAACCGATGCCGAGCGCGAACGATGCAAAGCTCCTCGGTGCCTACATCGCAGAGCGCATGGAGTACATGAGCCCGCAGAAATTGGCCGAGGAGGCGCTTCTAACCGCCACGAAGCCACCGGCTCTTCCACGCTCAACCAGAACCCGCGTGACCAGGCCATCGCGCAGATCGTAGGAACAAGCACCCCGTTGGTCAGCGATCGCGGTCCAATCGATACTCCTCAGCCGGCACCTCCACGCGCCATGCTTTGCTCGGGTGGACAATGACATCGCAATCATAGTGGTCGAGGCTGCAGTAGATTTCCGCCACCGAGACTGTCGACACGTAGACCGCCCGATTGTCCAGTCCGTAGAATTCGGCGTGGTGGGCCGCGTACCAGATCGCCTTATCGAGCGATGGCGTCCACGACATGCCCATGTGGTGGACAGGACCTGCGCAACCGCGGAAAAGGGTCACCCGTCCACCACGCTCAATATTGGCAATTTCGCCCAGCGGCTTCAACTCAAGAAGACGATCCCGGTCACACGCATCAAACACAGCTTTGATCGCCTCGACACCATAAGGCTGGAAGTGCGCAGCATGTACATACGCGTCGAGCCAAGCCGCCTCGAGCGCTTGGAGAGAGGCGAGACGGCGGTAGTTCCGGATGGTGAAGTGCAGACTTTCCGACGGTATGTAGCCGTGAAAGTTATCGCCAGCGGCGATGGCCGCCCTCACGTTGCGCGCGTCGGGTTCTGAGAGTCCCGTGAAATCCAGTTCTTCCGTGGATAAAGACTTTGAAGCAGCGACAGTTGTGACGGGACGGACGCAGTTGGTCATGCTTGCGCGACCTCCGGGTCCGCCGGGAGTGCAATGACATTCGCTGCGCCAAACCAAGCCGTCAGTTTTCCCAAGGCGTTTGCATTCAGAATCTGTGTGAAGAGCAGCGCCAAGCGGACCTTCGGCCGGGAGCAGGCGACATAAAACAGGTTTCGGTTGTTCTCGAAAAACTCGACTTTGTCGGCCGGCGGCCCACCGTCGCTCCATTCGAGCATCTGGGCGAAATTATACTTGTTCCATCCTCGGCCGACCACAACGAGCACGTTCTCGAATTCCGCTCCCTTCACTCCATGCTTCGTGGCGAACGGCGTGTGACCGTCGATGAACCGATCCAGCGCTATCAGTTCTGCGTAAGCGACCTGCCGCAATTTGCGCAACTGAGTGACACGCCGCGACTCGCCCTCGACAGGTTCGGCACCGACGTCTGCTAGCTTCTTCTCGCGTTCCTCGACCGCGTCCGGCAGCCTCATATGCGGCTGCGCGGCGATAAAATCGATCACATCGCCGATGGATCCGGTGTTCCTCAACGCCATCAGCGCCGTCATCGTCTCGGCCCATGCGACCTTGTCCAAATGCTTCCGAATGCGGGGCATCCCCGTTCCAAAGGACTCGAACATCTCGCCGTAGCGGAGCGCCTCGAACGCAGCACAGGCAGGTTCAAGGTGATCCGCGAGAAACTTGATGTGCGGATCGTCCTTCTTCAGCCACGGATCATTGAACTGGCCGTAGATTGACGGGATGCTTGCGTAACCCTGCTCGCGAGCGAGCACGCTGTGACTGAGCATCAATATCTTGGTCTTGCCAACCGCGAAGTCCCATCCTTCATCGCTCAGCCGTTCCTTGATGTGGCTGAAATAGGCTCGCGCAGCCTCTGGGCTCGTGTCGCCCGTCCAATGCCCTCCGCCTTGTCCGGTCCGCCGTGCGCCCGGCCAAGCGTTTGTGTGAAAGACGCGCGCCTCGCCTGGCGCATCGGGCTCGCTCACCATTTGCGGCAGTTCCGGCCGCATTCTGTTCAGCACCTGTACGATCGGGTCCACCGAGCGAAAGTTTGCGTTCTTATCGATCACCTCAAGCGCCGCGTGCTCCACGGATCCACACCCGTCACCGTAGATCTTCTGCCAATGATCCCCGAACAGACCAATCAGCGGTCCTTCGCCCTTATCGAGAAACCAGGTCTTCAACGCATCGACAAAGGCAGCGTCCGTGTCCTGGTACTCGTCGACTAGAATCACTGGGTATCGTGCGGTCAGGACGGAGCGAAACTTCGGAAGGGCCATTGCCTCGATCATCAACGCGAGCACGTCTTCGTGCCGAATGGTCACCTGGTCTTCGCTGACGCTCGGGTAACCCAGTTCGTAATGAACTCTACGAGCGCCGATTCCCCCAGCGGGCTCTAACCTTTCCGGCCAGCCGGGAAGTTGCGGCACGAATCCCCGCAATGTTGCCTGAAAGTCCTGGAGGATCGACCAGCAGAAGCCATGGACCGTCTCCGGCCGCACGGCCGGGTGAGCCTGAATGCGCGAGATAATCTCGTCCTTGGCGACGTTCGTGTAAGTGATGCAGCCGACCTGCTGGCGGCGGCGGACCAAGTCAGTCCCTCGTCCGTCAATCAGCCGGCGAAGGGCCCTTTCCAGTGAATAGGTTTTGCCGGCACCAGCGCCCGCCTCCAACCGAAAACTTCTGCCTTCGTCAAGGCAGGCGAACATCCGTTCAAGCGCGACGCGACCAGCAGCGTCAGCGGGGCTCTCTGGACCGTCAGCCATTGTCGCCTACCTCGGCAACATTCACCTCCACGCCGGCAAGCCCCGCTACTATCTGCACAGCGACAGCGGGCGGCGGCACGACAGGGGCAGGATTGCCCTGCGCGAGCCAGCGTAAACCCTCTGCGAGGTAACGAGGAACGGTCCAATCGGTATGTTCGATCGCATGCTCAAGGGCGAAGCTCGACTTCTTCTGTTCGGCCGCATGCTGGTAAGCGAGAGCGGCGACGTCCCCGTCGCCGAGCGGAAAACGCTCCGGATTGGCTAGAATGAACGCGTCTTCGAAGCTACGTGCGCAGGGGCCGCCATCTTCCTCCGGAACCTGGTAGGCCAGTCGGCGACAGCCAACAATCTTGTCAGCGGGCGCCTTGGCTAGAAGGGCAGCCGGCGACACCGCATTATCGAACCACGCCTTGATGCAGCCGTTGCTGGTGAACTCGCCTTCCGCGACGGGCACGGCCAAGCGCTTGCCCTGCTCATTTGGCTTAACGGCGTCGATGTCGGTGATGATCAGCGCACGCAATTCGAGGAAAGAGAGAAGGTCGAAAAACCGGTGTGCATAGGCACCACCCACTTCCATCACCGTCAGGTACTGGCTGCCAAGCTGCGGTTCACCGGGGGCGGCCGCGTCGGTCTTACGGATCATCGCCGGGAGTAAGAGCCTCTCCGACGTACCCTCGATCAGAACAGCCTTGTCTGCGAAGAACAGATCGCAACGCGTCAGGGTCAAGTATTGATGCAGGAATTCTCGATCAGGCGCTGTCGCGTTTCCCATGCCCTGTCGCAAATCTTTGACGACGGAACGTCGAAGGCCTTCGCCGTCGGCGACAGACAGGAAATACCGCATCGCCTCGAAGCGTGCTTCGTTCGCCATATGCGGAGAATGCGTGGTGACTACGAACTGGACGGGCCAAGGACGGTTCTCGTTTAACTGCGAAACGAATGCGTTCGCGATCTGATCGAGCTGACGTATGAAAACTTCCTGCATCTGGGGGTGCAGATGAGCCTCAGGCTCCTCAATGAACACCAAATGTACCCCAGCGGCTGCCGGCGTAGCTTGGTACTCCCGAAAGAAGCGCAGCAGTTGCAAAAGCATGTAGACGAGATTGCGGACGCCCAGGCCGTTATATGTCTCGGGTAGCGTGACGCCGTTGACGCCGACATACCGGACCTTGGTGTGGTCATTTAGGAGCTTGTCGACATCGAAACTTGTTTCGGTGACGAGGCCGGGGTCAGCTAGGCCGGGATAGCCGAATAAATCGAACGTGGGCAGCAACGAGGTCAGCTTTGCATTGAAGCCCGCGTGCAGATCGCCTTGGATCTGCTCCACGGCTGCCTTCAATTGTTCCGCAGTCGTGCGCTTCTCCGGGTCCAGCGGATCGGTCAGCGCTGACTGAAACAGCACCTCCACGACTTTGCCCAGCACATCGCGCTCACGATGGGTGTCATCATCAAGCCCGCGCTGCGCGTTGATAAAGCCGCCGTGGATCAGCGCGGTGAGAGTTTTGGGCTCCAGACTCTTACGGTTGGTCGGATCATTGGGATCGACCGCTTCGAGCGATGAGGCGTAAGCCGCCGGCAGTCGGCTCCCGAGAGCACGAAACAAAGCAAGACGGTCAGCGGCGATGTCGTCACCCGGCGCCACGATCCCCGCGAAAAGCGTTTCGGCCGCTGTCGCTCGGGCTCCGAACGTGAGAACGAGACGAGCGTCCGAGCAATCCGGATTGAGATCGATGATGCAATCGCTGAGCGGTCCGAGGTCAGGAGCATCGACATCATAGGCGATATCGAGCGTGATGGTGATCGATGGGAGATGAGCTAGAACGTCGGACTGTGCAGCGCCGCCACGGAATGCATCGAAGGCCGTCCAGAAGCACTCATGACATCCCAGAGAAAAATCCTCGAGCTTGAACGACAGGGCTCGCTCGGAAAGGAGCCGTCGAAAAAGCTCTGCGATTGAGGTCTTGCCGCTGTTGTTGCGCCCGACAATGAGCGTCGTTCTCTCTTCCAGCCCAATCGCGACATGCCGCAGAAGCCTGAAGTTTTCGATTTCGACATGTTTGATTCGCATCTCATTCCCCCCCCCCAGCTCTTTGTTACACTTTTCGCGACTATCCGGCCGCTAACAACTCTATTTTGCTTTCCGACACTTAAAACTATCCCCTCCGGCCAAGCAGAGCCGCTCAGTAACCGGGTCATGCGGATCGACCCTTGACTCCTGCGTCGATAACGAAGAACAAATAGAGAACATGATGCCGAACCTGTTCCCGGAGGTCAACAAGCAGCTTGCGGCCCGAGCCCGCCATAGAGTCATTGCGCGCGCAGATCGAGAAGATCGAAGGCAGAAGCCGGCGCGCCAAATCGGTACTCCCCTTCGGGATCACCGAGGTAGACTCACGACTTCCTGGCGGTGGCCTCGCACTCGGCGCGCTGCATGAAATCGCCGGCGGAGGTAACGGCGCCGTCGATGGCGCGGCTGCTGCGTCGTTCGGCGCAGGCCTTGCCGCCCGCACCAAGGGCAAAATCCTTTGGTGCATCACGCGCGCCGACCTGTTCGCGCCCGCCATTGCCCAGGCGGGCCTCGCAAGCGACCGCGTGATCTACCTCGAAGCCGGCGACGACAAGACCGTGCTCGCCTGTATGGAAGAAGGATTGCGCCACGGCGGCCTCGGGGCCGTAATCGGCGAGGTCGCTCGCCTTTCGATGACGGCGTCGAGACGCCTGCAGCTGGCAGCTGAAGGCAGCGGCTCGCTCGGAATCGCCCTGCGGCGCTGGCGACGACAAACGGAAGCGACGGATTTCGGCCAGCCGACCGCGGCGATGACGCGCTGGCGCGTCTCCGTGCTGCCCTCGACGCCGCTACCCGTTCCCGGCGTGGGTCGCGCACGCTGGCTAGTTGAACTTATCCGCGCGCGAGCGGGTGAAAGTGCAGATTTCGAGTTGGAGGCGTGCGATGACACGGGTCGTCTCGCTCTTCCTGCCGAACTGGTCCACGGACCGGCTTCGGCGGAAGGCTGGCGACGCGGCGCCTCCGGCTGAGGCGCCGCTCGTCCTAATTGGCCGCGACGGGAACAGGCGGGTGGTGCTGGCGGCGGATGCTGCGGCCCAGGCCGCCGGCCTGCGAGCCGGCATGCCCGTTACCAAGGCGCAGGTCCTGGTGCCGGGTCTCCTCGTGCAGGATGCCGATCCGCCAGCCGACGCCGAGGCGCTTGAGCGTCTGGCGGTGTGGCTTCTCCGTTACGCACCAATCGTCGCCCCAGATCCGCCTGACGGCCTTATCATCGACTCGACAGGGGCCGATCACCTCCACGGCGGTGAAACCGTCATGCTGGACGGCTTAATTGGTCGCCTCGCCATGTCGGGGATCGCCGCGAGAGGCGCGATCGCCGACACCTGGGGAGCAGCCCACGCGTTGGCCCGGTTCTCGGCGCAGCCGGCCGTCATAGCGCCAGAGGGCCACGGGCCGTCCGTCGTGGAGCGGTTGCCGCTTGAGGCGTTGCGCATTCCGGCTCGCACCATCGCGGCGCTGCGCACGCTCGGCTTCCGTACGGTCGGCGATCTTCTGGCACAGCCGCGCGCGCCGCTCACCCTTCGCTTCGGCCCCGAACTCGGCAGACGTTTGGACCAGGCCTTGGGCGCCGCGGCAGAACTCATCGAGCCGGTTCGCCCGGCCGATCTCATCGAGGTACGCCGCGCCTTCGCCGAACCGATCGGCGCGGCCGAGACCATCGCCCGCTACATCGGCAAGCTCGTCACCCAGCTCTGCGAACGCCTGGAGGCAGGCGGCCTCGGCGCTCGCCGGCTCGATCTCATCTGCCATCGCGTCGACAGCCGGGCCCAGGCCGTGCGGGTCGGCATGGCCACGCCGGTCCGCGACGCGAAGCGGTTGACGCGCCTCCTGTGCGACAAAATCGAAACCATCTCGCCCGGCTTCGGCATCGAGGTGATGACACTTGCGGCGAGCGTCGCCGAGCCGCTCGAGCGCAAGCAGATCGTCAGCTCGCTGGTCGAGGAGAGCACCCCGGACGTCTCCGATCTCATCGACACCTTGATGAACCGCGTGGGCGAGCGTGCCCTCTATCGGCTTGCACCGGTCGCCAGCGATGTTCCGGAGCGGTCTGTCTGTCGTATCCCGGCGATGGCGGCCGATACGGGAGCGGGTTGGCCCGGCCATTGGCCGCGGCCCTCCCGCCTTCTGCCGGCCCCTGAGCCGGTCGAGACGGTGGCGTTGCTTCCCGACCATCCACCGGTGTCGTTCACCTGGCGCGGCATCCGCCGCCGCCTTCGGCGTGGCGACGGTCCGGAGCGCGTGTTCGGCGAATGGTGGAAGCGCGATGCCGAGCTGGCCGCCGTCCGCGACTATTTCCGGGTCGAGGACGACGCCGGCGAACGCTACTGGCTGTTTCGCGCCGGCGACGGCGAGGACACCGCCACGGGTTCGCACCGCTGGTTCATCCACGGGGTGTTTGGATGAGCGAGCCCCGTTACGTCGAGCTTCAGGTCACCTCGCATTTCAGCTTTCTGCGAGGGGCGTCGTCCTGTGAGGAGCTGTTCGCCCAGGCCGCGCTCGGCGGGATCGAAGCGCTGGCCGTGGTGGATCGGAATTCGCTCGCCGGCATCGTCCGGGCTCACGAGGCGGCGAAAACAACCGGGGTTCGCCTGATTGTCGGCTGCCGTCTCGACCTCACCGACGGCATGTCTGTGCTGGTCTATCCAACCGACCGACCAGCTTATTCCCGACTCTGCCGGCTGCTGTCCCTCGGCAAGCGGCGCGGCGGAAAGGCGAAGTGCGTGCTCGAATGGCAGGACCTCGTGGCCTACGGCGAAGGCTTGATCGCCGTGCTCGTGCCGGATCTCGCCGATGACGAATGCGGCCTTCGGCTGCGCCGCCTGCGCGATGCGTTTGGCGATCGGGCCTACCTGGCTTTGACACTGCGTCGCCGCCCCAACGACCAGCTCCGCCTTCACGAGCTGTCGAACCTGGCCATCCAGATGCGGGTCGCGACCGTGGTGACGAACGACGTCCTCTTCCACGAGCCCGCCCGCCGCATCCTTCAGGACGTCGTTTCCTGCATCCGGCACAACGTCACGATCGACACGATCGGCGACCGCCGGGAGCGTCACGCCGACCGCTACATCAAGCCGCCCGAGGAGATGCACCGTCTCTTCAGCCGCTATCCCGAAGCGCTCGCCCGAACCCTGCAGATCGCAGACCGCTGCCGCTTCAGCCTCGACGAGCTGGCCTACCAGTATCCCGAAGAACGTGACGATCCTGCCCTTACGCCGCAGGAGACGCTGGCGAAGCTCACTTGGGAAGGCGCCGTCGAGCGTTATCCCGAAGGCGTGCCTGACAGCGTGACCGCCGCGCTCCACTATGAGCTTCGGCTGATCGAGAAGCTCTATTACGCGCCGTATTTTCTGACCGTCAATTCGATCGTCCGCTTCGCGCGATCGAAGGACATCCTTTGCCAGGGCCGTGGATCCGCCGCCAACTCTGCGGTCTGCTATGTCCTCGGCATCACGTCGATCGATCCCGGCCGCAACGATCTTCTCTTCGAGCGCTTCGTCAGCGAGGAGCGGCGCGAGCCGCCCGACATTGACGTCGATTTCGAGCATGAGAGGCGCGAGATCGTCATGCAGTGGGTGTTCGACACCTACGGCCGCGACCACGCCGCGCTCTGCTCGACCGTCATCCGCTATCGCACGAAGGGCGCGTTGCGGGATGTTGGCAAGGCGCTCGGCTTGCCAGAGGACCTGATCGGCACCTTGTCGTCGCAGGTCTGGGCCTGGTCGGAGGAAGGCGTTGAACAGAAGCACGTCGAAGAGCTGAACCTCAATCTCGCCGATCGCCGCCTTCGCCTGACGCTCGACCTCGCCCGGCAGCTCATGGGCGCGCCGCGCCATCTCAGCCAACATCCCGGCGGTTTCGTGCTGACCCATGACCGGCTCGACGACCTCGTGCCGATCGAACCGGCCGCGATGAAGGACCGGCAGGTCATCGAATGGGACAAGGACGATATCGACGCCCTCAAGTTCATGAAGGTCGACGTCCTGGCGCTCGGGATGCTGACCTGCATGAAGAAAGGGCTGGATCTCCTGGCCGAGCACAAGGGCGTCAATCTCGATCTCGCCTCCATCCCGGCCGAGGACCCGCGCACCTACGCGATGATCCGAAAAGCCGACACGCTCGGCACCTTCCAGATCGAGAGCCGGGCGCAAATGTCGATGCTGCCGCGCCTGAAGCCGCGCACCTATTACGATCTCGTCGTCCAGGTCGCGATCGTCAGGCCCGGTCCGATTCAGGGCGACATGGTGCATCCGTATCTTCGTCGCCGGGAGGGCCTCGAGCCCGTCCACTATCCGAAGCCCGAACTGGAGAAAGTGCTCGGCAAGACGCTCGGCGTGCCGCTCTTTCAGGAGCAGGCGATGCGCGTCGCCATCGAATGCGCCGGCTTCACCCCCGGAGAGGCCGATATGCTTCGCAAGTCGATGGCCACCTTCAAGTTCACCGGCGGCGTCTCGCATTTCCGCGACAAGCTGATCGCCGGCATGGTCTCCAACGGCTACGAGCAGGCGTTTGCCGAGCAGACCTTCAAGCAACTTGAGGGGTTCGGCAGTTACGGATTTCCGGAAAGCCACGCAGCCTCTTTTGCGCTGATCGCCTACGCGTCGGCCTGGCTGAAATGCTGGCACCCGGAAATCTTCTGCGCCGCGCTGCTGAACAGCCAGCCCATGGGCTTCTACGCGCCGGCCCAGATCGTCCGTGACGCGCGCGATCATGGCGTCGAGATCCGGCCGGTCTGCGCCAACGCGTCACGGTGGGACTGCACACTCGAGCCCACCGGCAGCGAGGAGCGGTTCGCCGTTCGCCTGGGGCTGCGCATGGTCAAAGGCCTCGCCAATGCCCACGGCGGGGCGATCGTCACGGCCAGGGCGGACCAGCCCTTCGGCTCGGTCGATGATCTCTGGCGTCGGGCCGGCGTGCCCGTCGCGGCGCTCACCCAAATCGCCGAAGCGGACGGGTTTCGCCCGCCCTTCGGTCTGGCACGCCGTGAGGCGCTATGGGCGATCAAGGCGCTGCGCGACGAGCCGCTTCCGCTCTTCGCCGCTGCGTCGGCACGCGAGACGGAGATCGTGCCCGAGGTCGCCGAACCGGCCGTCATCCTGCGCCCGATGACGGCGGGCGGTGAAGTCGTCGAGGACTACCGGCATATCAGCCTGTCGCTGCGCGACCATCCGGTCTCGTTCCTGCGCCCGGAACTGCGCCGCCGTCGTATGGTCTCCTGCCAGGAGGCGATGGACGCAAAGGACGGCCGATGGCTGGAGGCGGCCGGCATCGTGCTGGTGCGGCAACGGCCCGGCAGCGCCAAGGGCGTCATGTTCATCACGCTCGAAGACGAGAGCGGGATCGCCAACCTCGTGGTCTGGCCCAAGGTCTTCGAGCAAAACCGCCGCACAATTCTGTCGGCCGGCATGATCGCGGTGCGCGGCCGCGTCCAGCGCGAGGGCGAAGTGGTCCATCTCGTCGCACAGCGGCTGACAGATCTTTCGGCGGAGCTGGCCAGCGTCGGTGAACGCGACACCGCCTTTCCGTTGCCCCATGGACGGGGCGACGAGTTTCATCACGGCTCACCGACGCCCGATCCACGCGGCCAGCCATCGAGGACCGTGCGGACCCGCGACATCTTCATCCCCGACCTCCACATCGACACGATCAAGGTCAAAACGCGCGATTTCCGCTGAGCCTGCAAACCTCACGCTACTCAACGGTGCCGTCAGGCGCCGTGATTAAGTCCGCGAGCGCATCTGTCGCCGCGCTTCGTCAGCGACTGGATGGAGAAGACTAGCAGCCGAGTTTCCTCCGACGAGACTATATCCCATGCCATTGTCCGCCCAGGCGTAGCCGACAACATCCCCTTCACGGTGCTCCGCCATCGGGGCGTTCTGGTCGCGCATCATGGGACGCATTAGGATCGCGATGCGCGCGCCCTGTGCATCATCGTACATCAGAAGCCCAGCGGCGCCATTCGGGGTCGCGACAACTCGCCCACCCATGAAGCGATAGCCGGCCTGCGAGAGGTCAGGAACCGAGATCTGGCGCGACAACCGGTTCTCGACCCAGCGCACCAGCGCGGTGCTGTCGGCCGCATTGATCTCGACGGGCCGGCCCTTGTCCTGCCCGAATACCGCATAGGCGTAGGAGGCTTCCTGGGCGAGCGCATTGATCCCGACGCTCGGCTCGGTGCCGATGCTGCGCAGCGACCACCCTCCAGCACCGCCGACGAGCAGAAGCAGACAGGCCGCGACAGCGCCGCGCCAGCCGGTCCAGCTCGACTGGCGCCGCGCAGCCACCAAGTGCGCGAGGTTGAGCTGCGGCGGCACCGGTTCGGCGGCGATCGGCCCAAGTGCCGCGCGCAACGTCTCCCGCTGCCGGCCGAAGCGCGCATATTGCTCCGCCACCTCGGGGTTGCGTTCGAGATAGGCTTCCACGTCCACGCGGCGGGCGCCGGACAAGGCCCCGTCGACATAGGCGTGAAGATCGTCCTCACTGATCGGACGGCTCATTTTACCCTCCTCAGGCCAGGTCCCGTCGTTGCCGAGCGCGCCGGTCCTTCTTCGATCAATTGCGCGAGCCGCTGCCGGGCGCGCGACAGGCGCGACATCACCGTGCCGAGCGGAACGCCGAGCACCGCGGCCGCCTCGGCGTAGGACAGGTCCTCGACGCCGATGAGCAGCAGCACGCTGCGCTGGTCTTCAGGAAGAGCCGCGAGCGCCGTCAGCGCCGCCTGATGGTGGAGCTGATCCTCCTGCGTCGGCGGCGTGGCGAAGGCGGTCTCGCTGGTATCGTCCACCGGCACATGCACGCCCCGCCGTGCCGTTTGCCGCATCCGGTTGATGGCCAGGTTATGCAGGATGGTAAAGACCCAGGTCCGCGCATCGCCATCGGCCCGCCGCTGATGCCAACGGCCGATTACCCGCTCGAGGCAATCCTGCACCAGGTCGTCGGCCGAGACCTGATCCCGAAGCAGGCTGCGCGCGTAGCGCCGCAGCGACGGGATCAGTGGTTCGACGATGGCCATCATGTCCTGCATGCCGCCTCCTTACGCCGCTCAGGATGCGCGAGACTGTACCTGAACCGGCGCTCCATGTTCCGACGCCGTGCCGGGCACGATGACGAGATAGCGGCGGCGATCGTCTGCGGCGTCGCCGACCACCTGCCGGATCGGACCGACCGCGTTGACCACAGCCGAGCCCGCCGGGTTGGTCATGAAGGCCGCGAGCGGCTCTATCTGTCCGGAGCCGTCCGGCTTGTCAGCGAGCGCCAGCACATAGGGCTTGCGCGGCTCCAGCCCGGCGACGGCCGCCTGCAGCACCTGAGTGAGACCCTGGTCGAACAGCGAGACACTGGTCCCCCGCTCCGTAACGGAGGGCCCGACCGCCGTGAGCGACAGCAGGCTCGCCTTGCCCGCAACGCCGAGTGGCTGAAGGCCCGACGTGCCCTCATCCGCCGTGACGGCGCGCGGCACATAGACCAGCGCCTGGGGTGCCTGTCCGACCGAGATCTCGGCGATGACCCGGTTCGTCGCCGTGTCGATCGCCGCCACCTTGTCGGCGTTCTCGATGCCGACATAGATCCGCGTGCCGTCGCCCGAGGGCCAGAGGCCATGCGGCAGCTTGCCCACGTGGATCAGCGCCGTCTGCTCGAACGTATCGGTGCGGAAGACCTTGATCGCATCGAGGCCGCCAACCGTGACATAGGCGAAGGTGCCCGCCATGGTCTTCGCGAAGTTGACGTGGTTGGTGAGTGGGCCTGTGTCGATGGTACGCAGCACCGAGAATGGTGGCTTGGCATCGAACACCATCACACGCCCGATATCCTTCAGCGTCAGCCAGACCTGCCGTCCGTCCGGGCTTGCAGCGATGTTCGGGCAGAACGGCGAGTCCTGCTTGATATGTCCGACGATCTGATGATCGGCTCGGCGGATCACCACGGTCTCGGCCGTGAAGGAAGAGCAGACATAGCCGTATTCGCCGTCCGGCGAGAATATCTGCATGCCGGGGCCGGCCGGCACGCGGATGCGGGTCTTCTCGGCGAATGTCGTCGGGTCAATGACCGAGATATAGTCTTCGCCGCGCACCGTGACCCAGAGCTCGCGACCATCGGGCGTGAAGAACGCCTCATGCGGTGAGCGGCCGAGATAGGTGGTCGCCTTCACGGCATTGGTGGCGGTATCGATGAAGGTCACCGAGTTGGAGCCGATCGACACGACGGCGAGCGTCTTGCCATCAGGCGAGAAACCGAGCCCGTGCACCAGCACTTGCCCGCGATAGAGCGGACTGAGATTTGCCGGCTGCGGATCGCCGAGCCGGATGACGCCGAGCAGCGCATTGTTTGCCGGATCGATCACCGAGACAGTGTTCGAGAACTGCTCGGCGGCGTAAACGCGGTCACGGTGGCTCACCGGAATGTCTTCCGTGGCCGATGCGCGCGGCGCCTGGCCGGCGAACGCCTGACTCGCCGGGACAAGCGCGGTGCCCAGGAGCAATGTCAGTGCGAGAAGGTGATGTTTCATAGTCGAGCGCCTCATGGTTGGATCCCCGCGTTCTTCTGGTCGGCCAGCGCCATGCGCATTGCCCGGATCTCGTCTTCCTGAGTGACGATGATTTCCTGCGCGAGACGGCGGACCGTCTCATTGCGGCCGGAGCGCAGCAGCGCCTTGGCCATGTCGATTGCGCCCTGATGATGCGGGATCATCATCACGAGGAAGTCGCGGTCGACGTCGCCGGTAGGCTCGACATGCATGGCCGCCATCATTCGCGCCATGGCTGTGTCGTTGTCGGCTTGGAAGGCCTGCGCTTCCTGTGAGCGCTCGCTGGTCGCCGCGCCAGGATGATGTTGCTGCGCCATCGCCGTGTTTCCAGCCATGGCAAAGGTGCAGATCGCGAGAACGATCGCACCGCCTTTGTTGATCTTCATTGCTATGGTCGCTCCGTGCTCAGTGCATTGGAGCGGTAGACAGCACAGCCTCTCCTTTATTCCATTCCCCTCGAATTTTCTTGGCTGTCTGAAAAAGCTACTGCCGCTCGGAATAAATCGGCGACGTCGTTGTCTCACTACGGTCACCACCTCAGTAGGAGCACATCGTGATCACCAAGACACTATTCGCAGCAGCCATCATCCTTTCGGCTTCCACCGCGGCGTTCGCCGCCGATCCCGCCATGGTCGGCGACACAGCGAAGGGGCGGACCCTCATCGACGCACACGGAATGACGCTCTACACCTTTGACAAGGACTCCGACGGCAAGTCGGCCTGCAACGGTCCGTGCGCCGTCAACTGGCCTCCGCTTGCGGCCGCCGCCGACGCACAATCAGCGGCCAGCTACACTGTCGTCGTGCGCGATGACGGCTCGCGTCAGTGGGCCTACAAGGGCCATCCGCTCTACACTTGGACGAAGGACAAGAAGCCGGGCGACATCACTGGCGACGGATTCCTCAACGGCGCCTGGCACATCGCCCAGCCCTGATCCGCCCGAATTTGACTTCACTGCCGGCGGCCCGCTCGCCGGCAGTTTCAGCCCCCGGTTGACCTAAACTCTGATCCGCGCGGCGCCAAGATAAGCGAACAGCGCGACAGCGGCGCCAATCAGCGTGCCCCCGCAAATGTCCGTCAAGGCAAGCTGGAGGCTCCAGTTGCGGATCGCGGCGTAACACGTCAGCGCATAGGTGCCGTAGGTACAAAGGCCGTAGATTGCGCCGTTGCTGGCGGCGACGGTCCTATTTCGGGCCCGCAACGCGGGAAAAACCGCGAAGTGGCAAAGTCCGAAGATGAAAAGCGGATAAAATACGAGAACCGGCCAGATATGAGGTTGCTCGGCGAGCACGTCGCCCAATGTGGTCTTGTAGGACCGGGCTCCGAACGAAAAGATGATTGCGGCGTCAAGAACGCCGAACGCAACGAGAGCGATTATGTAGGCGGCAACGCGCTGTCTCATCGTCAACATGTCCACGCCTCTGCGCTCGCGAAGAACCACACCTCATGCCACGTGCGGCAATCATTAGCCGACAGATGCGCGACGATGTGGACTCGCCAGCTTCTGTTCGGGCACCGAGCCATTCGAGCTCGCGGGGGCCTGTAGGGAAACCGGATAGAGAGGAACCGTTCCACCCATTCCCTGCGCGTGCCGGCGCAGAAGCCGCTCCGTCGTCACGCGGTCTCCAGGCCTGGCAAAGGCGAAACCTTGGCCGAGATGGCAGCCCATCGACCAGAGTTGGCTTGCCTGCACCTCGGTCTCAATACCTTCGGCTACAACCCGAATATCGAGGCGTCTGGCGATATCGATCAAACCCTCGACGATCACCATGCTCGGATCCTCCGGCCACAAGCGAGCGACGAAGGTCTGATCAATCTTGATGATATCGACGGGAACACTCAGCAGATGCGTCAGAGAGGCGTATCCCGTCCCAAAATCATCGAGCGCGACGAGGACGCCAGCCGCGCGCAGGGATTCAATCTCCTTCGCGACGACGCGATCGCGCCGTCCGAGATACACATCTTCGCTAACCTCAAGCACCAAGTGCTTCAACGAAACACCCGCGCGATCAAATGCGCTCTCGAACTTCTTTCCGATGCTCCCAGTGTAGAAATCCGCCGTCGACACGTTGATGCCGACGTGCTGGACCGGAATCCCACTATCCAGCCAATGGCGGATATCTCCAGCTACGGCCGCGAGCATCTGTTCTGTCAGTTCTGCGGCGACATGGGCGTCCGTCGTCGCCTCATGGAAATCGGCCGCGGTGATCAAGTCACCATCGACCGTACGCATTCTGCAAAGCGCCTCGAGGCCGATGATCTCGCCTGTGTCCAAGCGCACCACGGGCTGGTAGTGCGCCTCGATACGATCGTCCTTAAGCGCCCCCGCAACATCTCGAATGGCATCCCGCCTCCGCGTGATGCGGCTACCGATGCCCGGCCAATAGCGGACGAAACCGCCGCGCCCGGTCTCCTTCGCGTGGTAAAGCGCGAAATCGGCGGCTTCGCTCACGGCGATCGCCGTCGCCTCTCCTTGCGCGAGAACCGCCCCCCCGATCGTCGCGCGGGGGACGACCATGTGGCCCTCGCAAGGCGCTGGCAGTTCGAGCGCCGCGAAGATACGCGCGGCCGCCGCGTCGAGATCGCTCAGCAGCTCGGGCGACTGCATGATGACCGCGAACTCATCTCCGCCAAGCCGAAAGGTGATGTCAGGCGCCATCACATGGGAGATCCGACTTGCGGCGGTGCGTATCAGGGCGTCGCCGGCGAGATGGCCGAAGGTGTCGTTGACGACCTTGAGGTTGTCCAGGTCCAGGATGAACAGTCCCCACGATCCGATCTCGTCGCAGGGTATGTTCGCCATGGCGGTTTCGAAGGCAGATCGATTTGGAAGACCCGTCAGGGCGTCGATGTTCGCACGACGCTCCCGATCGGCGATCCGCTCGTTGCGACGGAGCGCGATGGCGCAGAGGTCCACGCACGCTTCCGCGAGCTCGCGCTCAGCTTTACCCGGGTAATGCCTGTCGCGGTGATAGAGCCCGAGGACTGCGACCGTGTTCCTTTCATCGTTTAGGATCGGCAGCGACCAACATGCCGTCACGCCAAGGCCGTCGATCCGCGACGCAAACTTCGCGCAACGGGGATCAACGGTCATGTCTTCGATAATCACGACTTCCCGAAGATATGCCGCAGTTCCACAGGCGCCGACCTCAGGGCCGATCACCATTCCGTCGAGAGCCTCGGAGTAGTCGTCGGGGAGACTCGGGGCCGCAAGCGGGTGGAGCAGTCCGGCGCGGTCCACGACCAGGATCGAGCAGATCGTGCCCGGCAGTTCGGCCTCGACGAGAAC
The DNA here is from genome assembly GCA_003241815.1 of Hyphomicrobiales bacterium. Taxonomy (GTDB): domain Bacteria; phylum Pseudomonadota; class Alphaproteobacteria; order Rhizobiales; family Beijerinckiaceae; genus Allobosea. The sequence continues at coordinate 65,369 of QBLV01000014.1, read as the reverse complement.
GCAGATCTGCCGCGCTGTGTCATCGAGCGGTTCGCCGTCTGCGATCATCCGTAGTATTTCATTCTGGATGCGCAGCAACGAACACCCGCCTGACAACTCATTTATACGAGAGGTGCGACTATAATAGTCGTGGCCGGTAAACGGCGTGGTAATCGAGATGCTAAAAGTCGAATTAATCACGTCGATATGAGGGGAAAGCCTTCCCCTGCGGCCGAGCCTCGCGTCTCGGCCGACCCCTTCTGCGGGGAGATCCCCGCAACGCCCCCTAGAGTGAGAGTGCGGACCGGCTTTGCCGTGACGGGTTGAGAGCGGGGAGAGAGCTTCCGGCGCCCGTCGCGGAGATCCGCGATGTCCAGAAAGACCGCAACCGTTCGCGCCGGCCAGGACCGGACGAGCCTCTACGACGAAATCACCGGCAAGATCATCGGCGAGCTGGAAGCCGGACGCGTCCCATGGGTCCAGCCATGGGGGACCGCCGCGGCGAAGGCGCCCCTCGCCATGCCGAGGAACGCCGCCACCAGCCGGCACTATTCGGGGATCAATGTCCTGATCCTATGGGGCGCCGTCGTCGAACACGGCTTCCCGGGCCAGAGCTGGCTCACCTTCCGCCAGGCGCTGGCTCTCGGCGGTAATGTCCGCAAGGGCGAGCGCGGCACGACCGTCGTCTATGCCGATCGCTTCGTGCCGGACGGCGAGAAGCGCCGAGCCCGCGAGACCGGCGAGGACGCCCAGGCGATCCCGTTCCTGAAGCGCTTCACGGTGTTCAACGCCGCGCAGTGCGAGAACCTGCCGGACGATATCGCCACGGTCGCGCCGCCACCGCCGCCGGGGCTGGTCGAGCCGCAGGTCGAGGCTCTGATCCGCTCGACGGCCATCGACTTCCGCATCGGCGGCAACCGGGCCTTCTATGTCCCGGCGCTCGATTACGTCCAAGTCCCACCGCCCCAGGCCTATTTCGATCCCATCAACTGGCACCGCACGGCGCTGCACGAGCTCGGCCACGCAACGGGCCATCCATCCCGGCTCGGCCGCGACATGACCGGCGCCTTCGGCACCAAGAAATACGCCTTCGAGGAGCTGGTCGCGGAGATGAACGCGGCCTTCTGCTGCGCCTCGCTCGGCATCGTTCCGACCGTACGGCACGCGGACTATCTCGGATCGTGGCTGGAGGTTCTGCGCGAGGACAATCGCGCTATCGTCCGCGCCGCCAGCCAAGCGAGCAAGGCAGCCGACTGGCTGCTCGCCCATGCGCCCGAGACCGGCGCGCCAGCGCTGGCCGCCGATATCGAGCTTAAACGGAGGGCGGCATGACCACGATCGCTTATCCTCTACGGCCTTTTCTCGACTGCTCGACTATCCACCTGTCCTCCGCTTCGCGCGTCTATCTCGAACGGCATGCCGAACGCGGCGAGGAGCTGATCTCATCGACACCCTACGGCTGGTTCGTCTGGGTGGATGAAGGCGAGCTTGAGGACCAACCTGGCGATCTCCAGGCGATCAAAGCCTATGCTCGGCGCCTCGGCGCCGAGTACATCCTCTTCGACCGCGATGCGCCTGAAACCGACGCGCTGGAGATCTTCGACGATTCCGAAAGCTCCATTCGCGAAGCGCGGGAGGCGATCTGATGCGCTTCCGTCGCTGGCCCCGGCCTACCGCCTATCGGGAGACGCCGCGCAAACGCGCGGCGTTCCTCCGCAAGCAGCACCTCGAGCGGGAGGCGCTGCCGCTCTTCGCCGACGCCATCGCCGCGCGGCAGCACGGCGTCGACGAGGAGATGGCCCGCCGCCATGTCTGGTGGGACGAACGCGAGCATGACCAGCGCGACGCCCGCGCCAGGCGCTGGCGCGAGGCGCGGGCCAGGCTCTTCGCGTTGCCCGATCTGCTGCGCGCCAAGGTGCGGGGGCTATGGCGGACATGCCCATATCCGGCTGATCCGGCGAGCTTCGCGGACTTCCTCCATCAGATCGCAGTCGGCCGCCTTGATCCAGACCGGCCGCCCTGGGTATTCCATCAGAGATCCCAGGCGCGGATCACCGCCAATCCCGCCACGTTCAACGAGGCCTTCCGCCAGATCGGACGCAAGCTGGTCGGCGGCGGTCCCGACACCAGCCCGACCGACGAGTTGCTGTTCTGCGGCAACCTCGGCTCGGGCATCCTCTTCCTCACCTCGCGCGCCCGGCTGCTCGGCCAGAACGAGAGCTTCTACACATCGTCCCATCACCGCCTGCGCGACTTCGACGTCGCCCGCAGCGATCATTGGGTTGAGATCGATGTCCGCGGCGAATGCTCCGAATCGGACCTTTCGCTGATCGAGCAGCTTGCCCAGGCCGCCAACACGCGTCCCGTCATTGTCCGCCGCATCGATCCGCTCGCCGGTCAAGGCGGTCAGCTCCGCGCCTCGTGACGACCGTAGAACCGGCGATACGCTGATCCGACTTTACGGCCTTACGCCTCTACGGATCGACGGGCGATGTCGGTCCCCTCAGACTCTCCTTCAGCGTCGCAGCCCAGATGGCGAGGATCGCGCCTTCCAGATCGTCGTCGTCTCCAACGACCACGCTGAAGATCCCGAGCAGGTTGGAGAATTCCTCCACTTCCAAGTGGCCGCGCGCCTGCAACGCGGTGACCAGCATGGTCAGCGCCTTGCCATTGGCACCGACCAGGGCGCGCTCGACGGCGGAGAGCTTCGGCTGTGAACGTCGTAGGCCGAGCGTCGCGATCCAGCTGCGCAAGGATGCCGGTTTCTTCGTTTTGTTCATCGCCTCCATCCGATCGATCCGAGCGCCCGGCCGATCCGACGCACGTGAACATTGCGGAGGCCGATAGCGCCGCCACGGTAGGGCGACTATTATGGTCGCCCCAGGTCAAAGCCAGCGGAGATTGTCTCGACCGTATCCGGATCGGTTCGGTTGTCGCGGGCGTCCGCGCCGAAAGCAGAGAGTAAGAGGGGGGACGGGATTTTCGTGACGGGTTGGAGGTCGAGAGAGAGGCTCTCGGCCGCCCGTCGCGGAGTACATCCCGATGGCTACTGCAGCTCAAAAGATCGTCCTGTCGTCCTCGCGCGACATTCCCTTCAACAAGCTGGTCCTGAGCCAGTCGAACGTCCGGCGCGTGAAGGCCGGCGTCTCGATCGACGACCTGGCGGCCTCGATCGCACGACGCGGCCTGATCCAGAGCCTCAGCGTCGTTCCCGTCGCTGACGCCGAGGGCAACGAGACCGGCATGTTCGAGGTGCCCGCCGGCGGCCGCCGTTTCCGGGCGCTGGAGATGCTGGTCAAGCAGAAGCGCCTCGCCAAGATCGCGCCGGTGCCCTGCGTGGTGCGCGAGCGCGACAGCGCCATCCTCGCCGAGGAGGTCTCGCTTGCCGAGAATATCGAGCGCGCGCCGCTCCATCCCCTCGACCAGTATCGCGCCTTCCAGGACATGCGCGACAAGGGCATGAGCGAGGAGGAGATCGCCGCGGCCTTCTTCGTGCCGGCCCAGGTCGTGAAGCAGCGACTGCGGCTGGCGTCCGCGTCGCCCGCGCTGCTCGACGTCTATGCCGAGGACGGCATGACGCTGGAGCAGCTCATGGCCTTCACCGTGTCCAACGACCATGCCCGCCAGGAACAGGTCTGGGACGCGATCAAGGATGCGTGGTCGAAGGAGCCCTACCAAATCCGGCGCATGCTCACCGAGACCACCGTGCGCGCCTCGGACAAGCGGGCCGTTTTCCTAGGCGTCGACGCCTATGAGGCGGCCGGCGGCGTCACCATGCGCGATCTCTTCCAGTCCGACGATGGCGGCTGGCTCCAGGACGCAGGCCTGCTCGACCGACTGGTCGCGGAGAAACTGAAGGCCACGGCCGAGACGATCGCCGCCGAAGGGTGGAAGTGGATCGAGGTCGCGGTCAGCTTCCCCTATGACGCCACGCGGGGCCTGCGCGAGCTGCAGGGCGAACCGCTCGACCTCTCGGCCGAGGAACAGGCGACCATCGAGGCGCTCAACGCCGAATATCAGAAGCTCGAGGCCGAATATGAAGGCGCCGACGAGCTGCCGGATGAGGTCGATCAGCGCCTCGGCGAGATCGAGACGGCGATCGCCGCCTTCGAGACCAGGCCGGTACGCTTCGAGGCGGACGACATCCCCCGCGCGGGCGTCTTCATCAGCATCGCCCACGACGGCAGCCTCGACATCGACCGCGGCTATGTGCGGGCCGAGGACGAAGCGCCGATCGAGGCTGAGGGCGAGACCGACGTGGACGCCGGCGGCGATCCGGCCGAGCCCGTGGTGCAGCGGGCGGTCATCACCATCGGTGGCCAGCCTGCCGAGCCCGAGGACGACGAGGACGACGGCGTCATCAAGCCGCTGCCGGAGCGCCTTGTGGTCGAGCTGACGGCGTACCGCACGCTCGCGCTTCGGAACGCCGTCGCGGAGAATCCGCACGTCGCCATGACGGCGCTGCTCCACAAGCTTGTCTCGGACACCTTCATGACCCGCATGTATACGGGCGCCATGGAAGCCGGGGTGAAGCACGTCTTCTTCCCGGCCCAGGACGATGCGCTGAAGGACAGCCCGTCCGCACGCGCGGTGCAGGACCGCCACGCCGCTTGGGCGGGCGACATCCCGAAGGAGGACGTCGCCCTGTGGGACTGGCTCGCGGGCCTGGACGACGCCAGCCGGATGGCACTCCTGGCACATTGCGTCAGCTATGGCGTGAACGCGCTCTACGAGCGTCCGAATCCGCATAGCGCTGGCGGCGTGTCGCAGCACACGCTCGAGATGCGGCTCGCCCAGGCCGACCGCCTGACTCTGGCGACCGGGCTCGATCTGGTCGAAGCCGGCTGGCGTCCGACCTTCGGCAACTACCTCAACCGGGTCACCAAACCCCGCATCCTTCAGGCCGTCCGCGAGGGAGCCGGCGAACAGGCCGCGCAGCTTATCGACCATCTGAAGAAGGGCGACATGGCCAAGGAGGCCGAGCGCCTGCTGGCCGACACCGGCTGGCTGCCGGAACCGCTGCGCCTGGTGGCCGAGGCCGACACGTCCACGCCGGAAACCCAGACCGGCGGCGAGGATGACGGCGCGGAGCTGCCCGACTTCCTCGCGGGCGATGACGAGGACCCGGCCGGCGAAGACGACGAACGCCAACTCGTCGCGGCCGAGTGATCGCGCAGGCGGGGCGGCTTCGGCCGCTCCGCCTATCCCTCCAACCAAGGAGCTGCGCCATGTCGCAATCCAGCCCAGCGCCCCGGCGCGTCGTCTTCCGATATCTCGTGCCCGTGCATGTCGAGGTCGAAGACGGGCTCGTTGCCCGCGTCACCGTCATCGACGAGACGCCAGTCCGCGATCCCACCGTCGTCGAGGGTGACCCCGCCTACCTCGACGATGCCGTGCGAGCCGCCGACGACGGCCAGGCCTGGCCGTCCTGGCAGTTCGGCTACTAGCCCGAGCACGTTCGATCCCCCCGAGCCCGGCCCAGCGCCGGGCTTTTTCGTTTCAGGAGCCCGCCATGACCGATTTTCTCACCCGCTTTTCCTGCCTGCTCGACATCGGCACCGCCGCCAACGCGGCGCGCGCCTTCGACATCTACACTGCGCTGATCGCCGAAAACGCCCGCGAAGACCCGCCGGCCGAACCGTTCCTGCTCTCGCTTTCACCCGAGTACGGACCGGCCCGCCTGTGGCTGCGCGATGCCGGCAGCGCAGACCAGCAGCTCGCCATCACCTTCGTGACGCGCTGCGCCGATGCCTTCGGCCTGACAGGGCGCTGGGGATTCCAATGGGCGAGCATCGCTTCGGACCCCGTCGTCGACGGCTTCTCGGGCGGCGCCCATGTCCTCGATCTATCGACGGGCCGGACGCTCGAATGGATCAGCACTGGGCGCTGGCTCGCCGATAGGCTTCCCGACGGAGGGGCGCGATGAGCATTCCCGATCACGCTCGCACCAACTTCCAAACCTTGCTGAGCGCCGCGACGAGCGGCGATCTGGCGCTGATGGAATGCACCGAAATCGCAACGGGCGAGACCCGTTACGTTATCTGCGCCGTCGGGCGCGATGACGGCGACTACGTGTTCACCCCGTTTGGCCATCTGGCCGACGGTAATCCCTTCGAACTTTACCGCCCGCCGGAGGCCTTGACCTGAGGGCGGACACTCTCAAAGAGGTCCGCAACAATCGCGTGCGCCCTGGACGGAAACGCGGTGTCGCCCGCCGGAACGACGAAGCTGTCGAAGGCATGCTTCGGATAATAGGCGTTCAGCACGGTGACGATCCCGTCCAACCCGGCCACTGTCTTGAGGCCTGCGGCCTCGGCAAAGGCCAGTCCCTTTTGCAGATCGTGGCGGACATCACGGCGACAGCGATCGTCGCTCCAGCCCTGTGCGACGAGGAATGCCTTCAGCGCCAGCTCGGTGGCGATGGCGATCGCGTAGCAGATCTCCCCCGCACCCTCGCGATCGGCCCTGTCCGCGCCCGTCAGAAAACCTTCGCCATTTGCGAGGAATACAGCCGCCAGTTCGCGATCGATGTCGCCCGCCACACGCCTCCGTCCGCACTTAACAGCCGCCGCGGTCTACGCCAGCATATCCGCAATGACAGCGATAGCGGTGAGCGAACTCGCGTGATTGACGTTATGTCGCCGTCCCCGTTGCGCTATCGACTATCTTGCACCTCTTGAACCCGAAAGCGCGGGCTACACCTGCATCCTTCAATCCCTTCGCCAAGCGACCGCTGACGAAGAAAGTGTCCCGGATTTGCGGATCGACCCAAATGTCGGGACCTTCCAGCGCGTCGGCACTCACCATCAGCATGTTATCCTGCACCGGATAAGGCATGGCGTGTCGAATAGTTGGGGCCTCGATGTAGGGAGTAGGGTCTCTTCCGCCCCCCAAATAGGCTGTTTTTACATTACCGAAATTGATGCAGAGCCATTCCCCCGGTATCGGCGTCTTTCGATCTTTCTTCAACACACGGATAGTAAAGAATTGGCCTTGACCGATGTCAAACTGCTGTATCACGTCGGCCGCCGCCCTAGATACTATCCAGGGACCATAGCCCATGAAAATATCAGGTAGGGACTCGTAATCTTTGCGACCGCGCACGCCCCAGATTTCCGGTGGAAAGCTTTCGGCGGAAAGCACTTCACCCGCTTCATTGCGGCCGCGGGAGCCCTGCAACCTGGGATCGACGGGGCCTTCGTCGAAGTCTAGAGCATTTCGGAAAAACATCTTTCCGTAGATACTTACCATCACGCTGCTTGCCCACACCGTTGGCTTGCTCATGCTGATTCTGCCTTCGTTTTGTAGAGGAACGCCGCCAGGGCGACGCCAGCCAGAACCAACACGGCCGCAGCAAGCGATCGGCCTAACGGCTGTACCAATAATTCCCGCGTGAAAGAGTCGAGTGCTCTCACGATCGCAGAGGTCCACCCACTGGGTGCAGCAGCAATCAGGCGGTCGAGCAAACCGGTCGCCACATGGGCCGCCCATATCCAAAACCATGCGAGCGCAAACAGCGCTCCGAAAACCCTGCCATTCAGCGCCACGTTTCACCCCACATTCTATCGCCACCTTGCGCCGACCGGGCATGTTGGCTGCGGCGTTCACGGCAAGCATGTTCGGCTACGATTGGAGTGCTACAGCGTAGGTGTAGTGCCCACATCATCGGGTCTGGCCCGCCGCTACCAGACCGCGACTTCCCACTGGCCGTTGATCCGCGCAAAGCCGATCGGGCGGTTCTGCGGAGCCGCTCCGGCCTTCGTCGGGTCCATGACGAGCTGCGTCATGCAGGTCACGCCGGGTCCCACGCCGCCTGGCGAACAATCACCGAGCTTCAGAGTGGCGTCCGCGAGCGATGTCCCAGTGAACAGCCGATGACGTCGTACCGCCGCCGTGGCCTCGTCTTCACTCGGCTGGGCCACTCCGGCGGCGACAGCTGGCGATGCCGACACCGGAGAAATGACCGGGCGCAGGACAAAGCCAGCCCCAAAGCCGATCAATAAACAGACGGCCGCAACCGTGCCGATCGCTCTTCCGCTCATCACTCTCGCCTCGCTTTCTTCACTGGCCCAACGAACTCGGTGTCACGCGACACGCCGCGACCTTTAAGGAGTGTTGCGACGTCCAGCCCGGGCCGCTGCGCAATGCACCCAGCAGAGGTGTCGGACACGCCAGGCCAAGGCCGCTCCGAGAGATCATCCCTCGAGCCCTTTCTTTGGCACCGTAATGACGATGCAAAGCCCATTTGCGCGCCAATCTCGATCGACGGTCGCTCCAAGGGCTGCGCATAGGCTCCGTTCGAGGCGACTGCCGAACCCCTCCGCGGCGGGACGCGATATCTCTCGCCCGCACGTCTCCGCCCATGTCAGCTTTATCTCGCCTTCATGTTCGGCGATGCCAACATCGAGACGTCCTTCCGGACCAGACAGTGCGCCATATTTTGCAGCGTTGGTGGCGAGTTCATGAAGCACCAGCGCCATGTTCGTCAGCGCTTTGCCGTGGACGGTGGCGGCGATCCCCTCGACGGCGATCTGACCTTCGCCGTCATAGGGCTCGAGAATTGCCCGAACCAAATTTCGCAAGTCAGCAGCCTGCTCGCGGATCGTCTCGCTTGCCCAATCGGAAATCGTCAGATCGTGAGCACGAGCAAGCGCGCCGAGCCGCTCATGAATCGTGCGTACCACCTCGTCAGTGCTTGCGTTCGATCTTCCGCTGAGGGTGACGATGCCAGCGGTTAACGCGAACAGATTCTTGATACGGTGCTGCATTTCTCCGAACAGGAGGCGTTGCGTCTCCTGGGCGCGTTGCCGCTCGGTGACGTCGCGGGCGATTTTCGATGCCCCGACAATCACACCGCGCTCGTTGTGAATTGGAGAAATTGTCAACGACAGATCTATCAGTGCGCCATCCTTACGCCGGCGTTGCGTCTCGAATTGTTCGACGCGCCGCCCATGTCGGATTTCGTCCAAAATCTTTGGCTCTTCCCCGAGTCGCTCATCGGGGATGAGGATGGTAATTGGCCGGCCGACAGCTTCTTCGGACGTATAACCGAACAGCCGAGCGGCGCCACGATTCCAGCTGCGGATATTGCCCTCTAAATCCTTGCTGATGATTGCGTCGTCCGATCCCGCGATAATTGCCGCGAGCCAATCACGTGGATCGGGATCGATCTCCGCAGCATCGGCAACCGCCAGCGCTGGCGCAGACGCTTCATGTCCGGACGTCAACGCGGAAGGCCCCGTGGCAAGCGGCGTATCTCGAACACCCAGATGAAGCTTGCTGTCATTCTCACTACTCACGGGAGCGGCCTTTCGCTTTGCCGCACAGATTCGCAGCGCTGTTTCCTGGTTTTGTCCTTAGGGGTACGGACCATTACCAGAGATGTGACGCAAGGGCCACATCTTAGAGGAAGAGGTCGGCCGGGACGGGTTTGAGCCCGTCCGGTCGAGAGAGAGCGCGGGGCCGGCTCGTCCGTCTCCCGCTCTTTCGAGGTATCCTCCATGCTTCGCGCTTCCGCCTCCCGAGCCGCTCCGGCGGCCACGCTTTCGCTCGCGCCCTACGCGCCTCCGGCATCCGCAATCCTCGCCGCAGCCGGCGATCTTCTTCCTCATCTCGAACAGGGCCGCGCGATCGACGCCGCGATCCTGCGCTCCGTCATGGAGCAGGCCTTCGGCGCCTCCGATGCCGCCGGCGCCTGGGACTGGAAGACAGCCTACGACGCCTGCGAAGCGGCCACCGTCCTGTTCCTGCGCAAATACGGAAAGCCGCTTTTCCGCAAAGCCGCGTCTCCGGCCGCACGGCTCGCCGCACTGACCAAGATCGCCGGTCTGCTGCCGACCCACACGCGCAGGTCCGAGGAAGCTCAGGCGCTTCAACAGTTCTCGACCCCGACAACGCTCGGCCTGACGGCTTTGACCGCCGCGTCGCTCACGCCCGCCGACCGGGTGCTGGAGCCCTCGGCCGGCACGGGCCTGCTCGCGGTTCTCGCGGAGATGGTCGGCTGCGACCTCATCCTCAACGAGCTGGCCGAGACCCGCGCCGATCTTCTCGCCTCGCTCTTTCCGGCCATCGCCGTCAGGCGCTTCGACGCCGCTCAGATCGACGATCATCTGGATCGCGCCGCCATCCCCAGCGTCGTCATCATGAACCCGCCGTTTTCGGTCATGGCGAACGTCTCAGGGCGCGTCGCGGACGCCGCCTATCGCCACATCGCTTCGGCGCTGGCACGGCTCGCGCCCGGCGGCCGGCTGGTCGCAATCACCGGCGCGAATTTCTCGCCCGAGCTGCCAGCCTGGCGCGACAGCTTCGTCCGGCTGCAGGAGCGCGGCCGCGTCGTGTTCACCGCGGCGATCGCGGGCTCGGTCTATGCCAAGCACGGCACCACGATCGAAACCCGCCTAACCGTCATCGACAAGGCGCCCGCCGAGGACGTGGCTCGCTTCCCCGCATCCCCCGGCATCGCCCCCGACGTGGCGACACTGCTCGCCTGGATCGAGCGGGACTTGCCCCCGCGCATGGCCGTCGCGCTGCCGAAAGCCGCTCCAGACGCCGCGCCGCGCACCGTTCGCGGCTATCTCGCCCGGGTCGCAGCCGCCACGCCCGCCCGGCGCACGGCTGAGATCGAAGCTGTGCCGCTGGACTACGAGACGGTCGAGTGGACGCCGCCCGAGGGTCGCCGCCTGTCGGACTCGATCTACGAGGCCTTTTCGCTCCAGTCGATCCGCATCCCCGGCGCGCAGGCCCATCCCACCAAATTGGTGCAATCGGCCGCCATGGCGTCGGTCGCGCCGCCCAAGCCGAGTTATCGCCCGACCCTTCCGGCCGCGATCGTCGCCGATGGCCTGCTGTCCGACGCCCAGCTCGAGACGGTGATCTATGCCGGTGAGGCCCATGGCGAATATCTCGCCGGCGCATGGACCGTGGACGAAACCGGCGATCTCGTCACCGCCGCGCCGGACGATGCGCCGAACGCCGTCCGCTTCCGCCGGGGCTTCATGCTTGGCGACGGCACCGGCGCCGGCAAAGGCCGCCAATCGGCCGGTGTGATCCTCGACAACTGGCTCCAGGGTCGCCGCAAAGCCGTCTGGATTTCGAAATCTGACAAGCTGCTGGAGGACGCGCAACGCGACTGGTCGGCGCTCGGCATGGAGCGCCTGCTGGTCACGCCGCTGTCGCGCTTCCCGCAAGGCACGCCCATCCGGCTGAACGAAGGCGTCCTATTCACCACCTACGCTACGCTACGGTCCGACGACCGTGGGGAGAGGCTTTCGCGGGTCAAGCAGATCGTCGAATGGTTGGGCTCCGACTTTGATGGAGTGGTCATTTTCGACGAGTCCCACGCGATGCAGAACGCCGGCGGCGGCAAAGGCGAACGGGGCGACGTGGCCCCGTCGCAGCAAGGCCGTGCGGGGCTTCGGCTCCAGCACGCGCTGCCGGGCGCCCGCGTCGTCTACGTCTCGGCGACCGGCGCGACGACCGTCCACAATCTCGCCTATGCCCAGCGGCTCGGCCTATGGGGCGGCGACGATTTCCCCTTCGCCAATCGCGCCGAGTTCGTCGAAGCCGTGGAAAACGGCGGCGTCGCGGCCATGGAGGTGCTCGCCCGCGACCTGCGCGCGCTCGGCCTCTACACGGCCCGGTCGCTCTCCTATGACGGCGTCGCATACGAACTGGTCGAGCACCAGCTCACGCCCGAGCAGACCCGCATCTACGACGCCTATGCCGGCGCCTTCGCCATCATCCACAATCATCTCGACGCGGCGATGCAGGCCGCCAACATCACCGGCGACAGCGGCACGCTGAACCGGCAGGCGAAGGCGGCCGCGCGGTCGGCCTTCGAGAGCGCCAAGCAGCGTTTCTTCGGCCATCTCCTGACCAGCATGAAGACGCCGACGCTGATCCGCTCGATCGAGCAGGACCTGGCCGCCGGGCACACCGCCGTCATCCAGATCGTCTCGACCGGCGAGGCGCTGATGGAACGGCGCCTGGCCGAGATCCCGACCGAGGAATGGAACGACGTGCGCGTCGACATCACGCCGCGCGAATATGTCCTCGACTATCTCGCCCATTCCTTCCCGGTGCAGCTCTACGAGCCGTTCTCGGACAGCGAGGGCAATCTGTCGTCGCGGCCGGTTTACCGGGACGGCCAGCCTGTCGAGAGCCGGGAAGCCGTCGCCCGTCGCGACGAACTGATCGAGCGGCTCGCATCGCTGGAGCCCGTTCCCGGCGCCCTCGACCAGATCGTCCAACGGTTTGGGACCGATGTCGTCGCAGAAGTCACCGGCCGCTCGCGGCGCGTGGTGCGAAAGGGCGAGCGCCTCGCCGTCGAGAACCGGGCGGGTGCGGCAAATCTCGCCGAGGCAGCCGCCTTCATGGACGACCAGAAGCGCATCCTCGTCTTCTCGGACGCCGGCGGCACCGGCCGCAGTTACCACGCCGACCTTGCGGCAAAGAACCAGCGCCTCCGCATCCATTATCTCCTGGAGCCGGGCTGGAAGGCTGACGCGGCGATCCAGGGGCTCGGCCGCACCAACCGCACCAACCAGGCGCAGCCGCCGCTCTTTCGGCCGATCGCCAGCGACGTGAAGGCCGAGAAGCGCTTCCTCTCGACGATCGCGCGCCGGCTCGACACGCTCGGCGCCATCACGCGCGGGCAGCGCCAGACCGGTGGCCAAGGCTTGTTCCGGCCGGAGGACAATCTGGAAAGTCCCTATGCCCGCGATGCGCTGCGCCAGCTCTATCTGCTGCTCGTCCGTGGCAAGGTGGAGGGCTGCTCGCTCGACCGCTTCGAGTCCGCCACCGGGCTGAAACTCATGGACGACAACGGCATCAAGGACGAGCTGCCGCCGATCACCACCTTCCTCAACCGGCTGCTGGCGCTCACCATCGAACTGCAGGGCGTGCTGTTCACGGCGTTCGAGCAGCTGCTGACCGCCAAGGTCGAAGGCGCGATCCGCAGCGGCGTCTATGACCTCGGTCTGGAGACGCTTCAGGCCGAGAGCTTCATCGTCACCGACGCTCAGGTGATCCACACGCACCCGGGCACCGGCGCGGAAACGCGGCTGCTCACCATCACCCGCCGGGAGCGCAATCGGCCGACGAGCCTGGCAGATGCGCTCGACCATCTCTCCGATCCCCGCGCACGGCTCCTGGTCAATGGCCGCTCCGGCCGCGCCGCCGTCCAGATACCGGCACCGTCGATGATGCTCGACGATGGCGAGATCGAGCGCCGCGTCAGCCTGATCCGGCCGATGGAGCAACACTATGCCCCGCTGCGCATGATGGACGAGAGCCATTGGGAGGAAGCCGATCGCGCCGCCTTCGCCGCCGCGTGGTGGGCCGAACTGAATGACGTGCCCGAGTTCTCGGACAGCACGATCCACATCGTCGCCGGGCTGCTGCTGCCGATCTGGAAGCGCCTGCCGAACGAGTCGAGCCGCGTCTACCGGCTCCAGACCGATGCCGGCGAGCGCATCATCGGCCGGCGCGTGTCGCCAGCGTGGGCGTCGAACGCCGTCACCACGGGCGCCGCGTCGCTGACCCCGGAACAAGCCTTCACTGCGCTGATGGACGGCACGACGATCCTCGATCTCGCCGATGGCCTTCAGCTCCGCCGCGCGCGTGTCATGAGCGCCCAGCGGCTGGAGCTGGCTGGCTTCACCGATGCGATGCGGGACCGGCTGCGGGCCTATGGTCTCTTCAGCGAGATCATCTCGTGGAAGCTCCGCTTCTTCGTGCCGGTCGACGCCACCGGGCCAAGCATCCTCGCCAAGCTGCTCGACACCTTCCCGGTGGCGCGCATCTCCGAGCGGGAGGCCGCGTGATGGCACGTCAGGACGCTTCCGATCTCGCGCAAAGTCTCGGCCGCCAGGCCGAGGCGGTGTGCCGGCATTATCTCTCCAGCGGCCGCCGCGAGGGCGGCTATTGGCTGGTCGGCGACGCACGCAACACGCCCGGCCGCTCGATGTATGTCCGGCTCAAGGACTCGCCCAAAGGTCCAGCCGGCAAATGGACCGACGCGGCGACAGGCGAACATGGCGATCTTCTCGACGTCATCCGGGAAAGCTGCGGCCTGGTCGATTTCAAGGACGTCGCCGACGAGGCCCGGACCTTCCTGTCGATGCCTCAACCGGAACCGGAGGCCCGCCAGCACCAGCGGCAAAGCCCGGCCCCGCATGGCTCCCCCGAAGCGGCACGCCGGCTGGTTCACATGGCGCAGCCAATCTACGGTACGCTCGTACAGGCGTATTTGCGGGAACGCGGCATTACGGATTTACGCGGAACCGGAAGCCTGCATTTCCACCCGCGCTGCTACTATCGGCCCGACGAGCATTCTCCGACCGAGACCTGGCCGGCGATGATCGCTGAAGTCACCGACCTCGACGGCAAGATCACCGGGGCGCATCGCACCTGGCTCGATCCCCGCCGCAGGGACAAGGCGCCGATCGATACGCCGAGGCGGGCAATGGGAGATCTTCTCGGCAACGCTGTGCGCTTCGGCATCGGTGGCGAGGTGATGGCGGCCGGCGAAGGCATCGAAACGGTGCTGTCGCTCCGCCAGGTCCTTCCCGACATGCCGATGTTGGCCGCGCTCTCGGCGGCTCATCTCGCCGCCTTCCTTTTCCCCGACACGCTGCGGCGGCTCTACATCGTCCGCGACAACGATCCGGCCGGTGACGGGGCGCGCGATACTCTTATCGAACGGGCGAACGAAGCCGGGATCGAGGCGATCGTCATCTCGCCGGAGCTGGGCGATTTCAACGAGGATCTCCGCGTGGCGGGTTTGGACAGCCTCCGGGCAGCGGCCCAGGCGCAGATCGCGCCACAGGACGTCGCACGCTTCATGGCGCTGGCGGCATAGGCCGGCAGGAGAAGGCAGACGGCGGGAGCGCCGTTGTCGTCGTCGCTCGGATAATCCCCAGGTCGGAGAGAACCGCGCCCCGGCCTTCGAGAGGGCGATCGGCCAGCAAACGGCCCGGACCCGCAATGCCTGCGGTGGACTATTTTCCGGCGCGGCCAGAGGCCGCTTTCCATCGCGAGGCAAAATAGCCCGCCTTCGTCATCCTCCGCTGCGCTCCGGCCCTCCGCTTCGCTGCGGGTGCAGGCCCGGCCCGCCCGCCGGCTTTCGTCGCCATGAAGGCCGCGAGGGTCGCGGTCGAACCGACGGAGCATCCCATGAGCGAGCACGACGACTACGAACCGCACCACGCCTCTTCCCCCACCGACCATGTCCTGAGCGAACTCCAGCTTTACGGCTACCGTCCCTTCACGGATGAACCCGATCCACGACCGCTTCCGGAGGGCGACCTTGTCGCTGGCGCCATCGCCGACATCTTCGACGCCCTGATCGCCACGCTGGAAGACACCCGCCTCGAGCCCGACCTCGACGATCTCCTCTGGTCGACCGTCAACGTTTTCCACCGGGCCAACGAACGGATCGAGCGCGAGTTGGACGACAATGAGCAGGCGCAGCGCCGCGGCCAGCGCGAACAGGACGGCAGCGAAGTGAAGGCCGTCGAGCTAGAACGCCTGACGGCCGAGGGCCAGACCATGATCGAACGGCGCAACGCCTTCGAGCTGATGCGCGACCAGGCCGCCGAACACTACGAGCGCCACACCGGATCGAACTGGCGACCGCGCAGCGGATCAATGGTCAGCCATCGCAACATGACCTCGGCGATGATCGACAGCCGCGACTTCCTCGCAGCCAAGAAGCGCGCCGACAATCAGGTGCTGCTGCCCGCAGGTCCAAAGATCGCGTTCACTGGCGGGCTCGACTTCAACGATCACCACCTAATCTGGGCCAAGCTCGATCAGGTCCACGCCAAGCACCCCGACATGGTGCTGCTCCACGGCAAGTCGCCCAAAGGCGCCGAGAAGATCGCGGCGAAATGGGCTGACGCCCGCAAGGTGCCGCAGGTCGGCTTCGCCCCCGACTGGACGAAACACGCCAAGGCTGCACCATTCAAGCGCAACGATCAGATGCTCGACATCCTGCCGATCGGAGTGATCATCTTCCCCGGCACCGGCATTCAGGACAATCTCGCCGACAAGGCGAGGAAGCTCGGCATCCCGCTGTTCGACTTCCGCCCGAAGGGAGGCGGCGCCTGAGCGCCGTCCCCCCGTAGGAATGACCACAAAGGCACCAATCGATCCGAAACGCAGATCGGATCTAGACCTTCTCGACAAAGTAATAGTGGTTCCCACCCTCGTCTTCAGTATCGGCCACCCACATGAGTCCAGCATCGCGTAGCAGTTGCTCATATGTGCGCCCACCAAGGGATTCCGACGGGCGCCCGGTCATGCCGTCCAGCCATTTAAGGGGCTCCCGGGGCGCGGTGAAGAGAAAGCGCCCCTCCGGCTTTAGCGCGCGCGCCACCTTTTCAATGACGAGCGCTTGGCTTGCCGGGTCGAGCAAGAACAACAGACCCCAGGCAAGCACGCCGCTAAAGGTCCGGTTGAAGAACTCCGAGGCCTCTACGGTGTTTCGCTCGATCGGCACACCCGGGTACCGCTCGCGGAACGCAGCGACCATGGTCGGTGACGCATCGACAGCATAGGTGGTGAGACCGGCCTCCTGCAAAATTCTCGTGCTCGGTTCACCGGGGCCGGAGCCGAGGTCGAGCACCGTCGCGTCGCGTGGAAAGCCGTTCGCCCAAGCTCTCACGACCGCGGCACCGACCGAGTCGCCTACGGGAGAACGGGTGCCTCGTCCTGCAACGTAGATGTCTGCGACAGCCTCATATCCGTTAGAGCCGTCCTCGGTTGCCGTACTCATATCACCTCGAGAAGCGTGCAGCTTACGCTCGCGCAATCACTGTGCGCTTCAGACGTAACAAAGTCACTATCTGTGGACCATGGGCGCTTGCTCTAATTCTATCGCTGGCCTGGCAAGGCCGAGCCCGCCACGAGCAATAGTGTCTCAAGCAAAGCACTGTTACAGAACTAAAGCATTGAACGGGGGTTTCATCGAGGCCCGGTCATGGCGTGAAACCATCACCCGCGTCCATTGCGCTAATCCTTGGTCCAGCCGCTGGCCTGACGCCATCAACCCGTAAAGGGTCGGCTATGCGAGCATGCCGCCGCTCCAGCTTCGCCTGCGCGGTGATTGCGGCCCCCGGCCGGACACATCGGGCGCCTGTCGCGCGGGAGATGGCCTCCCGCCTCCAAGACAGGAGCCGGTCAGATGTCCCTCAATCAAGCTCAAGCTTTCGCATTCAGCCTCGCCACCACGCTGATGGCAGCCATTATCATCTTCCAGGCTGGCGACGGGACGCTGTCGGTCACGCCCGCCAGTGAATACGACGGCGACATCGCCGCGATCGTTCATGAGATCGATCCCTTCGCCCCATGACCGGGGCGAACCGGCGCCGCCGCGCGGAAGTCGCACGCGATTTCCGCTCCCGGCGCAGTCAATTTTCAGCTATAGTTCGGGCGCGCCGTGGTGGTGGTGGTGGCGCAACCGTCAGACCTTTCTTACGGAGTCCACCACTATGATCATCCTCGCAATACTTGCATCCCTCGCGGCCATCGGCATGCTTTGCTGGCTGCTGTTCACGCTGGCCGTCTTTGCACTGCCGGCGTTCGTCGGCGTGACCGCGGGCGCCTGGGCGCACGGAACGGGCGCTGGAATCCCGGGCGCCATTCTAATCGGCTCCATAGCGGCGGCGGCCACGCTCGCCGTCGGGCATCTGCTCATCACTCTCGTGCGGCCCATGTGGCTGAAGCTGATCGTCGCCACTGCCTTCGTTGCGCCGGCGGCGATCGCCGGCTTTCACGCCACCCATGGCATCGTGAAGCACCTGATGCCGTCCGACGCGTGGCAGATTGCGTTCTCCGTCATTGGCGCGGTCGCGGTCGGCATCACCGCGTTCGTGCGGGTCGCTGGAATGGCGGCGGCTCCGGCCCTGTCCGGCCGGGACCTTGCCCGGGCCTAACCTGCGTCATTGCCGGCAGTAGGATCAAGGCAGCCGTGATCGCGGTCGCCCCCATCGTCTCATGTCGGAGCGATGGGCGTGTGCGGCGCGGATCTGCGCTGGGCCCGGAAGGGCGGTCTTCGCTGAGGCGCTGCAGGGATAGAGTCATCTCTCAGCGGCCGCCGGACATCCGACGGCGCGATCTCCGTGGTGGCGCGGGGGGGCAGGATGCAGCCGCGTCGGCCTGGTGGGAGGAGACGACGCCTGTGAGCAGGGCGTGACGCCGGCTTGCCGATGCGGGTTGGCCGCATCTTCTCCGTTATCTGACCGTACCTCGACCGCTCCAAACGGCCTCTTCAATGGCCTGATCTGGCCGAAGGCCGGCTGCGCCTCGATCGCCTATGACGCAACAGCCGCGTCAAACTTTCTTCCCCTGCCGGCTGCGCCGCCATTCCTCGCGAGACAAGAAAGCCCTCCTTAGCTGTCAGGCCCCTTCGGGGTGCGCCGTCGATCGCCTCCGGCCTGCCGATCGCCATCGAGGCCGCAATGGTGCGGGCTCGGGAACGGAAAACGGAGACTTACAATGGCGACCATCGGCACCTTCAAGAAGACCGGCTCGAACGAGTTCACCGGCGAAATCGTCACCCTCAGCGTCCAGGCCAAGAACGTGCGCATCGTCCCCGACCAGCGCGCCACCGGCGAGAACGCCCCCAGCCACCGGGTCCTGGTCGGCCGCGCCGAGATCGGCGCCGCATGGTCCAAGCGCTCCAACGAAGGCCGCGACTATCTGGGCCTCAAGCTCGACGATCCGAGCTTCAACGCCCCGATCTACGCCAACCTCTTCGATGACGAGGGCGAAGAAACCTTCTCGCTGATCTGGTCCCGTCCCAACGGTCGGCGCGGCGACTAAGGCCCGAAGGGCCCCGGCCGAAAGGGCCGGGGCTCTTCCAACGCGCTAAACCGAATCAGATAGCTCGGCTTTGGCCGCCCGCTTGATCAAACAGCCGCTTTTGAGTGGCCAGCCCGAGCGAGGGCGACTATTATAGTCGTAGTTCTGGCGTGCGCGTAGGTCCGAGTGGGAGGTGATCATGCATGATCACCGCCCGACAATCACGGGCCGCACGCGCGTTGCTGGGCTGGACGCAGGAGACGCTCGCTGACAAGGCCCGAGTATCATTGACCGCGCTCAAGCGCCTCGAATCCTCCAGTGGCCTGGAGGTCTATGAGAGCACGCGTGATGAGGTGAGACGGGCGTTCGAACGCGCTGGCATCGTCTTCCTGAGTTCCGATCAGGGCAAGGGAGTGCTGCTCGTTGAGGGGAAGAAGGAAGCCTGAGGTTCGACAGGTCGCGGCGTCGCCACGCCTTCTCGCATCATGGGCTTGCGTCATCATTCCGATCAAATCACGGTTAACAATTCCCTCCAATTTGGATACATCTCGCGACCGGGGGATGTGGTGACGAAAGACGATTTCCTGGATCAGCCGCCGGCGGGGGCCGCACTGACCGCCTATGACGAGGCGCACCTCAAACTATACGCCCGCCTGCTCGACGCGGACGCGGCAAGCGCAGACTGGCGCGAAGTCGTCGAAGTTCTCTTCGGTCTCGACGCGAAAGCGGATCCTGAACGCGCTCTGCGCATCTACACGAACCATCTCGATCGCGCGAAATGGATGACGACCAGCGGCTTTTGCCAACTTCTACAAGGCCGCTTGCACTGAGGTGATGCACAATCCGCATCACGTAATGGCGACTCGGTTCTTCCCGCCATCCATTCAACCGGGAATCGTATCCGCCGCATAACTCGCGTTGTAAAACAGTGCGCGGAGGTCGCGGAGGATGTCCGAGGATGAGAGTTGGCGGTCTGATGCCGCCTATGACTATATCGACAAATTGACTCCGGGCGATCTTGCCTGGGAGTTCCTGCGCCGAAATCCCGATTACAGAAAGTCGTATCGGGAGTTGGTCGCTATCGGGCGGTTGACAGAGGATGTCGCCCGCGAATTCGCCGAACAATGGGGGTTGCGATTTCGTCGTAGATCCTCAGCATTCGGCGCTTATTCAGCCGGTCTTCTGGACCCCGGAAATAGACCCCGCGACGCTTCCGTTCATCGCCGGGCCAAGCCCTGCAGGAAGCCTCCGCGTTAGCGCTGAGACGCTTCACGCGCACTCCATTATCGAGCTTGATGAGACCGTGCTTCGCCTCACTCTGCACGGCGAGCTCTACGACGTCGCCATAGCGGATGCGCCAGACACGCGCCCTCTTGGTGCATTTGTCATCTTCGACGAAATGACGCCAGACCGCCTCACCGCTATCGAACGACTTTGGCATGCGATGTTCGGCAAACGAGTTCCGCCCGATCCGCGCATTACACGGCAGAGGCGCGGACGCGCGCGCCAGATGTTGCGCGCCGTTGACGCGCGCGAGCTAGGGGCGACTTACCGGCAGATTGCGGAACAGCTCTTTCCCAACATCAAGCACGACGCAAAGACGTGGATCGAAAGCCCTATTCGCGAAACCACGATCCGGCTCGCCAGGGACGGCATGGCATTCGTGCGCGGCGGATACCGCAACATTCTCCGTCGCCCCAGACGCTCTCGCTGAAGCGGCCTTGGTGTCGAAAATAACTATCTAACTTCGTTTCTGTCGCAGGCGCCGACGCCTCGCCACCGTGCTCGCAACCCGCCGCTCCCTTTCAGCGGCCGCCCGCGAGACCACGGAGGTCCTATCATGGCCGAAAACGCCGCCAATCTACCGACACGATACTTGAGAACCCAGGAAGCCGCCCGCTTTCTCGGTCTTTCAGAGCGCACCCTCGAAAAGCATCGCACTTACGGCACCGGTCCGACGTATCGGAAGCTCGGCGGTCGCGTGGTCTATTCCGTCGACGACCTCCAGGCCTGGGCGGATCGCGGTCTCGTCACCTCTACTTCCGATCCGCGCGGCGGCACCGTTTTGCCGGCCAAGCGCCAGGCAGCTTCGCCCGCCGCTGCCGGCCGCTTCCCACGCTGAGGCAACCGGCCGTGTTGTCTCGCCACAACCATCACGATGAGCGCGCGCAGCTCGATCTGTTCCGGGCGCTGCCCGGCGATCTCGCGCCGCGCGATGCGCAGGACCTCATGGCCTACCCCTTCTTCTCGCTCGCGAAGTCGAAGCGCCTCGCGCCGATCGACTTCAAGGCCGGCTCGGTGAAGATCCGCGTCGAAGCCGTGCCCGAGCACGGCATGGCCACAATCTGGGACGCCGACGTCCTGATCTGGGCTGCCTCGCAAATCGTCGAGGCGCGCGACGTCGGTCTGCGGCCGTCGCGGCTGATGGCGACAACCCCGTACGAAATCCTCAACTTCATCGGTCGCGGCGTGTCGCTTCGCGACTACGACCGTCTGAAGGCCGCACTCGACCGCCTTCAATCGACCACGGTGGCGACCTCGATCCGCCAGCCGACCGAACGGCGGATGCACCGCTTCTCCTGGATCAACGAATGGAAGGAGCGCGCCGACCATCGCGGCCGGCCGCTCGGCCTCGAGCTGATCGTCCCCGACTGGTTCTACGGCGCGGTGCTCGACGACGCGCTCGTGCTTACCATCGACCGCAACTATTTCGGTCTGACGGGCGGGCTGGAGCGCTGGCTCTATCGCCTCGTGCGCAAGCATGGCGGCAAACAGGAGTTCGGCTGGAGCTTCGATTTTCCGCACCTCCACGCCAAGTCCGGCAGCCTCTCGCCGCTCAAGCACTTCGCCTACGACCTGCGCGACATCGTTCGCCGCCAACCGCTGCCCGGCTACCGGCTGACCATCGAGCAGTGCCTCGGCGGTCCGGAAATCCTGTCCTTTGTGCCGACCGATCCCGACGCGCTCGGCATCCCGCGCCGCCGTCGCCGATCGACAACTCGCCCTGGGGATAAGCTGTGAATCGTCTCGTGCTATCAGGGACTGGCACTATCGTGCCATCGGGGACCGGACTCTCGTGCTATCGGGGACCGGAATCGTCGATTCCTCGCGCTGAATCAGCAGCTTGCGAGCCCCGTAACTTATCTAACCTAGATTCCTACGGAATCTTTCTAACGCGACCGCCGTTTTCGGCCGCTGTGGACGAGTCCCCGATCGCCGGGAGACCGTCATGATCGTCGCGCTGCTCAACCAGAAGGGCGGCGTCGGCAAGACGACGCTTGCCCTTCACCTCGCCGGCGAATGGGCTCGCCGTGGACAGCGCGTCACGCTGATTGACGCCGATCCGCAGGGCTCGGCGCTCGACTGGTCCCAGCAGCGTAGCCGGGAGGGGCTGGAGCGGTTGTTCGGTGTCGTCGGCCTGGCCCGCGACACGCTGCACCGTGAAGCGCCGGAGCTGGCCCGCGACGCCGACCATGTCGTCATCGACGGCCCGCCGCGCGTCGCCGGCCTCATGCGCTCGGCACTGCTCGCGGCCGACCTCGTGCTGATCCCGGTGCAGCCGTCGCCGCTCGATGGCTGGGCCTCGGCCGAGATGCTCGCGCTGCTCGGCGAGGCGCGCATCTATCGCCCGCAGCTCGCCGCCCGCTTCGTGCTCAACCGCTGCGCGGCGCGCACGGTCTTGGCGCGCGAGACTGCCGAGACACTGGCAGACCACGACCCGCCCTTGCTCTCGACCACGATCGGCCAACGCATCGTCTTCGCGGATGTCGTGCAGACCGGCCGGCTCGCTGCCGAGCAGGACGAGGATTGCCCCGGCGCGCGCGAGATCGCTGCGCTCGCGGCGGAAGTCGCGAGGATCGGCGCATGAGCGAACGGTCCCCGAAGCGCAGCTTTGCGGCCCGTCCCGCCGATCCCGAAGACTGGATCAAGGCGCCCGACCGCCACGCCGCCCGCGGCCAGGCGGCCGAGGATTACTCGGCCCGGCTGACGATCGACGTCACCACCGACATGCGCGGTCGCATCAAGATCGCCGCCTTTCAGCGCGGCCAAACGGTCGCCGACATGTTGCGCGCGCTGTTCGAGCGCGAATTCCCACCCCCGTCAGGAGAAGGACAATGACCGGCCTTGTCGCCGCGCCAATGCGCGCCGGCGGTGCTACCGCCGAGCCGCCGCCCGAAGCGCTCACCCAGGTCGAACTCGTCTGGATCGAGAAGCAGACGGAGCACTGGATTCGCTTTGGCCGCGAGCGGCGCGAGCAGATCCTCGATCGCCGCCGCCGCATCCTCTTCTTCCTTCCCGGCAGCGTTTTCGCGCTGGTGCGTTGGGCGGCGAACGAGCACGGCACCGTGCTGTCGCGGCTCGACATCCTGCGAACGGTCGAGCGTGGCGCGCCCTGCCAGACCGTCGCGACGGTGACGCCCGGCGCAGAGGTTCTGCTGCATGTCGATGGCTGGCCGAAGGTGGAGCGCGTGCTCCAGGTCGTCGATGCCATCGAGGCGCGCGGCATCGACCCGATCGAGGTCTCGCCGGACCATTGGCGTCACGTCCATAACCGTCTGACGGTCGGCGAAGCGCCGCGCGCTTATGGTCCGCGCCAGCACCGCGCCTTCCTGCTGCGCCGGGAGATCGGCGCATGACCCGGCTCTCCTACGCCATCGTCACGACGGCGGCCGTGTCCCTTCTCGGCTTCGCCTCGATCGCTTCGTTCGCGCCGCGCCTGATCTGGAACGCGTCCGCCAGCACGCCGGTCGGCTTCTACACGATCGGCGATGCAGGCGGCCTCGACGTGACCGATCTGGTGGCCGTCGACGCGCCCGAGCCGCTCGCAACCTTCCTGTCCGATGGCGGCTACCTCCCGCGCGGCGTGCCGCTGTTGAAGCGCGTCGCCGCGTTACCGGGACAGCGGGTCTGCCGGACCGGGCTTGCCCTCACGGTCGACGGCGTGCCGATGGGCGACGCGCGCGATCGCGATCGTCACGGCCGCCCGCTCCCCGTCTGGCAGGGCTGCCGACTGGTCGCGGCCGGCGAACTGTTCCTGATGAACTGGCAGGTCCGCGACAGCCTCGACGGCCGCTACTTCGGCCCTCTTCCGGCCTCCACCGTAATCGGCCGAGCCACCCCTCTCTACACCGACGAGGACGGCGACGGCCGCTTCGTTTGGCGCGCGCCGACGCGGTGACGGCGCGCCCATGACCCTGTCCACCGCGATCTGAAGGAGACGACCAATGCCCGTAATCGGTCAATTTGCGCGCGAGAACGATGGCTTCATCGGCCACCTCACGACGCTGTCCTTGCATCAGGACATCATCATCGTCGCGGCCGAGCCATCAGATGCGGAAAACGCACCCGACTTCCGCGTCCATGTGCTCGACACCATGAGCAACGAGACCGGCGCGGAGATCGGCGCGGGATGGAAGCGCACCGGCGAGAAGGCCGGCGAGTATGTCTCGCTGCAACTCGACGATCCGACCTTCGCCCATCCGATCCGCGCCAATCTGTTCCTGTCTGCGGACGACAAGTCCACCTGGGGGCTGCATTGGAATCGCCCGCCGAAGCGCGGCGAGCGGGACTGAACGGTGACCATCGCGCGCCATCAGTCTGTCGTCGGAGGGAGGATCACCCTCCGACGTGCAGCCCTCCTTCTCCTTGCCGGCCTGGTCCTCGCTGCGCCGGCCGTGAGCACTGCCCACGCCCAGCAGACGCAGGTCGAGCGGCCGCCACGCAGCGATCCCTATGGCGCCTTTATCGCCGAGGCGGCGCAGCGGTTCGGCGTTCCCGAGGCTTGGATCCGCGCCGTGATGCGCGTCGAAAGCGCTGGCGACGTGCGCGCCATCTCGTCGGCCGGCGCGATGGGCCTGATGCAGGTCATGCCCGCCACTTGGGCTGACTTGCGCATCCGCCACCGGCTCGGCAGCAATCCCTACGATCCGCGCGACAACATCCTGGCGGGCGCTGCGTATCTGCGCGAGATGCACGATCGCTATGGATCGCCCGGCTTCCTGGCGGCCTACAACGCCGGTCCGGGCCGCTACGAAGAGTATCTCGCTGGCCGCCCATTGCCTGCCGAAACGCGTGCCTATGTCGCGACGCTCGCGCCTCTGGTCGGTGGCGGTGAACTCACCAGCCCCGTCACGGTGGCGGCCGCTGATCCGCTCGCTTGGACGCGAGCGCCGCTCTTCGTCGTGCAGTCGGCTGGCAGTGGGCCTGCCGTGCCGTTGCATTCTGAGGGCGAGTCAGACGCCACCACGGCGGCGGCCCCGGAGCGCAGTCAAGATGCGGTGGCTTCGCGCACCGATGGCCTTTTCGTTGCCCGCAGCGTCTCCGGTGGCCCGCGATGACCGCGTTCGCACCCCTTCGCATTGTGGCGTGTTCTGGCGGACTAAGGGCGGTCTGGAGAGGAGAAGCCGACAGCACAACCGCACGATGGCGAGATAAAAGCCGGCGATGTGCGGCTTGGTGCGGTCGTGTTTTTTCAGAGACTTATGGGGCACTGGCGCGCGGTGCGCTCGATGGGAGCAGCCTGCGCATCAGTCATTTCGCCAAGGATATCCGCGCGATCGCGCGATGTGCGGGACTTCGGCCATGAGCGGCGAAGACGATTTCCGCATCCGGCCAGGCCGCATCCGCTCGACCCGGGCGCAGCAGGCGCGGCCCTTCATCGCGCAGGCGTTGGCGGCCGCGCAGCGCGCCGGCGGCAGCGTCTCGCGCTCCGGCAAGATCAGCTCGGGCAACCGGTCGCGCTTCGGGCGCGGC
Organism: Hyphomicrobiales bacterium; assembly: GCA_003241815.1. Taxonomy (GTDB): domain Bacteria; phylum Pseudomonadota; class Alphaproteobacteria; order Rhizobiales; family Beijerinckiaceae; genus Allobosea. Next base: position 39,833 of record QBLV01000014.1, on the reverse strand, counting down.
CAGCGCGCGACCGTCCAGGCCAACCGGCTGCTCACGAGCCGATCGCGCAACACGGTCATCAAGACTCGCGTCGTCCGCCATGGCGCTCGGGCCGCGCCGCTCAGCGCGCACCTCAGCTACCTCAAGCGCGAGGGCGTGACGCGCGATGGAGAGAATGCACGGCTATTCGGTCCCGAGACCGACGATGCCGATCCGAAGGCGTTCGCCGAGCGAACCCAGGACGACCGGCATCATTTCCGGTTCATCGTCTCACCCGAGGACGCGACGGAGATGTCCGACCTCAAGACCTATGCCCGCGACCTGATGGGGCAGATGGAGAAGGACCTCGGCACCAAGCTCGACTGGGTCGGCGTCGATCACTGGAACACCGACAATCCCCACGTCCATATCATCCTGCGCGGACGCACCGATGATGGCCAGGACCTCGTCATCTCCCGCGACTACATCAAGGAAGGCATGCGCGCCCGCGCGCAGGATCTAGTCACCCAGGAGCTCGGGCCGCGCACCGATCACGAGATCCGCCGAAACCTCGAACGCCAGATCGAGGCTGAGCGCTGGACCAACCTCGACCGCCAGCTTGCCCGCGATGCCTATCGCACCGGCGTCGTCGATCTTGCCCCGCACCCCGACCGCCAGCCGGACGAATTCCACGCGATGAAAGTCGGCCGGCTGCGGAAGCTCGAGACGCTCGGTCTCGCTGATCTGGTCGGCCCCGGCCAATGGGTCGTGTCCGAGAATGCCGAGGCTACGCTGCGCGAGCTCGGCGAACGTGGAGACATCATCAAGCGCATTCATCGCGGCCTGACGGAACGCGGTATCGAGCGCGGTGCCGCCAGCTATGTGCTAGCCGGCGAGAGCATCAACGATCCTGTCGTCGGCCGACTGGTCGATCGCGGTCTCGACGACGAGCTGAAGGGCACCGCCTACGCCGTGGTCGACGGCACCGACGGGCGCACCCACCACATCAAGCTGCCCGATCTCGACGCTGCCGGCGATAGTGCGCCGGGCTCGATCGTGGAGCTGCGCAAGTTCAACGATGCACAGGGGCATCATCGCGTCGCGCTCGCCGTCCGCTCAGATCTCGACATCGAGCGACAGATTCATGCCACCGGCGCCACTTGGCTCGACAGACAGGCGATCGCCAGAAATCCGCTGGCCCTAGGTAGCGCCGGGTTCGGCGCAGAAGTGCGCGAGGCGTTGGACAAGCGCGCCGAGCATCTTGTGGGCCAGGGTCTCGGCGAGCGGCAAGCGCGCGGTGTCAGCTTCTCGCCCGGCCTGATCGACACGCTCAGACAGCGCGAGGTGGAGGCTCTCGGAGAAAAGCTCGCTGCCGAGACCGGTCGCCAATTCTCCAAAGCCGGAACGGGCGAGTATGTGGCGGGCACCTATCGCCAGCGCTTCGCACTCGCGTCCGGCCGCTTCGCCATGATCGACGACGGCCTCGGCTTCCAGCTCGTGCCCTGGTCGCCCTCTCTCGAACGTCAGCTCGGCCAGCACGTCTCCGGCGTCTCGCGCGGCGGCGGCGGCGTCGACTGGAGCTTCGGCCGCAATCGCGGCCTCGGCATGTAGCCCAACCAAGAAAGGAGTGCCCCGCCATGTCGGCGACGAAAATCCTCTGGGGTCAGATCCTCACCGTCTTCCTGATCGTGTTGATGACGACCTGGGGCGCGACACAATGGACGGCCTATCGTCTCGGCTTCCAACCTCAGCTCGGACTGCCCTGGTTCGAACTGGCGGGCTGGCCGATCTACTATCCGCCCGCCTTCTTCTGGTGGTGGTATTTCTACGACGCCTATGCGCCGCCGATCTTCGTCGAGGGCGCCTATATCGCCGCGTCGGGTGGCTTCATCTCCATCGCCGTCGCGATCGGCATGTCGGTGTGGCGGGCACGCGAAGCGAAAAACGTCGAGACCTATGGCTCGGCCCGCTGGGCGCGGCCGGAAGAGGTGAAGGCTGCGGGCCTGCTCGGTCCGGATGGCGTCGTGCTCGGCAAACACGAGCGCGACTATCTTCGACATGACGGCCCCGAGCATGTGCTGTGCTTCGCGCCGACGCGTTCCGGCAAGGGCGTGGGCCTCGTCGTTCCGTCGCTCCTGACCTGGCCAGGCTCCGCGATCGTTCACGACATCAAGGGCGAGAACTGGACGCTCACAGCCGGCTATCGCGCTCGCCATGGCCGCGTGCTCCTCTTCGGTCCGACAAATGCGAAGTCGGCCGCTTACAATCCGCTGCTCGAGGTGCGCCGCGGCGAGTGGGAGGTCCGCGACGTTCAGAACATCGCCGACATCCTGGTCGACCCGGAAGGCTCGCTGGAGAAGAGGAACCACTGGGAAAAGACCAGTCACGCGCTGCTGGTCGGCGCGATCCTGCACGTCCTCTACGCCGAGGCCGACAAGACCCTGGCCGGCGTCGCCGCCTTCCTCTCCGATCCGAAGCGGCCGATCGAATCGACGCTCGCTGCAATGATGAAGACAGCTCACCTGGGCGAGGCGGGCCCGCATCCCGTGATCGCGAGCGCCGCCCGCGAGCTACTGAACAAATCCGACAACGAACGGTCGGGGGTGCTTTCGACCGCCATGTCGTTCCTAGGTCTCTATCGCGATCCCGTCGTCGCCGAGGTCACAAGGCGCTGCGACTGGCGGATCGCCGACATTGTCGGAGGCAAGCATCCGACGACTCTCTACCTCGTCGTCCCACCCTCAGACATCAACCGCACCAAGCCGCTCATCCGTCTGATCCTCAATCAGGTCGGGCGACGGTTAACTGAGGATCTGCAGGCGAGGGGCAATCGCCACCGCTTGCTCCTTATGCTTGATGAATTTCCGGCGCTTGGCCGTCTCGACTTCTTCGAAAGCGCTCTCGCCTTCATGGCCGGGTATGGGCTGAAAGCGTTCCTCATCGCGCAGTCGCTGAACCAGATCGAGAAGGCCTACGGACCGAACAACTCGATCCTCGACAACTGCCATGTGCGCGTCAGCTTCGCCACCAATGACGAGCGCACGGCCAAGCGTGTGTCCGACGCCCTCGGCACAGCGACCGAGATGCGAGCCATGAAGAACTACGCCGGACATCGCCTGTCGCCCTGGCTGGGCCACATGATGGTGTCGCGCTCGGAGACGGCGCGGCAGCTTATGACACCCGGCGAGATCATGCAGCTTCCTCCAACGGATGAGATCGTCATGGTAGCCGGGACGCCGCCGATCCGCGCGAAGAAGGCGCGATACTATGAAGATCGCCGGTTCCAGGAGCGCATCCTGATGCCGCCGAACGCCGCCAAGCCGACCACGGCCCGACCTGACGACTGGAGCACGCTGCCCCTTCCAGCCAGGCCGACCTTGTCGACGGCGACGAACGGAGATCCCGCTTCCGAAGAGGAGGACACCACGGACTCCGAGCGCCGGCACCAGCCTGAACTCAGTCGAGGGACGCCGGCCGAGCGAAAGGCGCCGATCGAAAACGAGTTCGAGATCGATCCTCGAGATGACGCCGATGAGGATTCCGCGCGCCTCAGCCGGATGAACCAGACCATGCGCCAGGTCGCCCGCCAAGCCTCGCTCGATCCGGGCGATGGCATTGAGCTCTAGGGAGGCAGGGATGGCGAAAGCGCCCAAGAAGCAACGGCTCTCAGTCTATCTCGAACCTGACGTCATGCGGGCACTTGCCGCTCATGCCGCCCGAGGCGGGCACTCACTGTCGTTGATCGCGGAAGCCGGCATCGCCTCCTTCCTTTCGCCGGATGCCGCCGAACGGCAGGAAGCGGCAACCACGAAACGTCTCGACCTGGTCGATCGACGCCTTAGCCGGATGGAGCGCGACCTCGGGATCGCGGTCGAGACACTGGCTATCTTCGTGCGCTTCTGGCTCAGCACAACTCCGGCGCTGCCGGAACCTGCCGCCCAGGCAGCGCGCGCGAAAGCCGGCGAACGCTACGAGGCGTTCGTCACGGCGCTTGGCCGCAGGCTCGCGAACGGACCCAAGCTCCGCCAAGAAATATCCGAAGAGATCGACGGGCCGCCGAGCACTGACTGACGCCGTGGTCTAAGCCCTTTCTGCGACCGACATGCATCGGAGCACCTCTTGACCAAGAGCAGTTCGCTCAAATACGTCTGGTACTGTACATTACCATACCTCATACACCGCGACAGCCATGCCACCCTGAGATCAACCTCTATCCATGAGGACTACCCATGCCGGATACGCTCGAAACATTAAGTGCATCAGAGATTGGGCGACGTGTGCGCGCCAAGGATCTCTCCCCGACAGAAAGCGTCCGCGCGGCGCTTGATCGCATCGAGACACGCAACCCCTCCCTCAACGCCTTTGTCCACGTCGATCCCGAAGGTGCCCTGGCCGCCGCCAAACGCCTTGAGGAACGCATCGCCAGGGGTGAAGACGTCGGACCTCTCGCCGGCGTACCTGTCGCGATGAAGGATCTCTTCAACAGCTATCCCGGCTGGCCCTCGACCCTCGGCGGCATCCGCGCCCTCCAGGCTCTGCCGCAAAAGTCGGCGTCCTATTTCCCGACGAAGATGGAGCAGGCCGGCGCGATCGTGGTCGGTGCGACCAACAGCCCGGTTTTCGGCTTCCGCGGCACCTGCGACAACCCCGTGCACGGCCCGACGCGTAATCCGTTTGATCCCGCCCGCAACAGCGGGGGATCGTCCGGGGGCAGCGCGGCCGCAGTGGCCGATGGAATGGTGCCGATCGGTGGAGCCACCGACGGTGGGGGCTCGATCAGGATTCCTTCAGCCTGGTGCAATACCTTCGGCTTCCAACCGTCGTACGGCCGAGTCCCGAGCGCGGCGGCCCAGCAGAACGCTTTTGAACTCACCAATTTCGCCTATACCGGCGCGATCACCCGCACCGTCGAGGACGGCGCTCTCGCCTTGCAGACGCTCATGGCCTTCGATCCGGCTGAGTTGTTCAGCCTGCCCGCCGACATCGATTTGCCGGGCGCGAAATCTCGCTCAATGGCAGGCGTCAGGATCGGCTTCACGCCTGACCTGGGTATCTATCCAGTCAACCGCGAGATCGCCGAGCATGTCCATGATGCGGCAAGCGCGCTCGCTACGCTCGGGGCGGAGATCGTTCCGATCGAAGTGCAACTTCCGTCCCATCGAGCCCTCACAGAGCTTTGGTGCCGCCTCGTCGGCATGCGAATGGCCGGTGCGATCGAGCGCTTCAAGCGCAACGGACTGGATCTCGCCCGCGATCACGGGGCCGAGCTCCCCGAGCAGATTTGGATGTGGATCGATCGCGCCAATGCGCTGACGGAGCTCGACCTCCGCCAAGATCAGCTTACGCGCACTGCGGCGTTCGACGGATTGCAGCGGGCGCTCCTGAGCGTCGATATCATCGCTTGCCCGACCGTTGCCTGTTTGCCCGTGGAAAATGGACCGCACGGCGAGACCTTGGGCCCTGACCGTATCGACGAGGTCGAAGTCGATCCGCTGATCGGCTGGTGCCTAACTTACCTCACCAATCTCACAGGCAATCCGGCGGCATCACTTCCCGCTGGCCTCGTTGGTGGACTGCCTGTCGGCCTGCAACTCATCGGCCGCCGTCTGGACGACGCGAGACTGATGGGAGCTTGTGCGGCCTTCGAGCGCGTGCGTCCATGGGCGCAGCACTATGATATCTGCCAGCGCCGCCGTGTGTAGATGAGGCGGCGATTGGTCGAATGCCCGGCGTTGATGGCGCCTACGCGCTGGCCGTCGCGCCGGGCCGAATATCATGCCGCGCTTTGCCGACGCGCGACGTCCGCCACGAACTTGCCTTGCGCGCTGGCGAGACCGAGCTCGCGAGCGCTCGGTTGGCGTTTGTTGTCGGTCCCGGACAGCGTGCTGGCGCCGTAGGGCGTTCCGCCGCTCACCTCGTCAAGCTGCATCAAGTCCGTGTTGCTGTAAGGCAGGCCGACGAAGATCATACCGTGGTGAAGGAGCGTGGGAATGCTCGTCAAGATCGTCGCCTCCTGACCGCCGTGAAGCGTCGCCGATGAGGTGAAGATCGAAGCGACCTTTCCGATCAGCTTTCCGGTATGCCAAAGGCCCCCGGTCTGATCGAGGAAGTTCCGCATCTGCGCGGCCATCCCTCCGAATCTCGTCGGAATCCCGAAGACGATCCCATCATAATCGGCCAGTTCGTCCGGCACGGCGACCGGAGCCGCCTGATCGAGCTTGAAGCCGTGAGCTGTGGCCACGTCGATTGGCACGATCTCCGGCACCCGCTTGACGATTGCCTCGGCACCGCCTTCGCGCGCGCCTTCAGCAACGGACTCGGCCATCTGCTCGATGTGCCCGTAGCTGGAATAGTATAGGACGAGAATCTTCGGCATCACACGCTCTCCGTGATCGATGGTGGTTATGGGGGATGGAAAATCGGGCCGCGTCAGTTCAGGCGGCGGCCTGCTGAAGCAGCGACACTGCGAACGCGGCGATGGCGATCATGCCCACCAACCATGAGAGCGAGCGCAGCATATTGATCTTGAGCCAATAGCCGAGACTGAAGGTCGTCCGGACGACGATCCAGGTGAGCGCCGACCAATAGGTGACGGGCGTCGACACCTGCATGGCGACCGCGACCGCGGCGATCGGCACGTACATCGCGACGGACTCGATGTTGTTACGCAACGCGCGTGTGGCTCGACCAGTCAGTCCGTCCTCGGAAAGAGGAGACGACCGATCGCTCATCAGAAACTGCGCGCCCCGCGTCTTCATGTTGTTCACATGCTGCACAAGGACCGAAACCCAGATGAGAATACCTGCGAAAATTAGGGACTGCGCTTCCAACGACATCTCCATCTATTGACTAAAACTTGCAGATCGTGCGCCGGATGATTGATCATTTGGATTTCGTTGGGTAGCCTGCTCAGACAACTAGATGAAATCCGGATTTCGAATGACTGATAGGCTGGGCGCGCTATATCTCCTCGGCCGCGTCGCTCGTACCGGGAGCTTCGGCGCCGCGGCGCGCGAAGTGGGCCTGTCGCAACCCTCCGTCTCCCGCATCATTGCGACGCTGGAAAAGGAGGTCGGGGTTACGCTGCTGACCCGCTCGACCCGCGCCGTAACTCTCACGGAGGCGGGAGCTCAATATCTGGCTCGTGTGGAACCTGTACTGACGGTCCTCGAGGAAGCTGAGCACGAGATACGCGGAAACGGCGAGCTTCGAGGTGTGCTGCGCGTGGGAGCGACCACCAGCTTCGCGATGCGCGAACTCATTCCGCGGCTACCCGCGTTTATGCGGACCCATCCAGCGCTACGAATAGATCTCGTGCTTGTTGATCGCCGCCAAGATCTTATCAACGAGGCCGTCGACGTTGCTCTCCGATTTGGCGTCCTTGAAGATTCCGGCATGATGGCCAGAAAGCTCGGGACTTCTCCGCGGATGCTAGTGGCGTCTCCCACCTATCTTGAGCGAGCGGGCGCGCCCAGAAAGCCAGCCGATCTCTCTTCACATTCGGTCATCCTCGGCCCCTCGGGCATGCGGCCGGATGGCTGGGTCTTCCGCTCGCATGGGAAGTCTGTTTCCGTTCGTCTCGACGCCTCTCTCAACATCTCGGTCAATGAAGCAGCCATCACCGCCGCCGTGGCTGGCCTCGGGATCGCGTCGACATCGACCTGGGGATGCTCTCCGGAACTGCAGCACGGCAGCCTCGTCCGCGTTCTGGCCGATTGGGAAATGGGAATGGTCGATGTCCACGCCGTTCTCCCCGCCGGTCGTGCATCAAAGCCAGCTTCACGCGCGTTTGTCGACTTCCTTGCAGAGACGATGAAGATCTGAGGCATGCCCTCCGCGATCACCCGCGACTCGGAATAGTCCTCCCGCCCAGGCCGGTAGGATGTCCGGCTCGGGCGGCAAGTAACTCATCGTTCCGCCGTTCGCCTGTCTTTGTACGCCAGAGTACGACGACCACATAACGGTTGTTGTCAGGCCATGATTTCTGACTCTTCTACTCGTCCCCGATCCAGGGCCGCGCATCGCGGACCCGCAAGAGAACGGGGACGACGTGGCGGCCAATCACCAGAAATCGGAGGCGATCCTTCGCGGCGCGCGCATGCTGCGCACCGCCCTCGGCCCCGCCATCGCCCGGTATCTGGAAGACCCCGCGATCGTCGAGGTGATGCTCAACCCCGATGGCCGGCTCTGGATCGACCGGCTTTCCGAGGGGCTTTCTGACACGGGCGAACTGCTGTCGCCATCCGATGGCGAGCGTATCATCCGCCTGGTCGCCCACCACGTCGGCGCTGAAGTGCATCCCGGCGCCCCGCGGGTTTCGGCCGAGTTGCCCGAGACGGGAGAGCGGTTCGAGGGGCTGCTGCCTCCCGTCGTCTCAGCGCCGGCCTTTGCGATCCGCAAACCCGCCGTCGCTGTCTTCACGCTCGACGATTATGTCGCCGCTGGGATCATGGCCGCGGGCCAGGCCGAGACGTTGCGCCAGGCCGTCGCCGACCGACGCAACATCCTCGTCGCCGGCGGCACCTCCACAGGCAAGACAACTCTCACCAACGCATTGCTGGCCGAAGTGTCCAAGACCTCGGACCGCGTCGTCCTGATAGAAGACACCCGCGAGCTGCAGTGCGCGGCGCCCAATCTGGTCGCCATGCGGACCAAGGACGGCGTCGCCTCGCTCTCCGATCTTGTTCGCTCCTCGCTTCGCCTGCGCCCCGACCGCATCCCGATCGGCGAAGTGCGCGGCGCCGAGGCTCTCGATCTGCTGAAGGCCTGGGGCACCGGCCATCCCGGCGGCGTCGGAACCATCCATGCGGGGACCGCGATCGGCGCGCTGCGCCGCATGGAGCAGCTCATCCAAGAAGCCGTCGTCACCGTCCCGCGCGCGCTGATCGCCGAGACGATCGATTACGTCGCCGTTCTCTCGGGCCGCGGCGCATCGCGCCGCCTGGCCGAACTCGCCCGCATCGAGGGCCTCGGCCCCGACGGCGACTACCGCGTCACTCCCGCAATCCAGCCCCTCACAGGAGACCCGTCATGATCAAGCATGCCCTGCGCATCCGCCGCCACATCGCAACGGCCGTGTCCGTCACCTTCCTCACGCTGGCGCTCGCGCCCGCCGCCCACGCGTCCGGTTCGTCGATGCCCTGGGAAGCTCCGCTGCAATCCATCCTCGAATCCATCGAGGGGCCGGTCGCCAAGATCATCGCGGTGATGATCATCATCATCACCGGCCTGACACTCGCCTTTGGCGACACGTCGGGCGGCGCGCGCAAGCTGATCCAGATCGTCTTCGGTCTTTCGATCGCCTTCGCCGCGTCCAGCTTCTTCCTGTCGTTCTTCTCGTTCGGCGGCGGAGCGCTCGTCTGATGGCCGATGGTGCGGACCATGGCGGCGAGCTGCCGGGCTTCTCGGTCCCAGTCCACCGCGCGCTAACCGAGCACATCCTGCTCGGCGGCGCCCCGCGCTCGCTCGCCATTCTCAACGGCACGCTGGCCGCCGCGCTCGGCCTTGGCCTGCGCCTCTGGCTGGTCGGTCTCGGCCTTTGGGCCGTCGGGCATTTCGCGGCTGTCTGGGCGGCCAAGCGCGATCCGCAGTTCGTCGACGTCGTGCGCAAGCATCTGCGCATTCCCGGCCACCTGTCGGTTTGAGGAGCGACGCCGATGATGAACCTCGCCGAATATCGCAACCGCAACACCCGGCTCGCCGACTACCTCCCTTGGGTCGCCTTGGTCGGGGAAGGCATCGTCCTGAACAAGGACGGCAGCCTGCAGCGCACCGCGCGCTTTCGTGGCCCAGATCTCGACAGTGCAGTACCGGCCGAGCTGGTCGCAGTCGCCGGCCGGCTCAACAACGCCTTCCGTCGCCTCGGCTCAGGCTGGGCGATCTTCGTCGAGGCGCAGCGCCATGGCGCCGCCACCTATCCCGCCAGCATGTTCGCCGACAGTGCCTCCGGCCTCGTCGACGCCGAACGCAAGGCCGACTTCGAGGAAGCCGGGGCGCATTTCGAGTCCAGCTACTTCCTGACCTTCCTCTATCTGCCGCCGGCCGAGGATGCGGCGCGCGCCGAGACCTGGCTCTACGAGGGCCGCGACCACGCCGGCGTCGATGCGCATGAGATCCTGCGCGGATTCGCCGATCGCACTGATCGCATCCTCCAGCTCATCGACGCCTTCATGCCCGAATGCGCCTGGCTCGATGACGGAGAGACGCTCACCTACCTGCACTCGACGGTTTCGACCAAGAGGCATCGCGTCCGAGTCCCCGAGACGCCGATGTACCTCGATGCGCTTCTTGCCGATCAGCCGCTCACCGGCGGCCTCGAGCCTCGCCTCGGCGATACGCATCTGCGCATCCTCACCATTGTCGGCTTCCCGACCGCGACCACGCCCGGCATCCTCGACGAGCTGAACCGACTGGCCTTTCCCTATCGCTGGTCGACACGGGCCGTGCTGCTCGACAAGACCGACGCCACCAAGCTGCTGACCAAGATCCGGCGGCAATGGTTCGCTAAGCGCAAGTCGATCGCGGCCATCCTCAAGGAGGTGATGACCAACGAGGCTTCAGCCCTGGTCGACACCGACGCGGCTAACAAGGCTGCCGACGCCGACATGGCGCTGCAGGAGCTGGGCGCCGACTACGCCGGTCAGGCCTATGTGACGGCGACGATTGCAGTTTGGGACGACGATCCCCGCATCGCCGCCGAAAAGCTTCGCCTCGTCGAGAAGGTCATCCAGGGCCGCGACTTCACGGCGATGCCCGAGACCATTAACGCCGTAGACGCCTGGCTCGGGTCGCTGCCCGGCCATGTCTACGCCAATGTTCGCCAACCGCCGATCTCGACACTGAATCTCGCCCACATGATCCCGCTGTCAGCGGTGTGGGCGGGACCGGAACGGGACGAGCACCTTGCAGCACCCCCACTGCTGTTCGGTAAGACCGAAGGCTCGACCCCGTTCCGGCTTTCCATCCATATCGGCGATGTCGGCCATACGCTGATCGTCGGCCCAACCGGCGCCGGCAAGTCGGTGCTGCTGGCGCTGATGGCGCTGCAATTCCGGCGCTATCCGCAGTCGCAGGTCTTCGCCTTCGACTTCGGCGGTTCAATCCGGGCCGCAGCCCTCGCGATGCGGGGCGACTGGCATGATCTCGGCGGCGGACTGACCGAAGGCGCCGACGACAGCGTGTCGCTCCAGCCGCTGGCCCGCATCGATGACGTCGCCGAGCGCGCCTGGGCTTCCGACTGGCTGATCGCGATCCTGGGCCGCGAGAGCGTACCGGTCACGCCCGAGGTTAAGGAGCACCTCTGGTCGGCGCTGTCGTCGCTGGCCTCCGCGCCCGTCAGCGAACGGACCCTGACGGGCCTGTCCGTTCTCCTTCAATCCAACGACCTGAAACAGGCGCTGCGACCTTATTGTGTCGGCGGCCCCTATGGCCGGCTGCTCGATGCCGAGGCCGAGCATCTGGGCGAGGCAAATGTTCAGGTCTTCGAGACCGAGGGACTGATCGGCACCGGCGCTGCCGCCGCCGTTCTCGCCTATCTCTTTCATCGCATCGAGGACCGTCTCGACGGACGGCCGACGCTGTTGATCGTCGATGAAGGCTGGCTCGCACTTGATGACGAAGGTTTCGCCGGGCAGCTCCGCGAATGGCTGAAGACGCTGCGCAAGAAGAACGCCAGCGTCATCTTCGCCACTCAGTCGCTGTCCGACATCGACGGCTCGGCGATCGCGCCGGCCATCATCGAGAGCTGCCAGACGCGCATCCTGCTCCCCAACGAACGCGCGATCGAGCCGCAAATAACCGCCATCTATCGCCGCTTCGGCCTGAACGATCGCCAGATCGAAATCCTCGCGCGGGCGATGCCTAAGCGCGACTATTACTGCCAGAGCCGCAGGGGAAACCGGCTGTTCGAGCTGGGCCTTTCGGACGTGGCGCTCGCGCTCTGCGCCGCCTCTTCGAAGCAGCATCAGGCCCTGATCGCTGAGGTTCACGCCCGCAGCGGCACCGATGGCTTTCTCGCCGAGTGGCTTGCCGAAAATCGGCTCGCCTGGGCCGCCGACCTCATCGCCAACCTCACCAACGTCACCCCTCAAACCGATCTGGAGGCACGCCCATGACCCGTTCCGTTCGTTCCCGCTCGCGCGCGCTGCGCATGACCGCCGCACTCCTTGCCGCGCCGCTCGCGCTGTCGCCGATCCTCGCGCCGCCCGCGGCCGCGCAGTGGATCGTCTACGACCCGACCAACTATGCGCAGAACGTGCTGACGGCGGCGCGCACGCTCCAGCAGGTCAATCAGCAGATCACCCAGCTTCAGAATGAAGCGACCATGCTGATCAATCAGGCCCGCAACCTGGCGAGCTTGCCGTACTCCTCGCTCCAGCAACTTCAGCAGTCCGTCCAGCGCACGCAGCAGCTTCTGCAACAGGCGCAGGGCATCGCCCTCAACGTCCAGCAGATCGACCGTGCGTTCCAGACAACCTACGGCAACGCCTCGATGTCCGCCTCCGATCAGGCGCTCGTCACGCAGGCGCGCGAGCGCTGGCAGAACACCGTCGGCGGCTTGCAGGACGCCCTGCGCGTGCAGGCCGGCGTCGTCGGCAACATCGACACCAACCGCAGCGAGATGTCGGCGCTGGTCGGCCAGAGCCAGGGCGCGACGGGCGCGTTGCAGGCAACGCAGGCCGGCAATCAGCTCCTGGCGCTCCAGGCGCAGCAGCTCGCCGACCTCACCGCCGTTGTCGCTGCCAACGGCCGCGCCCAGAGCCTATCGGAGGCCGAGCGCGCTGCCGCTGCCGAGCAGGGTCGCGAGCAGCGCCGCCGCTTCCTCACACCGGGCAGCGGCTACCAACCCGGCAATGCCCGCATGTTCCCGAACGGCAACTGAGGGCACGGCGATGGACGGGAAGATGCTCGCCCGACTCGGCGCCGTGGTGTTCGTCGCTGTCGCGGTCACCGCGACCGCGATCGAGATGACCCGGAAAGAGGAGGCGCCCGAGACCTGGCGGTCCGGCCGCGCCGCGGAGGCGCCGGCCAATCCCCTGCGGGACGCCTTGATCCGCTGCCAGGCGCTCGGCGAAGAGGGACCGCGCGATCCGGAATGCCGCCGTGCCTGGGCGGAAAACCGCCAGCGCTTCCTCGCGCCCGGCGCCCGTCCCGCCGAGCGGTTGCCGGACATGCCACCCCCACCGCGCGATGGCCTCACACCTCAGTCGCAGCGGACCGAAGCGCCGACCGCGACACCCTCCGCACCGAACACTCCGCAACTCGACGAGGCGCGATAGCATCATGGGCGGCACCGGCGTCATCGACCACTTCCTCGAGGTCTTCACCCGCTACATCGACAGCGGGTTCGGCCTGCTCAGCGGCGAAGTCGCCTTCATCGCCACGACGCTGATCGTCATCGACGTGACGCTCGCGGCGCTGTTCTGGAGCTGGGGCGCCGACGACGACATCATGGCGCGGCTGGTCAAGAAGACCCTGTTCGTCGGCGTCTTCGCCTACATCATCGGCAACTGGAACAACCTCGCCCGGATCGTTTTCGAGAGCTTCGCCGGCCTCGGCCTGAAGGCGAGTGGCACCGGCTTCTCGACCGCTGATCTCATGCGCCCCGGAAAAGTTGCGCAGACGGGCCTCGACGCCGGCCGACCGCTGCTCGATTCCATCTCCAGCCTGATGGGCTACTGGTCGTTTTTCGAGAACTTCATCCAGATCGCCTGCATGTTCCTTGCCTGGGCGCTGGTCCTGCTCGCCTTCTTCATCCTCGCCATCCAGCTCTTCGTCACGCTCATCGAATTCAAGCTGACGACGCTCGCCGGTTTCGTGCTGATCCCCTTCGGCCTCTTCGGCAAGTCCGCCTTCATGGCGGAGCGCGTGCTCGGCAACGTCATCTCGTCCGGCATCAAGGTTCTCGTGCTCGCCGTCATCATCGGCATCGGTTCGACACTTTTCTCCGAGTTCACGTCCGGCTTCGGCGGCCAGAACCCGACGATCGACGAGGCCATGGCGATCGTGCTCGCCGCGCTGTCGCTACTCGGGCTCGGCATTTTCGGCCCCGGCATCGCCAGCGGCATCGTCTCCGGCGGTCCCCAGCTCAGCGCCGGCGCCGCGGTCGGAACCGGCCTCGCCGCAGGCGGAATGGTCGCGGCAGGCGCTGGCGTCGTCGGCGCCGCTGCATCCGGTGGCGTGGCTCTGGCCGGCGGTGCGGCCGCGGCCGCTCGCGGCGGCGCAGCCGTCGCAGGCGGCGCCTCTACCGCTTACAGCCTCGGCGCAGCCGGCCAATCTGGTGCGGCCGGGGTTGCTTCCGGTCTCGGGGGAGTCGCCCGCGCAGGTGGTAGTGCTGCTGTCTCACCGCTCCGTCGCGCCGCTTCGCGTGCCGCCGAGAGCATGCGCTCCAGCTTCAACGCCGGCGGTAAGGCCGCATTCGAAGCGACGGGCGGCTCATCCACCATGGGCTCGGCCGGTGGCGATGGCGCCGGTGACGGAGCTGCGTCCCCCGGGTCCGCGAACGCTGGCGGGCCGCCGGCCTGGGCCCAGCGGATGCGCCGCTCGCAACGCATGACCCATGCCGTCCAGGCCACGGCCCATGCCGTCCGTTCCGGCGACGCGCATGGCGGCGGCTCTTCCGTCAATCTTTCCGAAGGTGATCGCTAATGTTCAAACGACCCTCCACTCACTACGGCAAAGCCGCCGAGCCCGAGACACCCTATCAGCGTGCCGCGCAGGTCTGGGACGAGCGCATCGGCGCATCGCGCGTGCAGGCAAAGAACTGGCGGCTGATGGCCTTCGGCTCGCTGATCCTGTCAGCCGGGTTCGCTACCGCGCTCGTCGTACATTCGGCACGCGGAACGATCGTCCCTTGGGTGGTGCAGGTCGATCGGCTTGGACAGGCTCAGGCCGTCGCGCCGGCCGAAGCCGACTATCGTCCGACCGATCCGCAGATCGCCTTTCACCTGGCGCGCTTCATCGAGCAGATCCGCTCGATACCCGCCGACGCCATTATCGTTCGGCAGAATTGGCTGCGCGCCTATGATTTCACGACCGATCGCGGAGCGATGGCGCTGAACGACTATGCGAGGTCAAACGACCCGTTCACCAAGGTCGGCCGCCAGCAGATCGCCGTCGACGTCTCCAGCGTCATTCGAGCGTCGCCCGACAGCTTCCGCGTCGCCTGGGTCGAGCGCCGCTATGAGAACGGTCAGCTCGCCGAGACCACGCGCTGGACCGCGATCCTGACGATCGTGTTGCAGATCCCGCGCAACGCCGACCGGCTCAGGGCGAACCCGCTCGGCATCTACGTCAACGCCATCAACTGGTCTCGGGAGCTTGGGCAATGAAGCCGTCTTTCCGTACAGCCGGAAATCCGGCTTCACACACACTCGTATTCCCGGCTCTCCGCAGAGCCGCAGTCCCGATGGTCCTGCTGGCAACGACCGCGCTCGCTGGCTGCGCCACCACCAACCCGCCGCCCGAGATCTCCTACGATAACGCGGCTCCCGCCATGCAGACGGTCGAACCGCCAGCGCCCGTCACCGTAGTCGAGCTGCCGCGGCCGCTCCCGCTGCCCGGCCAGCTGCAACGGGTCGAGCCCTCCCGACGCACGCCCGAGCCCACAGATCCCACCGCGAGGGTTAACCAGGCCAACGCCGCTGCGCGTATCCAGCCAGTACGGGACGGCTTCATCAACTCCATGCAGGTTTATCCCTTCACGCAGGGCGCGCTCTATCAAGTCTACACCGCCGTTGGTCAGATTACCGACATTGCCCTTCAGCCGGGTGAACAGCTCGTCGGGTCCGGCCCCGTCGCCGCCGGCGACACCGTGCGCTGGATCATCGGCGATACCGAAAGCGGTTCGGGTGCGACGCGCCAGATCCATATCCTCGTGAAGCCCACCCGCGCAGAGCTGATGACAAACCTCGTCATCAACACCAACCTGCGCACCTATCATATGGAGCTTCGCTCTACCGAGCGAACCTATATGGCTTCGGTCTCTTGGCAGTATCCGCAGGACCAGCTCATCGCGCTGCGCCGGCAGAACGCCGAGGCAGAGGCCGCGCAACCCGTGGCGAGTGGCGTCGATCTCGCCAACGTCAATTTCCGATACGCCATTGATGGCGACCGCGCGCCCTGGCGGCCGCTGCGCGCCTTCGATGACGGCCGACAGGTGTTCATCGAATTCCCGCGCGGCATAGGCCAAGGCGAGATGCCGCCACTCTTCGTCGTCGGACCGGAGGGCAATACGTCCGAACTGGTGAACTTTCGGGTCCGCGGGCACCACATGATCGTCGATCGTCTCTTCGCCGCGGCGGAACTGCGCTTCGGGTCCGGCGATCGCCAGAGGCGCGTCCGTATCACCCGCACAGACGGGAGGCCGGCCTCATGAGCGACAACGAACCCCGCAGCGAAGAAGCCTCTGACAACGACACGAAGCCGTTGAGCGGCGAGCCGGCCAGCACCGCGCCAATGCGGCTACGCGCAGAACCGCCCCGCGTGACCCGGCTGTCCCGAAAGGTTCTCGCCGGCGTCGGCCTGGTCGCCAGCGTCGGACTCGGGGGCGCCCTGATCTACGCTCTGCAGACCCGCGACGGCGGCCGCCCTAACGAGGAACTCTATTCGACAGAGAACCGCTCGACCGCCGACGGGCTCGCAGGGCTGCCGCGTGACTACAGCGGCGTGCCTCGCCTTGGGCCGCCACTGCCTGGCGATCTCGGACGACCGATCGTCGGTGCACAGGACCGCGGCCGGCCCGTGCCAGCACCGGGCATCGCTACCCCCAATCCAGGCATCAGCCCGGAGGAGCAGCGCAGGCTGCAGGAGATCGAGACCGCGCTTACCAGCCGTCTCTTCTCCGGATCGGAAAGCCGGGGCGCACCCGCTGCGGCGGGAGCAGCGCCGGCGGGGCCGCCGACGACCGACCTGGCCAGCCTCGGGCTGGCGCCGCCACCGACGACACCTTCGGCACAGGACCGCCAGAACGCCTTCCTGAACGCAGCGGCAGACCGTCGGACGGTTGCGCCAGATCGCGTCGCCGCTCCGGCGTCACCTAACATCCTTCAGGCGGGCGCGGTGATCTCGGCGGCGCTGATTACCGGCATCAGATCCGACTTGCCGGGCCAGATTACCGCCCAGGTCACCGAAAACATCTACGACACTCCGACCGGACGCATCCTGCTCGTACCCCAAGGCACACGCGTCATCGGTCAGTATGATAACAACGTGCAGTTTGGGCAAAGCCGCGTGTTGCTCGTCTGGAACCGGCTCATTTTTCCAAATGGCCGCTCCATCGTTCTCGAGCGCCAGCCGGGTGCGGACGCCGAAGGGTTCGCCGGCCTTCAGGACGGCGTCGACTATCACTGGTGGGACTTGGCAAAGGCGGCAGGACTCTCGACTTTGCTAAGCGTCGGCGCGGAGCTGGCGACCAACGATGATGATCGTCTGATTAGCGCGATCCGAAATGGCGGGCAGGACACGATCAACGATGCCGGTCAACAGATCGTTCGCCGGCAGCTCAATGTCGCACCGACGCTGACGATCCGCCCGGGATTCCCGGTGCGCGTCATCGTCACCCGCGACATCGTGCTCGAACCCTATGGAGGCTGACCCATGGCCAAGTTGAAGCTGGGGCCCGTGGCCGACGAGAAGCCGGTCAAGGTCTCGATCGAATTGCCTGCGGCCCTTCATCGCGACTTGCGGCAATACGCGGAGATCCTCGCGCAGCAGGAAGGTGGGACCGTTCCCGAGCCCGAGAAACTTGTCGTGGCGATGGTCCAGAGGTTCATCCAAACGGACCGAGGATTCGCGCGGGCTCGCCGAGACAAGACTGGGTGAGGCTCTGGAGTCCAAGCAAGAAAACCGCGACTTTCCCCGCTTCCTTGCGGACCAATTCCGGCAGACTCCCGGACGCCACTTCCTTCACGAGAAAAAGCAGACGCTGAAGCGCGGGGTTCGAATTCCGCGACATCCAAACAGCGGTCAGGGCAAGCTGCTCCGGATCACCGCCGATTGGCCTGAAGACTATTCCGGGCGGGCTTCCAAGATTGGACCCGCTGGCCAGCGTGATCCCGTAACCCATCGCGACGATATTCATCAGGCTTTCGCGACTGACGTCGTGGACGTCGATTTGAGGGCTGAAGCCAGGGCTGGAAAGCTTGCGGATGAGGTAGTCTCGGATTTCCGGGCCAACGCCTTGCTGGCTCACAACGAACAACTCATCCTTGAGATCGTGCCAATGCGCTTCGTCGCACTCGGCAAGCCGATGGTCGCTCGGAAAGGCCACATAGATGCTCTCGGTCCAGAGCAGCGCCGAAGCGTGTCCCGACAGCCTCGGCTTTCCGGGAAGGAACGAAACATCCAGTTCCCCCGTCGTCAGCCGCGCAAGGTTCTGGTCCGACGAGCCCTCGTGCAGGCTCACACGAATCTCGGGATGTCGCCGGTGAAATTCCTTCAGCGCCACGTGCAGGCGCCCGGCCGCCAAGGGCACGAGGACGCCGGCCTGAAGCTCGCCCCGCTCGCCCTTGTGGACCGATGCTGCGAGTTCGACCGCTTGTCCCAGCTGTTGCATGCCGGTCGAAGCTTCTTCTAGGAAAAGTTGGCCCGCCCGCGTGAGACGAACGCCGCAGGGGCTGCGGTCGAAGATGCGAAAGCCGACCCGGTGCTCGAGCAGCAATATCCGGCGCGTGAGCGTCGATTGAGCGACGTTGAGGAACGCAGCCGCGCGCCTGAAGCTACGATGCTGCGAGGCCGCCAGCGCATATCGCAAATATCTCAGATCGAGCGATAGGTCTGGCATAGCCCTCTCAAGTTTTGGGAACCTCTACGCGGTCCGATCGGGCGCAAAGACCGCCGATCGTCAGGGCTCCTTCGAGCTACGGCCCAGCGTCGCGCGCATGACTGGGGGAAAGGCCTGGGCAAGCCGAAGGACGAGCCGGAACATACGCCGAGGAAAGCCCGCCTCGGAACTCGCGTTCTCGGCATTCCTGCGCGACAGCCCGACCGCCCTATTCGCGTAGACTCGCATCTCGGACTCATAGCGGCCGACGGCATCGACAATGGAAAGCCTGCCGGCCGCGGCATCAATCAGGGCGTCACGCAGGACACGCGCATCCCGAAGAGCGGTGTTGGCGCCAATCCCAGCCATAGGTGTCATGTTGTGGATGGCATCGCCGATCAGCGTGACGTTGCTCGGCGCCCACGCGTCTAGGTGCGGCATGGACCGAAGCGGGACAGGGGCTACGGTTTCCGGATCGGCGCCACGCACGAGCCTGCTGAGGTCGGGGGACCAGCCTTTGATCCGCTGCAGCACAAAATTCTGCAAGGCCGCTGGGCCTCTGTCCTGAGGAACATCGACCAGCTCGGACCGCGGCGTGACATAAGCCCACATCACATAATTCTGGGCGTCCTGCTGTTTGCCCCCGACGTCGGCGGAACGAGAGCGCCAGGCCGCAACGAACATCCATCCTGGACCTGCAGGAACGACGTTGTTGAGGGAACCGTCGGTCAATTCGGGAGGCAGCGCTGCTGTTTGCACGTCGTCGAGGAGATACCGGCCCGCGATCGCCAGGATACCCAACTCAAGGCGACGAACATCGGGGAGATATTGCTGCCGGACCTTCGAATGGCTCGCGTCGGCACCGACCAGCAGGTCGCCTTCCGCAGCGCTACCGTCGTCGAAGTGCGCGCGGACGCGATTGTCGGCGATAAGTTCGTAGTGCGTGAAGGTCTTGCCCCAGTGGACGACGGGGTCGCTCCTCTCCATCAGTCCCGCGAGCAGGATCTCTCGAAGCTCGATTCGACCCACGCCTCGCAGTTCGACTTCACTGGCAGGCCGGCCCGACAAGATTGCTTCATCACGGGTCGCGAGACGACGCAATTGTTCATCGCGAAAGTGCAACTTGGTCCCCGCACTAGTGCTGAGTTCGCGGAACCTCGACCATCCCTCGGATGGGAGGCAGGCCTTGAGCGCCTGTTGACCATGTCGGTTAATATGAATTCCGTAGCCGGCGAGATTCTCCGAAGGGCTGACCTGCCGCTCGAACACGGAGACATGCAGACCGGCCTGTCGCAGTCCTTGGGCGAGGCATAGGCCGCCCAGCCCGCCGCCGATAACCAAAACCTTCATTGAGTCACCTTGGAATCCGGCGCACAGCCGGTTGGCGGGCGATCTTCGCGCGCGCGACCACTACAAGCGCGAAGATCAGCGCATCGTTGAAAAGGAGGAGCAGTTGCGCGGGCGGCGCGTCATGCGCCCTCACGATTGATCCCAGACCGATCTGGAGGGCGTAAAGCAGGCAGGCACCCAGCAGCCACGCTCTAACCGTCCGATGCTCCCGTGACAGAAAAGCAAGCCGTGTGAGAAGCACGAGCAGGCATCCTATCGCCACTCCCAATCTCACATGACACGCCCAGTATTGCGTCGCTTCAAGCGGTACCAGGGCGGCGAAAACGCACTGTGCTGCGACGCCGACCAAGATCGTCCACGCCGTGGCAAGCATCAGGTTTGCGATCAGGGACCTCGGCGGGGCCGGGATATCGATGGACTCCGGTATGGGCATCAAACGCTCGAACGAAGGGTGAATCGGTATGCAAGTCTAAGTTACGCGGGCGCACGTCATCCGTCTAATCGATGGAATGTATATCTCTTATTTGTAGAGCAAATAGAGAATGCCGCGTGGCTACCCCCCACTGAGAGGGTTCCATCCGGCGGCTAACCGATTGGCTAGAAGCGATACGCCACGCCGAGGAAACCGGTCGGATTCCATTTTTCCTCGTTGAGGGGCGTGTCCAGCGCATCGCCCAGCAGCATATTCGCGCTCACGTTCCCCGTGAGCGTCCAGCGATCAGAGAGCTGGTACAC
Source organism: Hyphomicrobiales bacterium (assembly GCA_003241815.1). Classification (GTDB taxonomy): domain Bacteria; phylum Pseudomonadota; class Alphaproteobacteria; order Rhizobiales; family Beijerinckiaceae; genus Allobosea. The sequence continues at coordinate 19,030 of QBLV01000014.1, read as the reverse complement.
TCCCGTCACCGAGAGCGACGCATCTTTGAACCCGCTCTTCGCTTTAAATGCCGGCAATCCTGAAGCAGTCGCCTCTCCGGCGCTAATGCCGAAGTAGTTGTCCATATATTTTCCATCCGCCCACGTCGTGCCGACGGAGGGGATGAGCGCGAAGTTCGGCGTCACCGGCAGGTAGTAGGAAAGCGCTGCGTCTGCGACGAGCCCCTTGGCGCCGCCGATCGACTGGGTGGCCCCGAGCGAAAAGGTGAAGCGGTCGATCCGGGCGCTGCCGAATACGCGCGCGCCAGCGGTGTCCGCGATCCCCTCGATGCCCGCTGGCACATCGTCTTTGTCGTAGCCCGGCACATAAGTGAGGCTGGCGCCAACGCGAAATGTGTCGTCACGGAGAATGTCGACGCCGATCCCTTCCGAGGTGTCGATGAAGAAGCGACCATACCGCCCATCGATGAGCGGCAAGGGGATCACCCTGGATTTGTCCGACCCTTGGAAGGTCGGGATCACGCCGGCGCCAGGACCGACGCTCAGGCTGTAGGCCCGGTCATCACTGCGCGGCTCTTTGTCATCGGCTCTGGCTTCACCCGAGGTGAGCAGCAGACATGCAGCAGCCATTGCAGAAAATTGGTGTCTCTGCATCACAAGGACCTTCCTGAAGTAGCGCGCGCCTCGCCTCATGCGCAGCGCGTCGAAAATGCTGGGATGACGACCGCCGCTAGGCGAGCATCGCCGCGTATTGACGCCGGTAGGCATAGGCGAGCGTGGCCGCAGTCAGGTCCATGACAGCCGCGATGGCGATGCCAGCGGGATTGAGGATCAGGTGAAACAGGGTGATCACGGTGATCGCCGGCATGATGATCGCCAAGCCGAACGCTGGCTTAAAGCTGAGCAGCAGGCTCGCACCGCCGATCAAGTTCATGATCTTGACAAGCGGCCACATGAAGCCGGTCGCCAGCAATGCCTCCTCAAAGGCCATGCCGGCCGGCGACGTCGGCGGATGAATGAAGTTCTCGCCGGTTGCGAGAAAGTAGAAGCCGTCTGCTCCGCTGGCCACGAACAGGAGGCCGAGCAGGATGCGCGAGGCATGGTAGCAAAGCGGTTTCAGTCGAAGACGAAGGCCGGAAATCCGGGTGCTCGCGTTCCTCACGGCGCTACTCCTACTGGACGGACGAAAGGTCTCCCGCGAGGCGACGGGGGGCGAGGCACCTCGCGGGAGACACGGCGCAGAGCCTTTGGGCTCTCACGCAACACCGATGGTCCTGGCGTCGCATCGATCGTAGGAGGCCGCCCAAGGCCGCGCCGCCTCGAATGCGGCGCAGATCGATAGGAGCGGGAAATCGCCATGCCTCTGGCCAATCAGTTGCAGACCGACCGGCAGCCCGTCGGCGAAGCCGGCCGGTAGCGAAGCCGAGGGATGACCCGAGAAGTTCGTAAGGAAGCCCAAGCACCAACCCACAACCGGATCGACGTTGAAACCATCGACTTCTGTTGGGCCGCCCGTGCCGCCGCGCGAACCGTTCGCCACCGGTGGCGCACCTGCCGACGGGCAGGCGATCACATCGACATCCGCGAGGGCGCGGTTGATCCCATCGTAGACCGCCGTGCGGATCTGCTGGTCTCGCTGCATGCCGGCAATGCCGAGCGACTGGGCCTGCTCGACCGAGGCCCAGACATCCGCCGGTATCTGATCTCGAAAGTCCTTGGCGAGATCGATGCCGCGCCTTTTGAGGCCATTGATCGCGCCCGACATGCGCATTGACACCATCCGCCGCCAGGCGGCGCTGATCTCGTCAGGCGAATGGGAAAATTCGATCTCAAGAGGGACAACGCGCGCGCCCTGCGCTTCCAGCGCAGCAATAGCGTCGGTCAGGACTTCGCAAATCCCGGGATCGACGGGAAAGCCGCCCAGCCTTGGCGCGAAGCCGATCCGGGAGCCGTTGATCGAAGTGGTGAGCGCGCGCGTCCAGTCGATACCGGAGGCGACACTGAAGGGATCCTCGCGCTCATATCCAACAAGCGCGTTGAGCGCGAGCGCAGCGTCCTCCACGGTACGTGTGATCGCACCGTCATAGGCGAAAGGAGACACCTCGAAGGCACTCGGGCGCGTGATGCGAGCGATGCGGCCGTGCGATGCCTGAAATCCGAAGACGCCGCACCATGCCGCCGCCGTCCGGATCCATCCCCCGCCATCGAGAGCTCCGGCGATCGGCACCAGCCCGCCGGCCACTGCCGCGGCACTGCCGCCTGCTGCCGCGCCGCTGTTGCGCGTCAGATCGAAGGGATTGGCGGTCGGACCGAATGCGCGGTTATCACAAACCGACGTAAAGCCAAGCGGCGAGGAATTCGTGTATCCGAGCAGCACCGCGCCGGCGGCTTCCATCCGCTTCGGATAGAGCGAACAATTCGTGCCGATATTCCGGATCGTCGGAATGCCGCCAAGCGTGCCGGGCCACCCAGGATAGCTGCTGAACAAATCGGTCGTCATGGTCGGCACGCCGGCCAGGCAGCCGACGGGGTCGCCCACACGGAGGCGTGCCTCGATGACACGCGCAGACTCCAGCGCCGCTTGCGGATCGAAGTGAACGACGGCGTTGAGGGAGGCGTTTCGCACCTTCACCCTGCCGATCGCTTCTTCGACCGCTTCGGTCGCCGACATCTGTCCTGAACGAATCAACTGAACGAGTTGCGCTGCGCTAGTAGTGATCGGCGCGACGACGTCTTGGATCATTCTATCTTCTCCGGCGAATTCAGCTTCGGCCGAGAGAATTCGAGCGGTCGAGCAAGCCTTTTCTCTCAAACAGCGAGGGCCATTCCCAATCGGCTTTTGCTATGTTCCGACATTCGCCTGGCGAATATTGCTGTCAGCAATCCATCTGCCCCAGCAATCATGGTCGCTCCGACCGATGCTTGCGATATCCCCTTAACGGATGCCCGACTCCCCAAGCGATCTGATTTGATTATAGTGGACGGATGAATCTGCGCTCGGTCGACCTTAACCTCCTCGTCATCCTCGACGCCCTGCTGGACGAAGCGCATGTCTCGCGCGCCGCAATCCGGCTGAATCTCTCGCAGCCTGCGACATCGGCTAGCCTCGGGCGCTTACGCCAGCTTTTCGGTGACCCGTTGCTCGAAAGATCGGAGGGCGCGATGCGCCTGACACCCGTAGCCGAGGCGCTTCGCGGCCGCCTCAAGGATCTCCTTGCCGACACACATGCACTGCTCGATTTGCAGCCCGAGGCGCTGCAGAGCATCCAGAAGGTCGTTCGGATCTCAACCGCGGATCATCTCGCAATCCGGGTCGCGGACCAGCTTCATGGGTTGCTGTCCCAAAGCGCCCCTGGGATCGATCTCGTGTTTCAGCCCTATCACGGCGCACCAGGCGCACTTGAGGCTCTCTCCAAGGGCGCAATCGACCTGTCGATCTCCATCCTTCCCACTGCGACGCCGCCGATCACGCGCGAGGAGCTGATGCGGGAGCATTGGCGAGTCATCATGCGCGAGGGCCATCCGGCGGCGAAGAACTTCGACCTTGACCAGTGGCTTGCCTATCCGCACGTCAGCGTGTCCGGCCGAGGCGAAATTCGGGCGGCGCTCGACGATAAGCTCGTTGCGCTAGGCCGTAACCGCCGGATCGGGCTCGTCGTCCCGAGTTTTCTGATGGTAGCGCCGCTCGTTCGACGTTCCGATTTCATCGGCGTGATCCCGACGCTGAGCCTCCCGCTCGACTCCAGCGAAGACTTCGCAATCTTTCCCCCGCCTATCCCGCTCGAGGAATTCCCCATTCATATCGCTTGGCACGCTCGCCACGACGCTGATGTCGCCGTGCAGCACGTCCGGGCCACCATCCAAGGACTGCACCTGGGAGGCGCATAGCCCGCAACTTACCCAATATTTTCTGTACAAATACCACGCTATACCGACCATCGATTGGACGGATTGTGGTCTGCCGCGATAGCTCTTGCAGCACAAGCCGGCAGCGAGAACCAATCGAGGAGCATCGCGCCGCTAGACGAGGCGCTTTATGATCCACCCGCACGATCCAGCCATCTCGCGCCGCGACGCACTCATCCTGAGTGTACTCGGTGCTGCGGCGACCGTGGGCGGATGCGTCAGCACCGGTGCGACCTTTGCCTCGCCCGGCCTTCGATTTCGCCGCGATCTGCCGATACCGCCAGTGCTGGCGCCGAGCCGGATTGATGCATCTGGCGCGCACTATGAAATCGAGCAGCGTGAGGCGAAGGTCACCATTCTTCCAGGACTGGAAACGACCGCCTGGACCTATAACGGGATTTTTCCCGGTCCCACTATCCGCGCAAAGCGCGGCATCCCGACAATCGTCCGCTGCACAAACAAACTCGACACGATCACAGTGGTCCATCTCCATGGAGGCCGTGTGCCCTCCGAGTCGGACGGTTTCCCGACCGACGTCATCCTGCCGAAGAACTTCGATGGACTGGCGGCATCGCTCTGCGGACCCGGCACCGATCTTTCAAAGCTGCAGGCGACCGTCGGCAATACGCGGACCTACATCTATCCGAACGACCAGCGAGCGGCGACGCTCTGGTATCACGACCATTGTATGGGCGGGGCCGGCCGCAACACGTACATGGGCCTGGTCGGCTTCTACATCATTGATGACGATGAAGACGGTCGCCTGCCGCTGCCGCGCGGCGACCACGACATTCCAGTGATGATCTTCACTCGCCGTCTGAGCAGCTCCGGCGAGTTAGTCTACGAGCATGACGGCCATATGGGGGCCGGAGGCGGCATGATGCTGGTCAACGGCGCGCCCTGGCCGCGTCTTGCGGTCGAGCGACGCAAATACCGCCTACGCTTCCTGAACGCTGACAATTCCGAGCCGCTGGAGCTGGCGCTAGAAGGCGATCTGCCCTTCACACAGATCGCAACCGACGGCGGGCTGCTCGACGCCCCGGTAACACTTCGCACGCTGCCTCTGGCGATGGCCGAGCGCGCCGAAGTGATCGTCGACTTCGCCGCCTGCCAGGAAGGGCAGTCGATCGTCCTGCGCAACCTGCGCGGCAATGGCCCTCTCAGCGAGGTCATGCGGTTCGACGTGTTCGGCGGGCCTGTAAGAGATCGAAGCGAGATCCCCCGCACTCTCAGCCGGATTGAACGCTTGCGGCAGGAAGATGCCGTGCGCACCCGCGAGTTCGTCTTCGGCGCCAAGCCTTACCTCGCTCTCCGGTTTCCGCCGATTTACTGGACCGTGAACGGTAAGCGCTTTGACGCCGAGCGTGTCGATGCTGCTCCCCGGCACGGAGATATCGAAATTTGGAAATTCTCTCGCCAGAAGACGATCTTTCCGACGATCTGCCATCCTCCGCACGTGCATCTCGTCAATTTCCAGGTGCTCGAACGAGATGGAAAGCCGCCCTTGCCGCATGAGGGCGGCTGGAAAGACACCGCAGCGCTGGAGTTCGACCAGTCCGTGACGGTGATCATGCGCTTCGACGGCTATCGCGGCAGGTATCTCCTTCACTGCCACAATCTCGAACATGAGGATCATGACATGATGGCGCGCTTCGATGTCGTCTAAACAGAAGTCACCGCTTTCCCGCGCCATCGGGCTGCTCGCGACTGCCGTGCCATCCGTTGTTTTCGTCGTGGTCAATAACGCCTCTTCGCTATGGCTTGCACTGGCCTGGGCGACGGCCACGGCTCTTGGATTGTTTCTCTACCGGCTCCTGCGCCGCGAGCCGCTCAAGCAAGCTGTCATCGGGCTTGTGATAGCCGCCGTATGCGCTGGCGTGGCGGCGATCACCGGAGATGCCCGCGACTTTTTTCTTGCACCGGCGCTTATCCCCGTGGCTGCCATGATCGCTTGCATTGGCTCGCTGCTCATTCGCAGACCCCTGACAGGCGTGTTGCTCAATCGTGTGGTCGGCGGTCCCGCCGACTGGCACGAACAGCGAAGACTCTCCCGGATCTACGCAATCACGACAGCCACCGCCGTCGCGATCAACGTCGTCAATTTCGGCTTGCAAGCGATGTTCTACTTGGCCGACGCACCGGCTGTCCTCGCGGCGATCCACGTAGCAACCGGGCCAATCTTCGCCACACTTGTCGCCGCGACGCTTTTTTTCGCACGTAAGGAAGTCAAACACCTCACACCACGCCGGGAGGGCGAGGTGTTTTCGCTTTCGGCTCCGGAGAGCGACCCACGGCAATCGCAATCATAAAAGGGCAGTTTTTCCGTCTCGCACCGGAATTTCGCCGGATTTACAATATTGTCACCAGAAATAGAGTCCAAGACATGTAACGGAGTGACATGGCGAACGGCCAGATCGTAAGAATAACACATGGCATCTCATTACTGATCTGCGGAATCGCTGCTGCCAATGTTGTGCCGCACGTCTATTTCGCGTCTTCCAACGTCAGCCACGTCACCCATTTCGGAGAGCCCGTGAGTCCGGAAGGACTGCTGATCTGGGCCGCAATCGGCTCCGCCATTTCCATCACCACCGCCTATATCGTTCGTTCGAACGTGACCCAGGCGACATCATGGTTATGGTTCAGCCTTGGAGCGTTCACGGGCTCGGTGCTGATGGCCAACGTCTGGGCGAAGGATGTCTCACGCTACTTCTTATCGTTTTGGGCAGCGTAGGGGCGACCGACATGGAATTTCCGACCTCCCGCCCGATCGCGCTCCCGCTCTCCGCGACCAAATGGGCAGCGGTCTTGCTCGGGACAATGAGCATTGTAACTTTGGTATTCGTCATGATGCCAGAGATCGACCTGAACGCTTCGAGAGCATTTTTCGACGACACCCGAACATTCCATCTAGCTTCATCGGAAATTCTGACCCTAATTCGAGGATTGAACGACTGGATCTTGATCGGCGGACTTTGCGTTGCCGTCATTGGCTTAGTCATGTTCAGCCGAACGGATCAGCCGCGGGCGTTCGATTTCCTATTTCCAATTCTTGTGTATGCCGTGGGGCCCGGCCTTGTGGTCAACTGGATGCTTAAGAACGGGATGGGCCGCGCAAGGCCCCGTGATGTGCTCCACTTCGGCGGGGAGAAGTCGTTCACCCATGCCTGGGAACTCTCCACCGAATGCATCCGCAATTGCTCGTTCACGTCCGGAGAGGCCGCCTCGGCGGTGGCCATGTTGTCACTTGTGACGATAATTCCATCGACCCGCCGTCGTGCGCGACAAGCAGTAGCGGCGTTATTCGTTGTAATGGCGCTCGCCTTTTCGCTGAATCGGATTGCCTTCGGCGCCCACTTTCTCTCGGACACGCTCATGTCCATGCTTCTTGTCGCACTCGTCATGTTGATCGTGCACTGCGCCTTACAAGCGCTACTCCAATCGATGAATCGGAAAGGGCCTGCTCCAGGATGACGCTCACTTACCGCCCGTCACATGGGATTTGACGAACTGGTCGGCTGCTGCAGCTACGCTTTTCTTAACTTGCGTCGACGTCGGCTCATAGGCCGTCAATAGCACTCTGAAAAAGAGGTCGCCTCGAAGCGCCGCCAGAAACGCTTGGGCGGCTTCAGCAGGATCTTCAATCTTCTCCTTGCCGCTGACATTGTACTCGGAAAATTTCTTCGCGAGCAGCTCACAAGCACGCTTTGGCCCATTCTCGTAGACGACCTTCGTTACTTCCGGGAAGTGGGGCGCTTCCGCGACGGCCATTCGGAACATGGCGACGACGTCTTTCGACAGCAGGTTCTCCAGATAGTGCTGCCCCAGTTCAAGCAGGAGGGGCCGCAACTCGCCCGATTGCGTCACTGGCGCAAAGTTCGAAGCCCGGTCCGAGAACGTAGTGACGATGGCAGTGAACAGCGCCTCCTTCCCCGGGAAGTGTCGGTACAGCGTGCGCTTGGAACCGCCGATACGCTCCAACACGTCGTCGATCGACGTCCTTGAGAAGCCCTTTGCGAAAAAGACCTCTGTGGCGGTTGCTAGGATTTCCTCGCGTCGCTGCGCCGATCGCCGATCATGACCATTTTCCAACAAATCTAACCTCCGTTTGTGTCTGTTGAATCTACAGGAGACGGTACGGTTCCGTCTCCCACGTTGCGTTTGCGCGAACCTTGCCGGCGAAGCGACGTCGGACATCCTGGACACTTTTGCGCCATCCGCCGAAATCCCTCTGGAACCCTATCCACCCCCACGAAGTTAAGGAGGTGGTACGGTACGTTACCGGACCGCACATAGAAGGAGGTAGGAAATGAAAGCGGAAGTACCAAGCAAGGGCCTCGAGTGGACCAATCTGCTCCTCGGGCTCGGTCTCGCCTGCGCGGCATTCGCGTTCGGCGCACTCCCTGCCGCGGCGTGGAACGCGGGTATCGTCGGCCTACTCATCGTCTGCTGCTCGGCCGTCGCCCTCGGTCGCTACGGTGCGTGGGCGGAATGGTCCAATATCGCGCTCGGCTGCTGGGCGATCGCCGCGCCGTTCGCGCTCGGCTTCGGCGCTGCCCAGGCGGCGATGTGGACCCACGTTCTAATCGGCATCTGCGTCGCCGCCATCGCGACGGTGCAGCTCATGTCCTCGCGACGGTCTCAGGGCATCACCCACGACCGCCCAGCCCACGGCCGCTGACTTGTCCAGAAGGATGATGAGGGGAGAGCCCAATGTGGCTCTCCCCTCAAGGTGCTGCCAGCAAACTGAGTAGGGAGAGCTCATGGCCGAACCCCACAAGGAACTCACGCTTGATGAACTTCTCGCCGATCCCATCGTGCAGCTGGTCATGCAGCGCGATGGAGTGACGGCAGAGGACGTTCGGAAGGTCATCGAGCGCGCGCGCCAGGCTCAAAGCGCGAATAGCCAAGGCCGCGAAATGAGAAACCATGCGTTCGATATCGCTACCGGTGTGATGCCACTCCATTGAGGAAGACGTCGACAGCCGAAAGGACGGCGATGCGTGCCTCATCCGCATCAGGAGGCGGTCGCAGCCCGAGAACGACCTGAAGGTGGAGGTTGTCGCGGATCATGCCCACGAAATGGCTCGCGGCTCGGAAGCAGTCATCGGCATCGATCTCGCCACGCGCCTCTGCAGCTTCAAGCACCTCCGCGAGTCGCCCCGTCGCCCGCGCTGGCCCGTTCTCGTAGAACGTCCTTCCGAGCGTCGGATACCGATTGGCTTCCGCAACCACTGTCCGATAAACGCCAATCAGCGCCGGCGACATATAGGCGCCCATCAGATGTTCACCGAATGCGATCAGCGTTTCGCGCAGATCTCGTCCTTTGATCTCATCGATCACTAGAGAGGACAGGACATCCTCGGCAAATTTGCTGACGAGCGCCGTGAACATGCCCTCCTTGCTTCCAAATTCGTTGTAAATGTTACGCTTCGAGCCACCCACGCGCTCGATGATCGCATCAATGCTTGTTGCCGCGTAGCCCTGCTCGAAGAACACCTCGGCAGCCGCTGCCAGCAGGGCTTCACGCCGCCCCAAAGCCCGATCCGATTTCACTGCAACCATCGCGCCAGTCACCTCATTCACTCAAAGCCTCTTGACTGGTAACGTCCATTACCGTACCGGTCAATGGTAACACCCATTACCGGAGGCGGAGCGTGGCGCGGCCCAACAAGAAGAAGCTTATCGGCGTAGTGCTGTGCCTCACCGCGATCGTCCTCGGCGCGGTTGCATGGACCTGGGCCAAGTCGAGCGGTGAGACGTCGACAGACAACGCCTTCGTGCGCGGCGACATCACCTCACTTGCCCCGAAAGTCGGGGGCTATGTGACGGCGGTCGAGGTCGAGGACAACCAGACCGTAAGAGCTGGCGACGTCCTCTTTCGAATAGATGATCGCGACTACCGCGCACGCCTCGCGCAAGCTGAAGCCAATGTCGAGGCAGCAAGAGCACGCCTTGCCAACACCGACGCTGACACGACGTTGCAGCGCGCAACAATCCGCCAAGCGACGGCGCAGCGGCAAGCTGCCCTCGCCGAATTGAATCTAGCCACAAAGGCGAGCGACCGTCGCCGCGAGCTGATCCGGTCGAGCGCTGTCAGCCAAGCGCAGGTCGACGAAAGCGATGCGGCGCGTACACGAGCAGAAGCCGGCGTGGCGGCCGCCTCCGCAACCGTCGATGCTCAGCAAGAACGGATCACCGTGCTCGGCACGCAGCGCGAAGCGGCTGTGGCTGCTGTCGCACAGGCCGAAGCTGCGCGCGACCTCGCAAGGCTCGACCTTGAAAGCACCGTCGTGCGCGCGCCGGTAGGAGGAGTGGTGGGAAATCGTCAGGTCCGCGTCGGTCGTCTCGTCGCGCCGGGTGCGCCGCTCCTCGACATCGTGCCCGTCAATGACGTTTGGCTCGTCGCGAACTTCAAGGAGACCCAAGTCGCCAACATCCGGCCCGGACAGCGAGCTCGGATTTCGATCGACGGCTACCCGGATCGCACTTTCGAAGGTGTCGTGGACAGTTTCGCGCCGGGCAGCGGCTCGGCTTTCAGCTTGCTTCCCGCCGACAATGCGACCGGCAACTTCATTCGTGTCGTCCAGCGTGTGCCGGTGAAGATTCGCCTCGTGAACAATCCTCTGCCGGGCAGGATCGTCCCCGGTCTCTCCGCGCGAGTGGAGATCGAGCGCGGAAGCGGCTCATGACCGCCATAGCGACGTCCGAACCGAAATCGATACCGTCCAGCGGCGGCATTCTCATCGCTGCGGTCCTCCTCGCGTCGCTCACTGAAGCTGTGGCGAGCACGGTGCTCTCGCTCGGCCGCAGTGACATCCTCGGCGACACCTACGCTACGCCCGATGAATTCGCTTGGCTCGACATGGGCTACACCGGCCTCAAGCTGATAGGCTTCGTCGCCGCGCCTTGGCTGATCTCGTATTTCGGCCCGCGAAAGCTGGTCCTCTGGGCAACCATCATCATGGGCGCGGCCTGTGCGCTCGCGGCTGTCACTGTCGATCTCGGGGCGCTCACGACCCTCCGCGTCGTTCAAGGCTTCGCGGGCGGCGTCCTGCTGGTCGCCGGCCAGACGCTGCTGTTCTTTTCCTACCCGCGCGAACAGCAGCCGATCGTCCAGGCGCTTTTCGCGATGGGATCGGTGGTGGCGCCAGCAACGATCGCTCCCGCGCTGCAGGGCTGGCTACTCGACAATCAGTCCTGGACATGGATTTTCTTCGGAAACGCTCCGATCGCGCTGGGCGCGATCGGCCTCCTCCTGATGTCGGACGCGGGATCGGATGAAGCAGTGCCGGCCGGCGCTTTCGACTGGATCGGCTTCACTTTTCTCGCTGCCGCCCTCGGCTGTGTGACCTACATCTGTAGTCAGGGAAGCCGATGGAACTGGTTCGATGAGCCCCGCATCGTCTGGCTGACGATCGCAGCCGTTACCGCGTTCGTTGCTTTCCTCGTGCGCCAGGTCACGACGAGACAGCAAACCCTGCTTCAGTTCGGCGCTTTCAAGACCGACGACTTCGCTTTTGCCTTCGTCGTCAGTTTTGTCGCGGGTGCCGCGCTCTTTGGGAGCGCCTTTCTTATTCCGGCATTCGCGGTTACCGTTCTAGCGTTCACGCCAACCGACGCGGGGCAACTGCTCCTTCCGAGCGGCGGTCTTTTCATCGGAGCGCTTCTACTCGCTGCGCTCATGATGCAGGCACGAAAGATTCCACCGATCGCCACCGTGCCGCTCGGTATCCTGCTGATCATGGTCGCGATGTGGATGCTCTCCTGGTCGACCAGCCAGAGCGGCTCCGACGACATGATGCCCGCGATTCTGTTGCGGGGCCTCGGGCTGGGATTCCTGTTTCTCTCGATCACTCTCATCGCGTTCGGCAGCTTGCCCAAGCATCTCGTCGCGTCCGGGATCGGAATGTTCAACGTCGGCCGGCAACTGGGCGGTTTGATAGGCGTAGCGACACTGCAGACGCTCATCGATCATCAGGCCGTCGGCAATCAGGCGGTCTTGGGAACATCCATCAGCGCGGGCACTCCGGCCGTTGCCGAGCGCCTCGCCGCCACAACTGCGATGCTGATCGGACGTGGCATGGACGCCGCTGCAGCAAGTCAGGCAGCGTCGCTGCTTCTAGGGCGGGCTGTCGGCGGACAGTCCACTGTCATCGCCTTCAACACGGCCTTCAATGCAGTAGCCCTGCTCTTCGTGATCGCCGCGCCTGTGCTTATCGCGATCAAGATCGCTCTCTCGCGCGCGGGCAAGGCGCGTCGTGCGCGGCTCTCACCGGAGGGAGGAGTCTAACGTGCCCAGCAAATCCACCACCAACCCCGCCATCGGTTCTGAGCATCGCGACGCGATGCTGCATTCGCTCACCCTGAGCCTCGAAGATCCACATGGCACACTGCTCGGTCTTGATCCTGTCCTCGAACGAGAGGGCTATTCGCACGAGGAGATTCGCTCCGCGTTCGGCTGCATTGACGACCTGCTCGTCGCGATCGCGGAACGCAAAGCGGCCTACCTCACCACGCCTCTAACTCAGTCTCAGCGGATCGACGATCTCGATTTGGTGCGGCGTGTGCTGACTGAATTTGGCACCCACGCGTGGCGGGAATATTCGAGCTCTATCATCGCCTTGGTGCGGCTGATGATGGCGGAAGGCGCGCGCAGTCCGGATCTGCGCAAACGCGTCTACGATGCGGGTCCCGCTTCGGTTGCCCTCGAACTTCGGAAGTTCTTCTCGCGAGCCCATGCCTTGGGCGTGTTGTCGGTATCCGACGCGCACCTCGCGGCCGAACAACTTATGGGGATGCTTCGAGAGCCTCTCTACCAAGCGCTGATGCTGCATCCGGCGAGCCCAGCGACGCCGGTCGATGCTCCGGGGCCGGTCTCCGCAAGCATCGATCTCGTTCTGGACGGCTGCGCGCGCGGGCAAGCGTGATGTTCGACCGCGACGACACCCCTCAAACACGGGCTGCTTGGCTCCGTCGCAGGAACAGCCCCAGCGTCGACCAACAAGTCGTGTCCGGCGTCCCGGCCGACCTTGCCAACAGCGCCGACGAAAACGGCTCTCTCGTCACGCTCGCCCCCGTCGAATGGATCATCTGCTTTGTCCCCGGGCTGCAAGCGCAATGGTGGCACCGCTTCGTATTCAGCAAGCACAAGCACGTGTTTGCGATGCGACCGACGAACACTGGGAGTTGGATACTCGTCGAGCCTTGGTGGTCGCGCATGATGGTGACAGTCTTGCCGCCAGCCGATGCGGTCAAATTCCTGCGGTGGGGCGGCACAGGCGACATCCTAAGAGTGCGCGAAGCCGTGCCCGGCCACGCAAGCCAGGTCCGAGGCTGGTCGAACTGCGCCGTTCTCACCGCTTTCGTCCTCGGCCGGCGGAGCTTCACCTGGACGCCGCACGGGCTGTACCGTCAGCTGCTCCGCGAGAAGGACACCCGCCGCGAAGGTGTCGAGGATCTCTTGGTCGAGCAGTTCACCAAGGTTGTGAGTCAGCATTCCGACAGCGCCCTGGCGGTCAGCGCCGATCAGCTCTCCCTGCCGTTCCGTGAGCTTTTGACCATCATCGGCCGGAATCTGCTCGAGGCGATGATGACGCCATCGCTCTTGGAGGTCTGCTACACCGCCGTCCTTGAGGCCGAGCGATATCCAGCCGCGACGCGGGTCTACGCCGAACATGGGCCCAAACGCGCAATCGCGGTTCTCTCCAAGATCCTCGAGAAGGCGGTTCGCGACGGCCATATCGCGCTCGCTGATTGCGACGCAGGCGCGCGACGGTTCCTCGCGATGCTGCACGGAGACATTCACCTGCAGGCGATCCTGCAAATCGGTGATGTACCCACGCCCTCCGAAATAGACCTCCGCGCGCGCACTGCGGTGAAGCTGTTCCTCGACGGCATGACCGCTGGCCGGGCGGAGACGCCCGTCGATGAAGGACAATAACCAGTGCCAAGATCTCCCAGCATTAGCCGACGTTGCCTTCCGCTCGGCGTCGCCATCCCGTACCTGCTGTTGAGCGCCTGCGTTGTTGGGCCGGACTTTGAGGCTCCACCCGTAGCTGTTCGCGATGCCTGGATCTCTCCGGTCAGCACGGCGGAGGTCGACGCTGCGTGGTGGCGTAAGCTCAACGATCCCGTGCTGATCGAGCTCGTCGACGCGGCTATCGCGAACAACAAGGATCTCGACGAGGCCGCAGCCCGCCTGCGCGAAGCCCGCGCCAACCGAGACGCGGTTCTTGGCCGCCAATTCCCTCAAGTCGGGGTAGCGGGAGCGGCCACTGAGAACCGTCTCAGCTCCAATGGGCAGTTGCCTGTAGGCAAGATCCCGGCGCTCGAACCGGAGTTCTCTATCTATGACGTCGGCTTCGACGCCTCTTGGGAGCTCGATCTGTGGGGCGGGACGCGCCGCGCCGTAGAAAGCGCTAACGCGCGCGTCGAGGCGGCCGAAGAAGCGCGGCGCGGCGTGATCCTCCAGGTCATCGGGGAAATCGTTCGATCCTATATTGACCTTCGCACCGCGCAGGCCCTCAGAGCGAGCGTGCGCGAGGACGCCGAAGCTCAATTCAGCATCGCGCAGATCGTCGCAGACCGCTTGCGGGTCGGTGCGGCCTCCCGCTTCGATCTTACACGCGCTCAGGCCCAGGCACGGACAACGGCAGGCGCCATCCCGGGGCTCGAGGCGGACGCCGCCGCCGCCGCCTTCCGCCTGGCAGTTTTGGTCGGGGAGCCACCCGAAGCACGATATCAGCAGCTCTCGGCCCCGGCGCCGCTGCCTACCGCCGATCTCGATTTCTCCGTAGGCCTGCGCTCGGATCTCCTGCGTAGAAGGCCTGATGTCCGGCAGGCCGAACGCGAGATCGCGGCCGCCACCGCTGATGTCGGCGTCGCCACTGCCGAGCTGTTTCCGCGCTTCTCTCTCATCGGAGCAATTGGACAACAAGCCAGAACTCCGGGCGATCTGTTCGCCAGCGACAGCCTGCGCTTCCAGGTCGGTCCCTCGTTCCGCTGGCCAATATTCTCGGCCGGTCGCATTCGCGCTCAAATTCGCGCTGCCGACGCCCGGTCAGACGCCGCCGCGATCCGCTACGAGCGCGCTGTCTTGAATGCGCTGTCTGATAGCGAAACGGCAATCAACCGCTTCGCGTCGACCGAACGCACCGCCAGCGAGCGCAACCAAGCTCGCGACGACGCGCGAGAGGCTCTCCAGCTTGCTCGTACTCGCTATTCCGCCGGCGAGGACGACCTGACGGTGCTGTTGCAAGCCCAGTCCGCCTATAGCGCCGCCGATCGGCTCGCTCTTCAGGCCAAGGCAGCGCAGCTGCAGCAGCTCGCGGCTCTCTACAAGGCCCTCGGCGGCGGCTGGGAAACTGCGGAGGCTGCGCTCACGTCCTAAGCCCGACCGCCGCCGCCGTTCAACTACCGCGGTTCGCAACATACGGAGGAAGCATGCCCGAGAAGAAGCAACGTCCGTTATCACCGCACGCCTCAATCTACCGCCCTCCTGCGGCGATGATGACGTCGATCATGCATCGCATCTCGGCCTGCGCGATGTCGTTCGTCGGAGCGCCGATGCTGGTCTGGTGGCTGTGGTCGCTATCCGAAGGTCCTGGCACCTATCAACAGTTCACCCGCTTCGCTTCGAGTTGGCTTGGCACCTTCATCCTGTTCGGCTTGAGCTGGTGCTTCTTCCAGCACCTCGCGTCGGGCGTCCGCCACCTCATCATGGATATCGGCGCGGGCTATGAGCTTAAGACCGCTCAGCGAAGCGCCTTGGCGACGTTCGCGATTTCCATCGTTCTTACCCTCGCATTTTGGATGGCCCTGACACTCAAGTAGGAGACCTTCGATGAACTCTCGCCGGAGCCAAAAGTGGGCAGAGCTCCTCGTCCTTATCTCACCGCGCAATAGCGTCGGTGGCACCGTTCTGCTTGTCGTCGGTGCAGCCGTCATCTGTGCGGCATTCAGCACGATCTTTTGGATCATCGGCTGAAGTTCATGAGCAGACAGGCGCCCGGTCGCAGAGAGTCACGGCGGCTTGAACGACGTGAATCGATTATCCAGACGGCGCAGGAGCAGTTCCTGGAGAACGGATTTTCCGGAACATCCATGTCTCAAATTGCCGAGCGCCTCGGTGGATCGAAGGCGACGCTCTGGACCTACTTTTCCTCTAAAGAGGACCTCTTCAGGCATGTCGTCGATTCTGCATCGATGGAATTGCAACGTGAACTGGTCATTGAGCTCGACCAGAGTGACATTCTCGAAGAGGCGCTACTTCGGTTCTGCCGGCAGCTGATCGAGAGCGTTGTGTCTCCAAGCGCCTTGGCACTCCGCCGCGTCGTCGCCGCGGAAGCTGTGCGCTTTCCGGAGGTCGCTCAGATTTTCTTTCGCAACGCGCCGGCACGCCTTCATAGCCTCCTAGCAGCGATCCTCGAGGCGCATATGAGCAAGGGCAATCTCCGCTCGGCCGATCCCCTAGAGGCCGCCCAGGTCCTCACGTCCATCTGTCACGGACAATGCTTTCGGCGGGCCGCATTCGGACTAAGCGAGGAGTTTGAAAGCCACGAGATCCTCGCCGATGCGAGCTTGGCTGTCGATGTCTTCTTACGCGCCTATGGCCGACCAGCGCGAACAAGACTGCACACCTAAGGCCAGGGATGAGCGTCCTGAACGCTCGATTTGTAGGATGGTGCGGGTGGTCGGAATCGAACCGACACTCCTTACGGAACCGGATTTTGAATCCGGCGCGTCTACCAGTTTCACCACACCCGCACATTTGCCGCCGATTCTAGCCGGCGCTCTCTGCACCTATACTGCACCTAGAGCGAAAACCGAATATCAGCAGCCATTTCTCCTTCACTCGCAAACCCCTGAAAACACGCCGTTTTCAACTCATCGTGTTTTCCTGTGGATTGGTAGACAAACCTCTTTTTGAGTCCAGCGCGTCTACCAATTCCACCACGCCCGCAGCGGAGCCGGTCTCATGCCACAAGGGCGAAGGCGGCGTAAAGCGGCTGATTTCAGTTGACGACGTTTATCGTGAGCCGGGTCCGGAAAACGCCGCCGACCGGCGGCGGTCCGCCGTCGATAAGGCCCAGTCGGCCGGTTCGGATGCTCAGGAGGGCTGAACGCGCGAAGCCGGAATTGGCGGGCTGTTCTCTTATCGCGCGGCAGTTTTCAGGTCGGCCTCGGGCGCCTACGGTGCATTCCAGAACCACTTCGGCATAGCCGCCGGGAGGCAGGCGGTTAGGCGGCGTGATCCGAGGGGAGGTCGCCCAAGTCACAGCCGAGATCGTCGGGTCGTAGGTGAGGTCGGTTTCCAAGACCAAAGGAACGTCGCAGGCCTCAAGCGTCTGGTCCAGAGCAAGATGGTCGGAAGGCAAAGCCAGTTCATATCGACGGGCTGGCTCGCCCTCCTCGGCCGGAGCCCGAACCGTGAGGTGGTCGGCGGTTCGAAGACGTCGCGCATAAACAGCTGGCGCGAGCGATATCGTGGCCTTGCCTTGAATCCGCCAGGTCGATGCCTGCAACTCTGCGCCGGGAATATTCACTTCCAGCTTGCGGAACTTCGCGCCCGGCGCCGGATCCGGTAGGCCCGTGATCGCCACCATTAGCTGATCGTCGCGGCAGATCACCGCGAGGGCGATGCCGACATCATAGGCCAGCTCCGCGACCTGAATATTGTCCTGCTGGAGCGCCGTCCATTCAACCGGCGCATCGGCCTGAAGCGCGGCGGCGGCCAGAATCCCGATCATGCCGCCACCTCGACATGGCTGTCGGTCCCGCCGGCCAGCACCCGTCGGGCGCGGATGTACATCTCGACCCGCTGCAGGACGATCAGTCCCATGGCGAAGACCAGGAAGGCGTCGGTGACGGCCATGGCGTTCAGACGCCAGTCGGCGGCGTGGGTCTCGATCAGGTCGCGCAGACCGGCGCGGCCCGCGAACAGCACGACCAGCAGGATCAAGCCCAGCGGCGAAGCCTGGGCCATCAGCGAACCGTCCGGCTCCTTCTCTATGGTGACGGTCTTGCCGCGATACCAGCCGGCCAGGCCGCCCAGGACGGCGCCGATGGCCAGCACGGCCCAGGCGCCGGGGCCGAACGGCGCGTGTACGGCGCGAGGACTGTAGGTCGAGCCCCAGATGCCGAGCCCGATCAGGGGCACGACGATGGCGGGCATGATCCACAGGAACTGCGGCTTCAACGGTCGCTTGCGCCGGTTCTTCAGCAGCACCAGGACCAGCACGGCCGGGAAGACCAGCAGCGGTATGAGTTTCTCGGGCGGCATGTCGTCCTCCAGGCCTCCCCCGAGGCCGACATCGGTCAATCCGGCGTGGTCAGGCGTCGCGCGGAAGCGGCTCCACCGTCTGCTCGATGGCCCCGAAGATCGAACGATGCTGGTCGTCCATCATCTCTATCCGGACCGTGTCGCCATGGGCCAGGAAGGGGGTCTCGGCGGCGCCGCGCAGGATCGTCTCGACCGTGCGGACCTCGGCGATGCAGGAATAGCCCAGGCCGCCCTCGGCGACCGGCTTGCCGGGGCCGCCGTCGGCGTCGCGGTTGGAGACCGTGCCTGAACCGATGATCGTCCCGGCCGACAGGGACCGGGTCTTGGCCAGATGGGCGATCAGGGCCCCGAAGTCGAAGGTCATGTCCACGCCCGCGTCGGCGCGGCCGAAGGGCTGGCCGTTCAGCTGGACGGTCAGTTCGCCGTGCAGCTTGCCGTCCCTGAAGCGGTCGCCCAGCGCATCCGGCGTCACGAAGACGGGCGAGAGGGCGCTGGCGGGCTTGGACTGGACGAAGCCGAAGCCCTTGGCCAGTTCGGCGGGGATCAGGTTGCGCAGGGAGACGTCGTTGACCAGGCCGACCAGGCGGATCGCGGCCAGGGCCTCGTCCCGCGTTGCGCCCTGGGGCACGTCGCCGGTCACGACCACGATCTCGGCCTCAAGGTCGCAGCCCCAGGCGGGGTCGGCCAGGGGGATGGGATCGCGGGGCGCCAGGAAGCCGTCGGAGCCGCCCTGGTACATCAGGGGATCGGTCCAGAAGCTGGCGGGCATTTCGGCCCCGCGCGCCCGGCGGACCAGTTCGACATGATTCACATAGGCCGAGCCGTCGGCCCACTGATAGGCGCGCGGCAGGGGGGCGGCGG